>NZ_JBFAWU010000065.1:0-1437 GCF_040680455.1 Streptomyces sp. NPDC052052 | reverse complement strand
ACACCCTCGCCCCAGCCCGTTCCGTCCGCGGCGGCGGAGAACGCCTTGCACCGGCCATCCGGGGAGAGCCCCCGCTGGCGGCTGAACTCCACGAACATTCCGGGGGTCGCCATGATGGTCGCACCGCCCGCGAGTGCGAGCGAGCACTCGCCCTGGCGCAGCGCCTGCGCCGCCAGATGCAACGCCACCAACGACGACGAGCACGCCGTGTCCACCGTCACCGCGGGACCCTCGAACCCCAGGGAGTAAGCGATCCGGCCCGACGCCACACTCGCGGTGCTACCGGTGAGCAGATAGCCCTCGTAGCCGTCCGCCGGTTCGTGCAGGCGCGGGCCGTAGTCCTGGGTGGTGGTGCCGACAAAGACGCCGGTGTCGGTGCCGTGCAGGGTGGCCGGGTCGATACCGGCCCGCTCGATCGCCTCCCACGACGTCTCCAGGAGCAGCCGCTGCTGCGGGTCCATCGCGGCGGCCTCGCGGGGGCTGATGCCGAAGAAGTCCGCGTCGAAGCCGCCCACATCGTCGATGAAGCCGCCGTGTCGGGTGTACGAGGTGCCGCTGACCTCCGGATCAGGGTTGTACAGCGCGTCGAGGTCCCAACCCCGGTCCGTGGGGAACGCACCGACGGCGTCGACGCCGCCCTCCAGGATCTGCCACAGCTCTTCAGGGGCCGTGACACCGCCAGGAAAGCGGCAGCCCATGGCGACGACGGCGAGTGGCTCGTCAGCCGCTGTGCGACGCCCGTGAGTTTGCTGTTCTGCCGTGTTGGCTGGTGTGGGCAGGAGCTCGCGGACGATGTGGCGGGCGAGGAGCAGGGGGGTGGGATGGTCGTAGACGGCGGATACGGGCAGGGCGAGGCCGGTGTCTGCGACGAGCAGGTCTCTGAGCTCGACGGAGGTGAGGGAGGTGTGGCCGATCTCCTTGAAGGGCAGGGCCGGTTCGATGATCTCGTCGGGGCGGTATCCGAGAATGCGGCCCGTGTGCCGGACGACCAGGCCGAGCACGAGCTCCTCGCACTGCCGCTCGGACAGCCCGCGCAGGCGTGCCGCGAGACCGGTGTCGTCGAGATCCTCGGCATCCTCCGCCTCTGCCACGTCCGCCGCTTCCGCCGTCGGGCGCTCGGTGGCGCCCTGCGCGGTGCCGGGTGCGGCAGCAAGTGTGTCGATCCAGTGGCGCTTGCGCTGGAACGGGTAGGTGGGCAGGGGCACACGCCGGCCGTGACCGGTGCCATGCAGAGGACTCCAGTCGACGTCAACGCCGCCCGCGGACGCCGCCGCGAGAGCCCGCAGGACCGTGCGGGCCTCGTCGTAGCGACGGTTGAGCAGCGCGGCGACAACGGCCGGCCCCTCGGTGTCGGCACCGAGGCTGGCGCGGGTCATGGCGGTGAGGACGGGGTCGGGGCCCAGCTCCAGGAACATGGTCACCGACTGCTCGCGCAGT
>NZ_JBFAWU010000064.1:0-1605 GCF_040680455.1 Streptomyces sp. NPDC052052 | reverse complement strand
CGAGTTGGCCGCCTGCGTGGAGGGCGAGGTCGACGAAGGCGGTCCCGGGCAGCAGCACCGTCCCGGTCACCGCGTGATCCCCCAGCCACGGCTGCCCACGCAGCGAAAGCCGACCGGTCAACAGCAACCCGTCGCCCCCGGCCGGCGACACAGCCGCCCCCAGGAACGCATGACCCACCGCGGTGAGACCCGCCGCCCTCACATCACCCACAGGAGCAGTGGACCCCAGCCAGTAACGACGCCGCTGGAAGGGATACGTCGGAAGCTCCACCGGGCGAACCCCGGCGAACACACCCGCCCAGCCCACATCAGCACCCAACGCATACGCCTGCCCCACCGACATCACAAACCGCTCCAGGCCACCCTCCTCACGACGCAGCGACGGAACGACATGCGCACCACCCCCCACCGCCTCGAAAGTCTCCTGCAACCCAATCGCCAACACAGGATGAGGACTTGACTCCACAAAGATCCTGTAACCATCCCCAAGCAGCGCACGCGTCGCCTTCTCGAACTCCACCGTCGCACGCAGATTCCGGAACCAGTACTCCGCATCCAGCCCCGCCGTGTCCACCCGCTCACCCGTCACCGTCGAATAGAAAGCAACCTCCGACGACCTCGGCGAAATCGGCTCCAGCACCCGCAGCACCTGCGCCCGAATCCGGTCCACATACGCCGAATGCGAGGCGTAATCCACCGGAATACGACGAACCCGCACCCCCTCCCCCGCCAACACCTCCATCAGCTCACCCAAAGCCGACACCGAACCCGAAACCACCGTCGAGGCCGGCCCGTTCACCGCCGCCACCCCGACATCCTCACCCCACCGACCGATCCGGGCCCGCACCTCACCCACAGGCAACGCCACCGACACCATCCCACCCAGACCCGCCAGCACCCTGATCGCCTGACTCCGCAACGCCACCACCCGCGCACCATCAGCCACACTCAACGCACCCGCCACCACCGCCGCCGCGATCTCCCCCTGCGAATGCCCCACCACCGCATCCGGCTCCACACCCCACGACCGCCACAACCCCGCCAGCGACACCATCACCGCCCACAACACCGGCTGCACCACATCCACCCGCTCCAACGCAACCGGATCATCCAACACCTCCAGCACATCCCACTCCACATACACCGACAACGCCCGGGCACACTCCCCCAACCACTCACGGAACACCGGCGACACAGCAACCAACTCCCGCGCCATACCCACCCACTGCGACCCCTGCCCCGGAAAAACGAACACCGACTTCCCACCAACAGCCGCCACACCACTCACCACACCCGGCACATCCACACCAGCAGCAAGCCCCGCAAGACCCGCCAGCAGACCCTCCCGGTCAGAACCCACAACCACAGCACGATGCTCGAACGCCGCACGGGTACCCACCAACCCGGCACCCACACCCACCAGATCAACAACCCGCCGCGCCTCCACATCCGCCAACAACCGCCCCGCCTGAGCCCGCACCGCCTCCACACTCTTCCCCGACAACACCCACGGCACCACAGACGGCCCACACCCCACAGGCACACCCGAAACAACCGGCACCAACGGCGCCTCCTCAAGAACCACATGCGCATTGGTACCGCTGA
>NZ_JBFAWU010000063.1:0-1693 GCF_040680455.1 Streptomyces sp. NPDC052052 | reverse complement strand
CGTGATGTCGTGGTGGGGTGCCCGATGACCGGGCGGACGCGTCCCGAGACGGCGCCGTTGATGGGATATTTCGTCAACGTGGTCGCTCTGCGGGGGCGTTGGGAACTGGGAACGCGTTTCACGGACCTGTTGGAACAGGTCCGCGCCACAGTGTTGGAAGGCATGGCCCACCAGGACGTGCCCTTCAGCTCGGTGGTGGAAAGAATCCGGCCCACCCGCGACACCAGCCGCAACCCCGTCTACCAAGCCATGTTCTCCTACTTCGCGGAATCCGCCACCGAGCCCCTCGCGAAGTCGGGCTTCGCCGGCCTCGACGCCAAACGGATGGAACCCGGTGCGGTGCACGTTCCCGCCGACCTCGACCTGACCCTGATCGACGGGGAGGGGGGTCTGCAGGGTGGGCTGGCCTATCGGCTGGATCTGTTTGATGAGGTGTCGGTGCGGGGGTTGGCGGATCGGTTCGTGCGGTTCCTGGAGTGTGTGGCGGCGGATCCGGGGATGCGGGTGGGTGATGCGGAGCTGATGTCGGAGGGGGAGCGGGAGTGGCTCGCCGGTGTCGCCGGTGTCGCGGGTTCGGGTGGTGGGGTGTCGGCGGGTGTGGTTCCGGAGCTGTTCGAGGCGCAGGTGGCTCGGTCGTCTTCGGGTGTGGCGGTGGTGGCTGGTGGGGTGTCGTTGTCGTTCGGTGCGGTGAATGCGGCGGCGAATCGGTTGGCGCGTTGGTTGGTGGGTCGTGGGGTGGGGCCGGATGCGCGGGTGGTGTTGGGTGTGTCGCGGTCGGTGGAGTTGGTGGTGGCTGTGCTGGGGGTGTTGAAGGCGGGTGGGGCGTATGTGCCGGTGGGGGAGGACTTGCCGGCGGCTCGGGTGAGGGCGGTGCTGGAGGATGCGGCACCGGTGGTGGTGCTGGGTGACGGGCGGGCCTCGGTGTCCTGGCCGGAGGAGACGCACTGGGTGGATCTGGCGGACGTTCTGCGTCAGACCGCTGTCGGGAACGTGGGCGAGGAGGACCTCACGGACGCGGACCGGCTGGCGCCGCTGTTGCCGGAGCATGCCGCGTATCTGCTGTTCACGTCGGGATCGACCGGCAGGCCCAAGGGCGTGACCGTACCGCATCGCGCCATCCACAACCTGTTCCACGCACACCGGGAGGCGTTCCAGGAGTTCCGTCCCGAGCCGACGCGGGCCCTTCTGACGGCGCCGCTCAGCTTCGACACCCACTGGGAAGCCGTCCTGTGGATGTTCGAGGGGCACGAACTGCACATCGTCGACAACACGACGCGGCTGGACATGCAGGCGCTGGCACGGTACGTCGCCGACCACGACATCGCGTTCATGGACGTCACGCCGTCCGTGGTGAGGGAGCTGGCCGGGGTCGGCATGTTCCGGGAGGGACATCCGCGTCCCGCCGTGCTCTCGGTCGGCGGGGAGGCGATGGACCAGGTGCTCTGGGAGGAGCTGTCCCAGCTCGACGGTGTGGCCGCGTTCAACTTCTACGGGCCCACGGAATGTGCCGTGGACAGCACGTTCGCCCGTGTACGGCCGGACCGGCCGACGGGGATCGGCGGCCCGCTGGCCAATGTGCGGGCGTATGTGGTGGATGAGTGGGGTGGGTTGGTGCCGCCGGGGGTGCGGGGTGAGTTGTGTGTCGGTGGGGCGGGTGTCGCGCGTGGTTATGCGGGGCGGCCGGGGCTGACCG
>NZ_JBFAWU010000062.1:0-1784 GCF_040680455.1 Streptomyces sp. NPDC052052 | reverse complement strand
AACTGGGCCCCCAGCACACCCTGCTCCCGCAACCCGTGCTGCCACCGAGCCACATCCAGATACTGCAGACCGAGCACCGGAAGCTCAACCGACCGACCCTCCGCCTCGGCCCCATAGAACTCCCCCAGCTCACGCCAGAAGATCTCGTCCGACCACGCATCGGTGAACGCATGATGCGTCACCACCAACAGCACATGATCGTCCGCCGCCAGACGGAACAACACCACACGCAACGGCACATGCCCATCCAGATCGAACGGCTCAACCGCACGCTCCACAACCAGCCCCGCCAGCACCTCCTCACGACCCCGACCCTCACGACCCCGACCCTCAGGAACCACCACCACATCCACACCCACCGGACCCGCCGGCACCACCTCCTGCACCACCGACCCACCACGCTCAACAAACCGCGTCCTCAACACCTCATGACGCCCCACCACCCCAGCCAGAGCCCGCCCCAACGCCTCCACATCCAACAAACCCGACAACCGATACGCCGACGGCACGTTGTACGAACCCGCCCCCGGATCCAAACGCCACAAGAACCACAACGCCTCCTGCGCCGGCGACAACACCCCCTCCACCGCACCCGAACCCACCAACACATCTGCGGAGGAGGCGGCGGGCGACGCAGGCTGCCGGTTCCGCAGCAGCGTGGCCGCACCGGCTACGGTCGGGTTCTGGTAGAACTCGGCCTGTTCCAGTTCCAGTCCGAGGCGCTCTCGCACCTGGAACTTCACGCGCATGGCGATCAGTGAGTGTCCACCGATGTCGAAGAAGTTGTCGTGCCGGCCGACGGTGTCGACCTCCCGTATGAGGTCCTTGAAGATCTCCGCGATGACGGTCTCGAGTTCGTCCTGCGGAGGCTCGCTCGGGGCCGGTGCGGGCAGCCGATCCACGGCCACGTCGCCGCCGGGTGTCCGGGGCAGGCTGTCCAGCACGGTGATGCCGACGGACTCGACGTACGGGGGCAGCATGTCGTCGAGGTAGTCGTGGAGCCGGTCCACGGCGTCCGGCGGGGCGGCATCGGCCAGTACGACGAACAGGTCCACGTTCCGGGGTTCGCCGGGCCTGAGGAAGGCTTCCACGACCAGCGGGTTCTTCTCCATGGCCGCCCGGAGCTCATCCGGATCGACCAGGTCGTCCTCATCCGGTGTGCTGTCGTCGCGTCCCTCGATGGACGGGTCCGGCAGGAAGCGCTCGGCGGTCGGGCCGGCGAGGCCGAGGGGTCCACGGACCAGCCCGCCCATGCCGACAGGGGGTTCGATCTCGTCGATACGGCACCCGGGGTCCTCGGCGACGGCTCGCAGGACGCGCACCAGGTCCTGAGCCATCCGCTCGGCGCTCTCTCGTTCGAGCAGGTTCTCGTTGTATCGCAGTGCCCCGTGCAGGGTCCCGTCGTCGCTCTCGCGGCAGGCCATCGCCAGATCGGTCGGTGCCCCGACGTCGTCGACCGGAAATCCGCTCCAGGTGACGTCACCGGCCGTGATTCCCGCAGCATCGCCCGTGCCTGTTGCCTGATGAGTGAACATGGCTTGGTAGACGGGGTTGCGACTGGGGTCGTGGGTGGGCCGGATTCTTTCCACCACCGAGCTGAAGGGCACGTCCTGGTGGGCCATGCCTTCCAACACTGTGGCGCGGACCTGTTCCAACAGGTCGGTGAAACGCGTTCCCAGCTCCCAACGACCCCGCAGAGCGACCACGTTGACGAAATATCCCATCAACGGCGCCGTCTCGGGACGCGTCCGCCCGGTCATCGGGCACCCCACCACGACATCACG
>NZ_JBFAWU010000061.1:0-1864 GCF_040680455.1 Streptomyces sp. NPDC052052 | reverse complement strand
CGCGCTGGAGCGGGCCAAATGGACGTTCGGCCGTCGTCGAGAGGATGCGGAGCCGTTACTGATGCTGCCAGGCGAAGGTCCGTCGTCGTACGACCTCCCCGCGCCCTTGCCGTCAAGTGCACTCCAAGTCCTATGCTGACGCCCCCAACCCGCCCCCGCCTGCGACGGAGCACTGGAATGCGTTATCGAGCCCTCGGCAAGACCGGCATCGAGGTCAGCACCCACTGCCTCGGCACGATGATGTTCGGTGCCGTCGGTAACCCCGACCACAAGGACAGCGCACGCATCATTCACGCTGCGCTCGACGCCGGGATCAACTTCGTGGACACCGCCGACATGTACTCGGCCGGCGAATGCGAGGAAATCGTCGGTAAGGCACTCAAGGGCAGACGCGACGACGTCGTGCTTGCCACGAAGGTGCACTTTCCGCTGGGGGAGGGACGCAACCGCAGCGGCAATTCGCGCCGCTGGATCCTCAAAGCCGTCGAGGACAGTCTGCGGCGCCTGGACACGGACTGGATCGACCTCTACCAGGTGCACCGTCCCGACCACACCACCGACATCGAGGAGACGCTGTCCGTCCTCAGCGACCTGGTGAGGGCAGGCAAGATCCGGACGTTCGGCTGCTCCACGTTTCCTGCAGAGGACCTCGTCGAGGCTCGCCATGTGGCGGAGCGGCGCGGACTGATGCGGCTGCGCACGGAGCAGCCGCCGTACTCGATTCTCGCGCGCGGCATCGAACGGTCCGTGCTGCCCACCGCGCAGCGCCTGGACATGGGAGTGCTGACCTGGTCACCGCTCGCCTCGGGATTTCTGTCCGGCGCGTATCGCGAGGGCCGGTCCGTCGACCTCACCACCGGCCGCGCCAAGCTCACTCCGCACCGCTTCGACCCCGCCATCCCCGGCAACGCCGCGAAACTCGCGGCCGTCGAGCAACTCGTCACTCTCGCTGAGGAGGTGGGCTGCATCCTGCCGGAACTGGCCGTCGCCTTCCCGTTGGTGCACCCGGCCGTCACGTCCGTGATCATCGGTCCGCGCACCATGGCCCAGCTCGCCTCGCTGCTCAAGGGGGCTGACCTGCTGCTCGACGACGCGGTGCTCGACCGTATCGACGAGATCGTGGCGCCCGGCACCGATCTCTACCAGGCCGACGGTGCCTGGCAGCCGCCGTCGCTCACCGAGCGCGCGTGGCGCAGGCGCCCGGCTGGAGAGCGGGCGGCTGCGGACTGACCAGGCAGTTGAGGACCTGGACTCCACCGACCGTCGAAGCGCAGATTGCGCCTTTCCCGGTAATCGATCACGACGTTGCGTGATCGTTCAGATGGTTCGGTCGTACTCGAGCTGAAGCAGTACGAGGGCCGCGGCGGCGATCTGGGTGATCCGGCCGGGATCGAGGCTGACCCGGCGCAGGGCCTTGAAGGTGGTCTTGAGCATGGAGTTGGCTCGTTCGCACACGCCGTGGATGCCTCGGATGATTTTGTTGTAGGTCTGCTGGGCCTCGGTCAGCTTGCCCCCTGCGGGCTTCTTGACCGGGTGGCGGAAGCCGTCTCCGGCGTTTTCGTACCCGAGATCGACCAGGGTCGGCACGCCCAGCTCTGCTGCGACACGGTTGAGCGCGTCGATCAGGCCGTGCCGACGGGCGCAAGTGGTGTCGTGCTCACGGCCTGGGCGGACCGGTGAGACCCAGATCGGCCAGCCGTCCGGCGTGGAGATGACCTGCACGTTCCCGCCGTGATGCCGGTGCTTGCCCGACCACCACAGGTCCGCGCCGTTGGGGCCGGGGGCCGCGACCCGGTCGGTGCGGACCACGGTGCCGTCCAGGTTGAGGTGGGTCAGGCCGGCCGCCTTGGCCCGCTCCAGCGCA
>NZ_JBFAWU010000060.1:0-2777 GCF_040680455.1 Streptomyces sp. NPDC052052 | reverse complement strand
GGCATGTCCGGGGCGTCGGTGGCCGGTGAGGTGGCGGGTCCGGTGCCCGGGAGTGCGGCGTATGTGATGTTCACGTCGGGGTCGACGGGTGTGCCGAAGGGGGTGGAGGTCACGCATGCGGATGTGGTGGCCCTGGCCCGTGATGAGCGGTTCGCTTCGGGGCACGAGGTCCTGCTGTCGCACTCCTCGCTGATGTTCGACGCCTCGACCTACGAGCTGTGGGTACCCCTCCTGTCCGGCGGCCAGGTAGTGCTGTCCCCGGCCAAGGACCTCACGGCGGGCCTCCTGCGGGAGCTGGTCCGCACTCACGGCATCACGGCGACATGGCTCACGGCTCCCCTCTTCCACGCGTTCGCGCTGGAGGACCCCGGCTGCCTGGCGGGACTGCGGGAGCTGTGGACCGGTGGTGAGGCGGTGCGTGCGGATGCGGTGCGCCGGGTCCGCGAGCACTGCCCGGATCTCCTCCTCGTGGACGGGTACGGTCCGACGGAGACGACGACCTTCGCCACGGCCTTCCCGTTGGGGATGTCGGCGGAGGTGCCGGCGGTGATGCCGATTGGGCATCCGCTGGACGGTATGCGGACCTACGTCCTGGACGCGGCGCTGCGCCCGGTGGGTGTGGGGGTTGCGGGGGAGCTGTACATCGCGGGTGCCGGTGTGTCACGTGGCTATGTGAACCGGCCGGGACTGACCGCGGAACGCTTTGTGGCCTGCCCGTTCGGGCAGCTGGGTGAGCGGATGTACCGCACGGGTGATGTGGTGCGGTGGAACGCGGACGGTGCGCTGGAGTTCGTGGGGCGTGCGGACCACCAGGTGAAGATCCGTGGTTTCCGCGTGGAGCCGGGCGAGATCGAAGCCGCACTCTCCGCCCTCCCGCCGGTCGGCCAGGTCGCCGTGCTGGCACGAGAAGACACCGGCTCGAAGCGTCTGGTGGCCTATGTCGTGCCGGCCTCCGGCCCCGCGTCCGCCCTGGACGTGTCGGTCCTGCGCGAGGCCCTGGCCTCCACGCTCCCCGCCTACATGGTGCCCGCGGCCTTCGTACCGCTGGACGCACTGCCGGTGACCAGCACCGGGAAGCTGGACCGCGTCGCCCTCCCGGTGCCGGAGTTCCGAGGCGCGGAGGACAGCCGAGCCCCGCGTACCCCGCGCGAACATCTCCTCTGCGAACTGTTCGCCGAGGTCCTGGGCATTGAGCAACTCGGGATCGACGACAGCTTCTTCGAACTCGGCGGCGACTCGATCACCTCGATCCAACTCTCGGTACGCGCCCGCTCCGCCGGACTCGACATATCCCCCCGGGACGTCTTCGAGGCGAAGACGGTCGTGGGCCTCGCGGAGACCGCTCAGTCGGCGTCCGCCGCGGACACCGAGGGCGCCGTTGCCGACGGCGGTGAGCAGCCGCTTCCGGCCCTGGACGCCGAGGCCCGGGCAGACGTCGCCGCCGCGTTCTCCGCCGCCGGTCCGGTGGAGGACGTGTGGCCGCTCACCCCACTCCAGGAAGGACTCCTCTTCCACGCCCTCTACGAGCGGCGCCCGGACGACCCCTATGTTCTGCAGGCCCCCGTCGTGCTCTCCGGCGAGGTCGACGCGGAGGTGCTGCGGGCCGCGTTCCAGGGTCTGGTGCGCCGCCATGCGAGCCTGCGCGTCGGATTCCTTGTGCGCCGTACCGGTGAGGCGGTGCAGGTGGTCCCGGCGGAGGTCACCGTCCCGTGGCGCGAGCTGGACCTCACCGGCCTCCCCGAGGAGGTGCAGCGCGAGCGGATCGACGAACTCCTGAGCGCTGACCGGGCCGAGGGATTTGATCCGGTGGTGCCGCCGCTGATGCGGGTGGCTCTGGTGCGGCTTGCGGCCGACCGGCATGTGGTGGTGCTGACGAGTCATCACATTCTGTGGGACGGCTGGTCCATGGCGCGGGCGCTGGGTGAGGTGTTCGGGCTGTACGAGGCGCGCGGTGACGAGAGCGGCCTGCCGCCCGTGGTGCCCTTCCGCTCCTACCTGGCCTGGCTGAACGCCCAGGACGAGGACGCCGCCCTGGACGCCTGGTCCGACGAACTGGCCGGCTTCGAGGAGCCGACCCTGGTCGCACCGGGCGCGCCGGCCGCACTCACGGAACAGCCTGCCCGCGCCCTGGGGTCGCTCGATGCGGAGACGACGGCGCGGCTGAGTGCGGTGGCGCGTGCTCGGGGGCTGACGCTGAACACGGTGGTGCAGGGTGCGTGGGCGCTGCTGTTGTCGAGTCTCACGGGGCGGCAGGATGTCGTCTTCGGTGCGACGGTGTCGGGGCGTTCGCCGGAGGTGGCGGGTGTCGAGGAGATCGTGGGTCTGCTGATCAATACCGTGCCGGTGCGGGTGCGGCTGGACCCGGAACAGCCCCTGGAGGACCTGCTCGCCGACCTCCAGCGCCGGCAGGCATCCCTCACCCCGTACCACCACGTCGGCCTGGCGCAGATCCAGCGCCGCGCCGGGCTCGGTGAACTCTTCGACACCTCCATGGCCTTCGAGAACTTCACCCAGGAATCCCCCTGGGAAGGTTCGTGGACCGCCGGCTTCCTCCAAGGGCGGGACCAGGACGTCCTGCCGGCCGGCACCGACGAGTGGGGCGGATTCGCCCACTACCCGCTCAGCCTGGGGGCCTTCCCCGGTGAAGAGCTGCGGTTCGAGATCGACTACCGCCCTGACCTCTTCGATGCGGTGTTTGTGGGGGTGTTGGTGGAGCGGTTGGTGGGGTTGTTGGGTGTGGTGGCGGTGGATCCGGGTCGGTTGGTGGGTCGGACGGA
>NZ_JBFAWU010000059.1:0-3013 GCF_040680455.1 Streptomyces sp. NPDC052052 | reverse complement strand
CAAGGTGACGCGCCCCGTGCTCGGCCGTCAGATGGCGTGCCACATGGGCGCCCAGTGTGCCGGACGCGCCCGTGACCACCACCGTGCCCTCGGGGTTGAGCGCGCCGGTGGCCGCGGGCGCGTCGGCGGCGCCCGCACGGACCAGCCGGGGCGCGATGATCCGGTTGTCGCGCAGCGCGAGTTGGGGCTCGTCGACGGCCACCGCGCGGCGTACGGCATCGGTGATGTCCTCCGCGCCGAACGCGTCGCCGACATCGAGGAGGGTGACGCGCCCGGGGTATTCCGACTGAGCGGTGCGCACCAATCCCCAGACGGGTGCTGCAGCGAGGTCGCTGATGTCCTCGTCGTCTCGTGAGGCGACCGCGCCCCTGGTGACGACCACCAGGCGGGTACCGTCGAACCGTTCGTCGGTCAGCAGGCGTTGGAGCTGTTCCAGTGTGCCGCCGGTCACGTCGTACGCGGCCCGGGGAACGTCGCCGGAGGTGTGGCTGGCGCCTCCCACGGTCAGGAAGACCACGCCCGGCGGCGGCGCGCCGCCGTCGGGCGATCCCGCCGCCGGCCATGGCTCGGGTGCGCCGGTCTTCGTGGCCGGTGCCACGGGCTCCCGTACCGCCGTCCACTCGACGCGGAACAGGGCGTCGTCGCACGCGCTCCGGCTCCGTACGACAGCATCCGGTGTCACCGGACGTACCGCGAGTGCCTCAACCTCGGCGACCGGGTGGCCTTCGTGGTCGGTCAGCGTCAGCGCCACCGCGTCGGCCCCGGTCCGGGTCAGGCGCGCCCTGAGTGTGGTCGCACCGGTCGCAGCGAGCCGTACGCCGTGCCAGGCGAACGGCAGTCGTACCGCGGCGTCCGACGTGCCGAGCGCGGCCGCGAGCGGGTGCAGGGCGGCGTCGAGCAGGGCCGGGTGGATACCGAAGCGGTCAGCGGGCTCGGCGACGTCGTCCGACAGCCGCACCTCGGCGTAGAGGTCGTCGCTGCCATCGGCCCGCCAGAGCGCCGTGAGGTTCTGGAACTCGGGACCGTAGCCGTAACCCAGGGCCGCGAGTCGGTCGTAGAGCCCGTCGAGGGCCTCGGCGCGAGCTCCGGCCGGCGGCCAGGCTGCCGTTTCCGCGTGCACGGGCTCGGCCTCCGGCTCCGCGGTGGAGAGGGCACCGGTGGCGAGGAGCGTCCATTCCTCGTCCGCGCTCTGGTCGTCGGCGGCCCTGGCGTGGCAGGTCACGGCCCTGCGCCCGGCATCGTCCGGGGCGCCGAGCACGAGCTGGAGCTGGACCGCGCCTTCCTCGGGCAGGACGAGCGGGGCCGGGAGGGCGAGGTCGTTGATGGTGTCGCAGCCAACCTGCTCACCGGCGTGCAGGGCCAGGTCGACCAGCGCGGTGCCGGGCAGCACGGGATGGCCGCTGATCGCGTGGTCGGCGAGCCAGGGATGGGTGGCGAGGGAGAGCCGGCCGGTAAGCAGCAAGCTGTCGTCGGCGGCGAGGGTGACGGCCGCGCCGAGCAACGGGTGGCCTGCGGCGTCGATCCCCGCAGTGGCCAGGTCGGCGGTGCCCGCCGCTGGCGCCAGCCAGTATCGGCGGCGCTCGAAGGCGTACGTGGGCAGGGCGGCCACCGTGTCCCGTGTAGCGGTGCGGTGCAGCCGGTCGAGGGCGAATGGGGCACCGCTGGTGTGCAGTCGGCCGAGCGCGGTGCTGTAGCTCTCCGGCTCGGGGTGTCCCGAGCGCAGCGTGGCTACGGCCACGGGACCGGCGCCGGCGTTCGCGTCGCGCAGTGTCTCGAGCGCGGCGGCGGTCAGTACGGCGTCCGGGCCGAGTTCGAGGAAGCGGGTGACGCCGTCGGCGTGCAGCGCGGTGACGCCGTCGTGGAAGAGCACGGGACGCCGGATGTGGTCGGTCCAGTAGTCAGGGCTGGTGAGCTGTTCCGTGGTGGCGAGTTCGCCCGTGACGTCGGAGATGACGGGGATGGTCGGCTCGGCGTACGCCACGGTCGCCGCAGCCTCCCTGAACTCCTCGAGGACGGGCTCCATATGCGGCGAGTGGAAGGCGTGTGAGACCGCGAGTTCCTTGATCTTGGTGCCCAGGTCCGCGAAGTGCCTGCCAATGGCCCGCACAGCGTCCGCGTCGCCCGAGACGACCGTGGCGGCGGGCCCGTTGACTGCGGCGATCGACACCAGGTGCTCCCGGCCCTCGATGTGCGGTGCGATCGCGTCCGGTGGCGCGGCGACGGCCAGCATGATGCCGCCGCTGGGGGCGGACTGCATCAGCCGGGCGCGTGTGGCCACCAGACGTGCGGCGTCCGGCAGGTCAAGCACGCCCGCGAGGTGGGCGGCGGTCAGTTCGCCGACCGAGTGGCCGATGAGCACGTCGGGGGCCGCGCCGTGGTGAGTGAGCAGGGCGTGCAGCGCGGTCTGGAGGGCGAACAGCGCCGGCTGGGCGTACCGGGTCGTGTCGAGCAGCGCGGCAGCCGGTGTGCCCGACTCGGCGAACATGATGTCCCGCAATGGATGCTCGAGATGGGGGTCGAGGTGGCGTACGGCCTCGTCGAAGGCGTGCGCGAAGACGGGGTGCGCGGCGTGGAGCTCGCGGCCCATCCCGGAACGCTGACTGCCCTGCCCGGTCAGCATCCATGCAGTGCGGCCCCCGACGCTGTCCGCGGTACCGCAGGCGAGGCGGGGGTGCGGCGCGTCAGCGGCGAGGGCGTCGAGGACGGCGCACGCCTCGTCGTGGCCGCGGGCGGTGACGGTTGCACGGTGGGGGAAGTGGGTGCGGGCGGTGGCGAGCGTGTGCGCGGTGTCGGCGAGTGGCGTCTCCGGCGCCGCGCGCAGATGGGCGGCGAGCCGCGCGGCCTGGCCGAGCAGCGCGCCTTCGGTACGGGCCGACAGGACCAGGAGGGCAGGCAGGCCACCCGGCTCGGTGACGGCCGGCATGGTGGGTGTGGACTCCGCGGGCTCGGGAGCCGCGGTTCCTGTGTCGGTCTGGGCTGTTTCGGGGGCCTGCTCGATGATCACGTGGGCGTT
>NZ_JBFAWU010000058.1:0-3041 GCF_040680455.1 Streptomyces sp. NPDC052052 | reverse complement strand
GCCCGCCTCTACCGCACCGGCGACCTGGTGCGTCAACTCGCCGACGGGAACGTGGAGTTCCTCGGGCGGATCGACGACCAGGTCAAGATCCGCGGGTACCGCATCGAGCTGGGCGAGATCCAGACCGTGCTCACCCGCCACCCCGCCGTCCGCGAGGCGTTCGTGACGACGCACGAGGGCGAGCTCACCGCCTATGTCGCCCCGGCCTCCGACCCTGCCGGGCTGCGTGCCTTCCTGGCCGAGCGGCTGCCCGCGTACATGCTGCCGGCCACCCTGGTGCCGCTCGACGAGCTGCCCCTGAACGCCAACGGCAAGGTCGACCGGCGCGCCCTGCCCGCCCCCGACGCCGGCGGCGCGGCCGACGACGGTTACGTCGCCCCGCGCACGGTCGCCGAGGAGCGCATCGCCGAGGTGTGGGCGCAGGTGCTCGGCCTGGAGCGGGTCGGTGTCGAGGACGGGTTCTTCGAGATCGGCGGCCACTCCATCCGCGCCGTCGCCCTGGTCGGCGCGTTGCGTTCGGCCGGGTTCGACATCGGGGTGCGGGACGTCTTCGAGTACCGCACCGTCGCCGAACTGAGCGAGTTCCTCACCGGGCGCCCCGCGCGCACCGAGGTCGACACCCCCGTCGCACGGTTCGCGCTGGTCACCGACGAGGACCGGGACGCGCTCCCGGCCGACGCCGTGGACGCCTACCCGCTGACGCAGGTGCAGCTCGGCATGGTCCTGGAGATGCTCGCCGACGACTCCCAGCACGCGTACCACAACGTGTCGTCGTTCAAGATCACCGAGTCCCGGGCGTTCACCGCCGAGGCGCTGCGCGCGGCCGCCGCCACCGTCGCCGACCGCCACGAGATGCTGCGCACCTCCTTCCACCTGGAGGGTTTCTCGCAGCCCCTGCAGATCGTGCACGCGCAGGCCGGCATCCCGGTCACGGTCCACGACCTGCGCGGCCTCGACGAGGCGGCCCGCCGCGCCGCCGTCCAGGAGTTCCTCGCCGCCGAGCGCGCCGACCTCTTCGACCTGGAGCGCGCCCCGCTGCTGCGGATGGCCGTGCACATCGAGGACGACGGCTGGCGGCTCGGACTCACGGTCTGCCACGCCATCACCGAGGGCTGGAGCCACCGGGCCCTGCTGATGGAACTGCTCGACGAGTACCGCGGCGAGCGCGACGGCGCCGAGCGGACCGCGCCGGCCGCGCCGGCCGTCCGGTACGCGGACTTCGTCGCCGCCGAACTGCGCTCCCTGGAGTCCGAGCACGACCGGGCGCACTGGCGGGCCGTCACCGACGGGAACGCGCGCTTCACGCTGCCCGCCGCCTGGGCGGGCGACCGCACGGCCCCGCGCGAGCGGTTCCGTGTCGCGGTGGACCTGAAGCCCTTCGACGCGGGGCTGCGGGCGCTCGCCGCGCGCGCCAGGGTCTCGGTCAAGAGCGTGCTCCTGGCCGCCCACCTGAAGACGCTGAGCCTGCTCACCGAGGAGGACCGCTTCCACTCCGGTCTCGTCTTCAGCGCCCGTCCCGAGGCGCCCGGCGCCGACCGCGTCTACGGCATGTACCTCAACACGCTCCCGTTCGCCTTCGACGCCGACCGCGCCCGCACCTGGGAGCAGCTCGTGCGCGAGGTCTTCGCCCACGAGGCGGGCATGTGGGAGCACCGCCGCTATCCGATGCCGGCGATCCAGCACGACGCCGGGGTGGCGCGCCTGCTCGATGTCCGCTTCAGCTACCAGGACTTCGACCACGTCGACACCGACCGCGTCGACCTGGAGGCCAGCTCCGGCGAGGGTGCCACCGAGTTCGACCTGGCGGTCTCCGCGGTCGCCGGCTACCTGCTGATGACCACGCACACCCACGCCCTGTCCCGCGCGCATGCCGACCGGCTCACCGCGCTGTACGCGGCCGTCCTGGACGCGATGGTCAAGGACCCGGCGGGCGACGCCCGTGTGGTGCCGCTGCCCGCGGACGAGCTGCACCGCCAGCTCGTCGAGTGGAACGCCACGCACCACCCGGCCGAGACCGCCTCCGTCCTCCAGCGGTTCGAGGAGCAGGCCGCCCGGGTGCCGCACGCACCCGCGGTCACGCTCGCCGACGAGACCCTGACGTACGCCCAACTCGACGCCCGAGCAAATCAGTTGGCCCACGCGCTGCGCGCCGAGGGTGTCGATGACGAGGCACGGGTCGCGGTCCAGCTCGACCGGGGGCCCGATCTGATCGCCGCTCTGCTCGCGGTGTGGAAGGCGGGCGGGGCGTACGTGCCCGTCGACCCGTCGTACCCGGCGGAGCGGGTTGCCGCGATCGTGCGGACCTCCGGCGCCCGGGTGGCGCTCACCTCGGCGGCGTACGCGGACCGGTTCGCCGGTACCCGGGTGCTGTGCGCCGACACGGCGGGTGCGGACCGGCCGCGGACGGCGCCCGTGCGCCGCGACGACCTGGACCTGCTCGCGTACGTCGTCTTCACGTCCGGTTCGACGGGCACCCCGAAGGGTGTCGAGGTGCCGCACCGGGGGCTGGTCAACCATGTGGCCTGGGCGGCGCGCGAACTCGCCTCCCGCGGCACGGGCGGCGCGCCGATGTTCTCCTCGGTGGCCTTCGACCTGATCGTCCCCAACCTGTGGGCGCCGCTGGTCACCGGGCAGCGTGTGTACGCCGTCGCCCAGGACACCGCGCCGGCCGATCTCGGGCGGGCGCTGGCGGCCGGTGCCCCGTACAGCTTCGTCAAGCTGACCCCCGGCCACCTGGAGCTGCTCGCCGCGCAGCTCACCACCGAGCAGGCGGACGAACTCGCCGCGGTGACGGTCGTCGCCGGCGAGGCCCTGCCCGGCAGTGCGGCGGACCGCTCCCTGGACATCCTCGGCCCGGGCCGTCTGGTCAACGAGTACGGGCCCACCGAGGCGTCCGTCGGCTCCACCGTCTTCCCGGTGGTCGAACCGGTCGGCCGTGAGGTCGTGCCGATCGGTCGTCCGCTGCCCAACATGCGGGTATACGTGCTGGATTCGGGTCTGCACCCGGTGCCGGTCGGGGTCGCGGGCGAGCTGTATGTGGG
>NZ_JBFAWU010000057.1:0-3047 GCF_040680455.1 Streptomyces sp. NPDC052052 | reverse complement strand
GGCAGTTCACCCGCCACCCCCTGCCGGACCCGCTCAACGTCGACGGTGTGCTCCGCGGCAGGTTCCACGTAGGCCACCAGCCGCCGGTCCCCCGCGTGCTCGAACACCGACACCGCCGCCCTGCCGACCCCCTCCTGACGCAGCACCGCCGCCTCGACATCAGCGAGCTCGATGCGGTAACCGCGCACCTTGACCTGACCGTCGATCCGACCGAAGAACTCCAGCAGACCATCCTCACGCCACCGAACGAGATCCCCCGTCCGATACATCCGCGCACCCGGATCGCCACCGAAGGGGTCCGGCACAAACCGCTCCGCGGTCAGCCCCGGCCGCCCCGCATAACCACGCGCGACACCCGCCCCACCGACACACAACTCACCCCGCACCCCCGGCGGCACCAACCCACCCCACACATCCACCACATACAGCCACACGTTCGCCGGTGAACGTCCGATGCTGACGGTGTCGCCCTTCACCAGCCGGGTGTACGTGCTCCAGACGGCGCTCTCCGTCGGCCCGTAGAAGTTGAACGCGGCCACACCGTCGAGCTGCGTCAGTTCCTCCCACAGTCCCTCGTCCACGGCCTCGCCGCCCAGTTGCAGCACGACGGGGTGCGAGGAGCCGCCGTCGAACAGGCCCACATCGGTCAACTGACGGACGAGGGAGGGTGTGGTGCTGACGAATCCGATGTCGTGGTCGGTGATGTAGCGGGCCAGCGCCGGGACGTCGAGGCGGGTCTCGTCGTCCACGACGTACACCTCGTTCCCCTCGAACATCCACAGGAAGGCTTCCCAGTGGATGTCGAAGGTCAGGGGCGCCGTCAGAAGGACCCGCGTCCGTTCGGCACGGAACTCCTGGAACGCCTCCTGGTGTGCGTGGAACAGGTTGTGGATGGCGCGATGCGGTACGGTCACGCCCTTGGGCCTGCCGGTCGATCCCGACGTGAACAGCAGATACGCGGCATGCTCCGGCAACAGCGGCGCCAGCCGGTCCGCGTCCGTGAGGTCCTCCTCGCCCACGTTCCCGACAGCGGTCTGACGCAGAACGTCCGCCAGATCCACCCAGTGCGTCCCCTCCGGCCAGGACACCGAGGCCCGCCCGTCACCCAGCACCACCACCGGTGCCGCATCCTCCAGCACCGCCCGCACCCGAGCCGCCGGCAAGTCCTCCCCCACCGGCACATACGCCCCACCCGCCTTCAACACCCCCAGCACAGCCACCACCAACTCCACCGACCGCGACACACCCAACACCACCCGCGCATCCGGCCCCACCCCACGACCCACCAACCACCGCGCCAACCGATTCGCCGCCGCATTCACCGCACCGAACGACAACGACACCCCACCAGCCACCACCGCCACACCCGAAGACGACCGAGCCACCTGTGCCTCGAACAGCTCCGGAACCACACCCGCCGACCCCACACCACTCGAACCCTCGACACCGGCGACACCGGCAAGCCACTCCCGCTCCCCCTCCAACAGCAGTTCCGCGTCACCCACCCGCATCCCCGGGTCCGCCGCCACACACTCCAGGAACCGCACGAACCGATCCGCCAACCCCCGCACCGACCCCTCATCAAACAGATCCAGCCGATAGGCCAAGTGCCCCCGGATCTCCCCCGGTTCTCCGGCCAGGTCACCCGAGGCCAGCAGATGGAGCGACAGGTCGCCCGGCACCAGTGCGTGCGACGTGCCCTCTTCGACGACGGAGAGTCCGGGCAGTCGTACGGCGTCGGGGAGGGAGTGGAGGACCGACAGGAATACCTGGACGAACCCGGTCCGGTCGCCGGACCGGTCGGGGTTGATCTCCCGGATCACCTGCTCGAACGGCACCTCCTGGTGGGTGAGGGCTCCCAGCGTCACCTCTCGGGCCGCCTCCACCGCCTCGGTGAAGGTCATCGCCGCCCGCGTGGGGGTGCGCAGACAGATCGTGTTGATGAAACACCCGACCAGGTCGTCCAGTGACGCGTCGTACCGGCCGGCCACCGGGGTGGCGATCGGAATGTCGTCTCCCACGCCGTGCCTGCCGAGCACTGCGGCCAACGCGGCCTGCATCACCATGAAGAGCGTGGCCCGGCTCCGCGACGCCAGACCCGCCAGCGCCTGATGGACCTGCTCCGGCACGACGAAGTCCACGCCTCCCGCCTCCTGGCGCGGACGAGCCGGGTACGGCCGGTCCACCGGGAGGGGGATTCTCTCCGGCATTCCCTCCAGCGTCCGCTTCCAGTACGCGAGGCCCTGCGCCATCTCCTCGGCGGTGTCGGACGGGTCGAGGAGTGCCGCCTGCCACACCGCGTAGTCGGCGTACTGCACCGGCAGCGGCTCCCAGGGGGCCTGCCGTCCCTCGCACCGTGCCGTGTAGGCCCGCGACAGGTCGTTCATGAGCGGCCCGGACGACAGCTCGTCCGTGGCGATGTGATGGACCGACAGCAGCAGTACGTGCTCGCTGGTCCCGGAGCCGGCGTCGTACTCGTTCTCGTTCTCGTTCGCGTTCTCGTTCTCGTTCTCGTTCTCGTCGTGACCGGCGACGGAGAACAGCCATGCCTTCACCGGCAGTTCGACGGTCAGGTCGAAGGGGGAGCCGACGCACTCCGCGATCCGGTCGGGGATCTCGGGCGCGGGCACCGTCCGGATCTGAAGGGGCGCGAGCCCGGGCGTGGACGGCAGGATCTCCTGGTGGGGCACGCCGTCCCTGTGCGGGTAGCGGGTCCGCAGGATCTCGTGCCGGCCGATCACATCGTCCCACGCCTGCGCCAGCGCGGTCCGGTCCAGCACACCGCTCAGTCTCAGGCAGAGCGGAACGACGTAGCCCCTGGGGTCCACCTGGTTGGCGAACCACATCCGCTGCTGCGCCGAGGACAACGGCAGCGTCCCAGGACGCGGCACGGAGCCCACGCTCTTCCTCGGGCTCCTCCCGTCCGTCGTGGTGGTGGCGAGGAGTTCCGGCGTGGGCCGGTCGAAGAGGTCGGTGACGGTCACGGGCCGGCCGAGCCGTTCGCTCAGCCGGGTGACCAGCCGTACGGCCAGGAGCGAGTGTCCGCC
>NZ_JBFAWU010000056.1:0-3236 GCF_040680455.1 Streptomyces sp. NPDC052052 | reverse complement strand
CTCGTCGACGGTGTCGTTCATCGCCTGCTGCAGGCGGACCGCGGCTTCGTGACCGTGGACCGGGTCCTGGTCCTGGAGGCCGACTCCGTCCACTGCCGGGTGTCCGCGATCAGTCCAGCGCGGACATCCCGAGCTCCTCGTCGAGCGCCTCGAAAAGCTCGTCGTCGGTGGCGGACGACAGATCGTCGGCCGGCGCCCCGCCCCTCTGCCAGCTGCGCAGCAGCTCCGCGAGGCGGGCCCCGATCTCGGCGTGCTCCTCGGGCCCGCTCGGTCCCGCCTCGAGTGCCGCCGCGAGGCGGTCGATCTCCGCGGTGACGCTCGCCACGTGCCCCGGATCGACGGGCAGCAACTGCTCGCCCAGATGGGCGGCGAGCCCCGCGGCCGTCGGATAGTCGAAGACGACGGTGGCCGGCAGCCGGAGCCCGGTCGCCGCGCCGAGCCGGTTACGCAGTTCCACGGCAGTGAGCGAGTCGAGCCCCATGTCCTGCAGGCCCTGCTGGGAGTCGACGGTGCGCGCTTCGGCATGACCAAGGACGCCCGCGACCTCTTCTCGTACGAGCGTGAGCAGCGCCTGATCGCGATCGCCGGCAGGCAGTGCGGCGAGCCAGTCCGCCAGGGAACGCTGTCCGGCGTCCGCCGCGCCCGCCCCTGCAGACGTGCGACGCGCGGGGACGCGCACGAGGGACCTCATCAGCGGCAGCAGCCGTCCGTCCGCAGCTGCTGACCGCAGCTCGGCAAGGTCCAACTTGGCAGGTACGAGAGCTGGTTGGTCGACGGGGAGTGCCGCGTCAAGGAGCGCGAGCGCCTCTCGTGTGGTCATCGGGACGATGCCGGAGCGGGCGAGCCTGGCTCGGTCGACGTCTTGGAGGGCGCCGGTCATGCCGCTGCTCTCGTCCCACAGCCCCCACCCGAGCGACAGCCCGGGAAGGCCGGCCGCGCGCCGGTGTGCGGCGAGTGCGTCCAGGAAGGCGTTGGCCGCGGCGTAGTTCGCCTGCCCCGCGGTGCCCACCGTGGCTGCGACCGAGGAGAACATCAGGAACGCCGACAGGTCGAGGTCCCTGGTGAGTTCGTGCAGGTGCCAGGCCGCGTCCACCTTGGGGCGCAGCACCGTGTCGAGCCGTTCGGGGGTGAGCCTGGTGAGCACGCCGTCGTCCAGGACGCCCGCGATGTGCACGACCGCCGTCAGCGGCCGGTCGTCCGGCACGGTGTCCAGCAGTGCGGCGAGTTCCGCCCGGTCGGCGACGTCGCAGGCCCGCAGGGTGACGGTGGCACCCGCCGCCTCGAGCCGGGCGACGAGGTCCACCGCACCGGGGGCGTCCGCGCCTCTGCGGCTGGTGAGCAGCAAGTTCCTGACGCCGTGTTCGGTCACCAGGTGCCTGGCGACCAGTGCACCGAGGAGTCCGGTGGCGCCGGTGACCAGGACCGTGCCGTCCGGGCCGAAGGCGGCGGACACGGGTCCGGTGACCGTGGTTGTGCGGTCGGTCATGACGAGCCGGGCCGCGTGGACGATGCCCTGGCGCACGGCCGTGCGCGGTTCGCCCAGATCCACCGCGACGGCGACGGCGCGGTCGGAGTCCCGGTGTTCGTCGAGGTCCACCAGGACGATGCGGCCCGGATGTTCGGCCTGGGCGGCGGCGAGCAGGCCTTGTACGGCCGTGGCAGCGAGGCCCGGTGTCTCGCCGGGAAGTACGGCCGCGCCATGTCGGGTGAGGACTGCGAGTCGGGTGCCGTCGAGGCCCTTCGTGGCCAGCCACCCCTGGAGGAGGCCCAGCACGCGGTGGGTGGCGGCGCGCACGGCGGCAGGCGCGTCGCGGTCGTCGGCCGCAGCCGCGTCGACCAGCAGAACGTCCGGCGGTGTGGCCCCGGCCACGAGCCCGTCGCTCAGCGCGGCAAAGTCGGCGTAGGCCGTGGTTGCGCCGTGGGCCGGGGCCGTCGTACCGAGCACCGCCCACCGGGTCCGGTCCGCGGTGCCGGCCGAGGCCGTGTGCTCGGTGAGGGCGGTCCAGTCGACCCGGTACAGTCCGCCGGCGCCTGCCGCGCTCTGCCGCGCCGCCCGCAGCTGCCCGGCGTCCAGCGGGCGCAGGGCGATCTCCTCGACGAGGGCGACGGGATGCCCGTGCTGGTCGGCGATCTGCAGGCTGTACGTTCCGGATCGCGCCGCGGGCGCGATCCGGACGCGCGCCGCCGTCGTGCCGGTCGCGTACAGCGTCACGCCGCCGAAGGAGAAGGGCAGCCGGACGCCGTCGCCGTCCTGCGCGGGTGCGAGCAGGCGCAGTGCGCTGTCGAGCAGTGCGGGGTGAATGCCATACGCGTCCGTTCCTGCCGTCCGCTCGGCCGCCTCGGGGAGGCGTATGTCCGCGTAGCGCACATCACCTCGCTGCCAGGCTGCGCGCAGCCCCTGGAAGGCGGGGCCGAAGCCGAGACCGCCCCCGGCGAGCCGCTCGTCGAGGGCCTCGGTGTCGACGGGCCGCGCGCCGGACGGCGGCCAGACGATGGCAAGTTCCTCCCAGGGGAGCGTCTGTTCGGGGCCGCGGGCCGCGAGCAGTCCGGACGCGTGCCGGGTCCACGGGGCGGCGCCGGCGGCGCCCCCATCGACCCTGCTGTGCACGGCGAAGGGCCGTCGGCCTGCCGCGTCGGGTTCCTTGATGCCGATCTGGAGCCGTATCGCGCCGTTCTCGGGGAGCACCAACGGGGCGTGCAGGGTGAGTTCCTCGACCCGGTCGCAACCGGTCCGGTCGCCCGCCCGTACCGCCAGGTCGGCGAAGGCCGCGCCCGGCAGCAGCACGGTGCCGACCACCTGGTGGTCGGCGAGCCACGGCTGGGTGGTACGGGAGAGCCGTCCGGTGAGCAAAAGCTCCTGGCTTTCAGCCACTTCGACCTCGGCGCCGAGCAGTGGGTGGTCGACGGTGTCCTGCCCGGCGCCCGCGGCGCCGACCCCGGCAGCTGGTGCGTCGAGCCAGTAGCGCTTGCGCTGGAACGGATAGGTGGGCAGGGGGTCGCGGCTGTCACGGCCCATGCCGTGCAGCGCGCTCCAGTCGACGGCCGTGCCGTGGGCGTACGCGGCCGCCAGCGCAGTCGGCAGAGTCTGTTCCTCGGCGTGCCCGGCACGCAGCGCGGCGGCGGCCACCACAGGGGCGCCGTCCTCGGTGTCGGCACCGAGGCTGGCGCGGGTCATGGCGGTGAGGACGGGGTCGGGGCCCAGCTCCAGGAACATGGTCACCGACTGCTCGCGCAGT
>NZ_JBFAWU010000055.1:0-3336 GCF_040680455.1 Streptomyces sp. NPDC052052 | reverse complement strand
TTCTGCGCGTCGGAGAGCCGCTCCAGGACAAGCATGCCCACACCCTCGCCCCAGCCCGTTCCGTCCGCGGCGGCGGAGAACGCCTTGCACCGGCCGTCGGGCGCCATTCCGCGCTGCCTGCTGAACTCGATGAAGACGCTCGGCGTCGCCATGACGGTGACGCCGCCCGCGAGTGCGAGCGAGCACTCGCCCTGGCGCAGCGCCTGCGCCGCCAGATGCAGCGCCACCAGCGACGACGAGCACGCCGTGTCCACCGTCACCGCGGGACCCTCGAAGCCGAAGGTGTACGCGACGCGCCCGGTGGCGACACTGCCCCGGCTGCCGTTGCCCAGATAGCCCTCGAAGCCTTCCGGGGGGCTGTGCAGGCGCGAGCCGTAGTCGTCGTACATCACGCCGGCGAACACACCGGTGCTGCTGCCGCGCAGGCTGGCCGGGTCGATACCGGCCCGCTCGATGGCTTCCCAGGACGTCTCGAGGAGCAGCCGCTGTTGCGGGTCCATCGCCAGGGCTTCACGGGGGCTGATGCCGAAGAACTCCGCGTCGAAGCCGTCGGCATCGTAGAGGAAGCCGCCCTCCCTCGCGTACGTGGTGCCCTCGCGGTCGGGGTCGGGGTGGTAGAGGCGCTCCGCGTCCCAGCCGCGCCCCTCGGGGAACTCCCCCACCGCGTCGATGCCATCGGACACGACGCGCCACAGGTCCTCGGGCGAGCCGACGCCACCGGGGTAGCGGCAGCCCATGGCGATGATCGCGATCGGGCCGTCGACGGGCGCCCCGGCCCGCGGTCCGGCCACGGGGACCGGGGACGCGGTCGTGCCGCCACCCACACGCTCGGCAAGGAGAGCCACGACTGCGTCGGGCGTCGGGTGGTCGAAGACGAGGGTGGCGGGGAGCCGGAGGCCGGTGGCCGCGTTCAGGCGATTGCGTAATTCGACGGAGATCAGCGAGTCGAAGCCCGCATCCTTGAAGCTGCGCGCTCCGTCGACGGCTCCGGCATCAGCGTGCCCGAGGACCGTGGCGACCTGTGTACGGACCAGGTCCCGCAGCGCGGCTGTCCGTTCCCTCCCCGGAAGCGCGGCAATGCGCTCCGCCCAGGAGGCCCCGCCCGCCGCGGTGACGGTCGCCGCGGCACGGCGCGCGGGGGCGCGGACGAGGCCGCTTAGCACGGCAGGCAGCAGCCCGGAGCCTGCCTGCGCCCGCAGCGCCTGCCGGTCCAGCCTCGCCGGTACGAGAACGGCCTCGTCGGCGGTGAGCGCAGCGTCGAGCAGGGCGAGGCCCTGCTGCGCGGTCATCGGCGCGATACCGCCGCGCGACATCCGCGCGAGGTCGGCCGCGTCCAGGTGACCGGTCATGCCAGTGGCCTGGCCCCACAGTCCCCAGGCGAGGGAGGTCGCGGACAGACCGTGGGCGCGGCGGTGCTGGGCGAGGGCGTCCAGGAAGCCGTTGGCGGCCGTGTAGTTGGCCTGCCCCGCGTTGCCGAGTGTCGCCGTCACCGAAGAGAAGAGCACGAAGGCAGCCAGGTCCAGGTCGCTGGTGAGCTCGTGGAGGTGCCAGGCCGCGTCCGCCTTCGGGCGCAGCACGGCGTCGAACCGCTCGGGGGTGAGGCTGCCGAGCGTGCCGTCGTCGAGGGTGCCCGCGGCGTGGAACACGGCGGTGAGGGGGTGTTCGGCGGGGATGTCCGCGAGGAGTGCCGCCACCGCGTCGCGGTCGGCGACGTCGCAGGCGGTGATAGTCACCTCCGCTCCCAGCGCGGCAAGTTCGGCCGTCAGACTGTCCGCGCCGGGGGCGTCGCCGCCCCGCCGACTGGCCAGCAGGAGCCGGGTGGCCCCGTGCCTGGTCACGAGGTGCCGGGCGACCAGGCCGCCGAGGGTGCCGGACGCCCCGGTGATCAGGACGGTGCCGCCGGACAGCACTCCGTCCGGGTCCTGAGGCTCCTCAGGAGTCCCCCCGGCAGACTGCGGCTGTACCCGGACGAGCCGGGGGAGGTATGCCCTGCCGTCCCGCAGAGCGAGTTCGGGCTCCGTGTCCGCCGCAAGGTGTGCCAACAGGGCGGCCGGGGACGCCTCATGCATGTCGATGTCGGCGAGGGTGATCCTGTCGGGCTGTTCGGCGCGCACGCTCCTGGCGAGGCCCCACACGGCGGCGACGGCCGGGTCGGGGGTGTCCGCTTCGGGACGCACGGCCGCACCGCCGCGGGTCACGAGGACCAGCCGGGTGCCGGCAAGGGCGTCCGCACCGGCCCACTGCTGGATCTCGGCGAGCACCCGGTGGACGACCGCCCGAACCGCTGCGGGCGCGTCGGTGCCCTCGGTGGTCCGGTCGACGGCCAGCAGGACGATGTCCGGTGCCCGCGCTCCCGCCTCGACGGCGGTGCGCAGCGCGGCAGCGTCCGGGTGGACGACGACGGTGGCCTCCATGGCCCGTACGGCGGCGATCAGGTCGGCGGTGAGGGGCCCGTCTACGCCGATCAGGGACCAGCCGGGCAAGACTCCTACTGGACCTGCCGCGGGGGTTCCGGTCCACTCCAGCGCATACAGGGAGTCGGTCGTCGCTGGGACGGCGACGGTTCCGCCGGGGACGGGACGCAGCGCGAGCGAGGCGACCGAGGCGACCGGCCGTCCCTCGGCGTCGGCGACGGCGAGCGCGAGGGTGTGGGGGCCCAGCGGGGTCAGACGCACCCGGAGCACCGTCGCACCGGTCGCATACAGCCGTACCCCCGACCAGACGAAGGGCAGCCGCGGCACGCCGTCACCGGTGCCGTCGGGCCCCTCCCCGACCGGAAGGAGCCCCGCGTGCAGGGAGGCATCCAGGAGAGCGGGATGCAGACCGAACCCGGCGGCGGAAGCCTGCTGTTCGTCGGTGAGCAGCACCTCGGCGTAGGTCGCCTCCGCGGTGCGCCATGCGGCCCGTACCCCCTGGAAAGCCGGCCCGTAGTCGTATCCGCGCTCGGCGAGCTGGGCATACAGCGTATCGACGTCCACGGGGCGCGCGCCGACCGGGGGCCAGGCCCGTAGTTCGTCCGGTGCCGCAGCCGCCGCAGGCCCGGCGGGCGCGAGGAGGCCGGTGGCGTGCCGGGTCCAGGGGGCGGTTTCGTCGCCGTCCTCCGCGTCCGATCGCGCGTGCACGCTCACGCAACGACGGCCTGCTTCGTCCGCGGCTTCCACGCTCACCTGGAGCCGCACCGTATCACCGGGGCCGAGCAGCAGCGGGACCTCGAGGGTGAGCTCGACCAGCTCGTCGCAGTCGAGTTGGCCGCCTGCGTGGAGGGCGAGGTCGACGAAGGCGGTCCCGGGCAGCAGCACCGTCCCGGTCACCGCGTGATCCCCCAGCCACGGCTGC
>NZ_JBFAWU010000054.1:0-4036 GCF_040680455.1 Streptomyces sp. NPDC052052 | reverse complement strand
AACGCCCACGTGATCATCGAGCAGGCCCCCGAAACAGCCCAGACCGACACAGGAACCGCGGCTCCCGAGCCCGCGGAGTCCACACCCACCATGCCCTGGATTCTTACCGCCGCCGAGGGGACCGCCCTGCGCGAACAGGCCGACCGCCTCCGCACGTTCCTGGCACGGACCGAGGCCGATGACGCGAGCGCGGACCCCCGCGATGTCGCGTACGCGCTGGCGAAGAACCGTGCCGCGCTCGAGCACCGCGCCGTCGTCCTCGGTGAGGACCGGGACACCCTCCGGGCCGGGCTCGACGCCCTCGCCGAGGGTCACGAGACCACCGCAGTGGTGACCGGCACTGCCACGGCCAAGGGCGGCCGGACCGTCTTCGTCTTTCCGGGGCAGGGCTCGCAGTGGCCCGCCATGGCCACCTCGCTCTACTCCACATCCGCCCCCTTCCGCAACCACATCGACGCCTGCGCCGACGCCCTCGCGCCGTACACCGACTGGAGCCTGCGCGACCTCGTCACCCAGGCACCCGGAGCACCAGACCTCGACCGTGTCGACGTCGTCCAACCCGCCCTCTTCGCGGTCATGACCTCGCTCGCACGGCTGTGGCAGGCCCATGGTGTCCAGCCGGATGCCGTCCTCGGGCACAGCCAGGGCGAGATCGCCGCCGCGTACATCGCGGGCGGGCTCGACCTCGCCGACGCCGCACGGATCGCCGCGCTGCGCAGCAAGGCGATCACCGTGCTCGAAGGCACCGGCGGCATGGTCTCCGTACCTCTGGCCGCCGACGCCACCGAGGCCCTGATCGGCCCCTGGCACGGCGATATCCAGATCGCTGCCGTCAACGGGCCCGGCGCGACCGTGGTCTCCGGCGCCGCAGCCGCCCTGGACGAACTCCTCGTGTACTGCTCCGAGCGGGACATCCGGGCGCGCCGCATCCCCGTGAGCTACGCCTCGCACCATCCGCACGTCGAGGCGCTGCGCGAGACGCTCGTCGAGCAGATCGCCGGGACCACGCCCAGGTCCGCCCCGATCGCCTTCTATTCGGCGGTGGAGGCGGAGCCGGTGGATACGGCCACGCTCGACGTGGACTACTGGTACCGCAACCTGCGGCAGCCGGTGCGCTTCGACGAGACTGTGCGGCGTCTCATCGACGACGGCCACACCCGGTTCATCGAGGCCAGCCCGCACCCGGTACTCACGGTCGGTCTGCAGGACATCATCGAGTCCACCGGTACTGCCGCCACCGCAACCGGCACCCTCCGCCGGGACCAGGGCACCGCACACCGGTTCCTGACCTCGCTGGCCACCGTGTGGACCGCCGGCGGCCCGGCCGACTGGTCCGGCGCACTGTCCGGAAGCGGGACACCGCACCGTCAACTCGACCTGCCTACTTACGCGTTCCAGCGAAGGCGCTACTGGCTGGAGCCCGAAACCACTATCAGCGAGGCCTCCGGTCTGGGGCAGCACACCGTGGACCACCCGCTTCTGAGCGCCGCCGTGGAGGTGGCGTCCGGCTCCGGAGTACTGTTCACCGGCCGCATCTCGACGGCCACCCACCCCTGGCTCACCGATCACGCGGTACTCGACACCGTGCTGCTCCCCGGCACCGCGCTCCTCGAAATGGCTCTGCACGCCGGCCGGCACGTCGGCTCCGGCGAACTGGAAGACCTCACCCTGGAGGCGCCGCTGGTCCTCGCGGCCGGTGTCCCGTACAACCTCCAGGTTGCCGTCGCACCGGCCGACGACGCCGGAGTCCGCGCCGTCCATATCCACTCGCGCGAGCACCGCGACGAGTCAGTGGGCTCTGAGGGCTGGACCCGGCACGCCACCGGCGCCCTGGTACCGGGCGCCGCCGGGCGCGGCGCAGGGTTCGGCCTGGCGGCCTGGCCGCCGCCGAATGCCCGGCCGTACCCGCTGAACGACGTGTACGAACGCCTCGCCGGCCACGGCTACGTCTATGGACCCGTCTTCCAGGGCCTCCAGTCGGCCTGGCACGACGGCGACGACATCTACGTGGAGGTACGGCTGCCGGAGAACGTCCGGGGTGAAGGCGAGCGGTTCGGGCTGCACCCGGCGCTCCTCGACGCCGCCCTGCACGCCCTCGTCCTGGACGGGGTGCCGCCCGAGGGATCGGACACCTCCTGGCAGGCCCGCCTCCCCTTCAGCTGGAGCGGAGCACGGCTGTACGCGGCGGGGGCGTCGCTGCTGCGCGTTCGGCTGACCAGGACCGGCGAGGACACGGTCATGCTCCGGGCGGCCGACGCGACCGGCGCCCCGGTCGCCGCCGTCGACACCCTCACCGTGCGCCCGGCAGACCTCGCGGAGCTGGCCTCCTCGACCCGCACCGCGGGCGACGACGGCCTGCTGCGTCCCGAGTGGGTCGCCGCCCAACTGCCCACGTCCACCGGCTCCGCACCGGGATCACTCGCGCTCCTCGGAGGCCACAGCGCCGGACTGCTCAGGTCCGACGAGGAGTTGATCACCGTCCACGCGAGCCTCGCCGCCCTCCAGGACACCCTCGATGCCGCAGTCCCCGCGCCCCGCGCCCTGCTGGTCACCGCCGTTCCCGCGGCAAACGGCACGGACACCGACATCACCACCGAGGAAGGGCCCGCCGATACGGCACAGACCATCGTGCCCCGGTTCCTCGGCCTGCTCCAGGGCTGGCTGGAGGACGCGCGCCTCGTCGGCACCACCCTGGTGGTGGCCACCCGCAACGCCGTGTCCACCGGGCCCGGCGACCATGTACGCCACCTGGCCGGAGCGTCCCTCTGGGGGCTGCTGCGCTCGGCGCAGTCCGAGAACCCCGAGCGGTTCCTGCTGATCGACCTCGACGGTGAACCTCTGGATGCGGCCGCCCTGCATGCGGCCCTGGACAGCGGCGAGCCACAACTCGCCGTACGACAAGGCAAGTTCCTCGTCCCTCGACTGAGCAGGGCGGCCACTGGTCAGTTACTCGCGGTGCCCTCGGACGACCTCCACTGGCGGCTCGCCAACAAGGGCACCGGCTCGCCCGACGGACTATGGCTGGCGCCCGCGGTCGAGGCGACACGGCCGCTGGCGGAGGGAGAGGTCAGGGTCGAGGTCCGCGCGGCCGGTATCAACTTCCGGGACGTCCTGATCGCCCTCGGCATGGTGGCCGACGACTCCCGGCCGCCCGCCGGCGAAGGCTCCGGCATCGTCCTGGAGACGGGCCGCGGCGTCACCGGAATTTGTCCGGGCGACCGTGTGATGGGGCTGCTGCCCGAGGGCGTGGGCCCGGTCACTGTCGCCGACCAGAGAGTGCTCACCCGGATGCCGCTCGGCTGGACCTTCGCGCAGGCGGCCGGCATCCCGGTGGTGTACCTCACCGCGTACTACGGACTGAAGGACCTGGCCCGGGTGCGCCGCGGAGAATCCCTGCTGTTGCACAGCGCGACCGGTGGCGTCGGCCTGGCCACGCTCCAACTTGCCGAGCACTGGGGACTGAAGGTGTACGCCACGGCAAGCCCCGGCAAGTGGCGCACGCTGCGCACCCAGGGGCTGCCCGACGAGCGGATCGCCTCCTCGCGCGACCTGGACTTCGAGGAGCGCTTCCGTGACGCGTCCGACGGACAGGGCGTGGACATCGTGCTCAACTCGCTCGCCCAGGAGTACGTGGATGCCTCGTTGCGCCTGCTCGCGCCCGGCGGCCGGTTCATCGAGATGGGCAAGACCGACATCCGCGACGCCGCCGAGGTCGAGCGCGCTCATCCGGGCGTCCACTACCAGGCGTTCGACGTGCTGGACGCCGGGCCCGACCGGGTCAAGGAGATGCTGGAAGAGCTGCGGGAACTGTTCGACAGCGGCGTGCTCGGCCCGCTCCCCTCGACGGCCTGGGACATCCGACGGGCCCCCGAGGCGTTCCGGTTCCTCAGCCAGGCACGGCAGATCGGCAAGGTCGTCCTGACCCTGCCGACCCCGCCGTCCCCCGAGGGCACGGTGGTGGTCACGGGCGCGTCCGGCACACTGGGCGCCCATGTGGCACGCCATCTGACGGCCGAGCACGGGGCGCGTCACCTTG
>NZ_JBFAWU010000053.1:0-4517 GCF_040680455.1 Streptomyces sp. NPDC052052 | reverse complement strand
GCAGCCGTGGCTGGGGGATCACGCGGTGACCGGGACGGTGCTGCTGCCCGGGACCGCCTTCGTCGACCTCGCCCTCCACGCAGGCGGCCAACTCGGCCTGGACGCCGTCGAGGAGCTCACCATCCATGAGCCCCTCGTGCTTCCCGCGTACGGCGGTGTGCAGCTACAGATCGGCGTCGAGGCGGCCGACACCACCGGGCGCCGGGAGCTGGCCGTGCACGCCAGGACAGAAGCTGCGGACGGCGAACCGGGCCCCTGGCTCCGGCACGCCACCGGCGTCCTCGGCGCCGCGCCCGCGGCCACCCCCGAGACACAGGCTGCCTGGCCGCCGTCGGGTGCCACCCCGGTCGAACTCGATGGAGTGTACGAGCGCCTCGCCGAGCGCGGATACGACTACGGGCCGGCCTTCCAGGGGCTTCAGCGGCTGTGGCGCGACGGAGAAGGTCTGTACGCCGAGATCGCGCTGGCCGAGGACGCCGATCCGGCCGGGCACGCCCTGCACCCCGCCCTCCTGGACGCGGCCCTGCACCCGCTCCTGGTCACCGCCCTGGCGGAGGCCGATGCGGGCGACGGCGCGGTGCCGTTGCGCATCCCGTTCTCCTGGAGATCGGTCACGCGGCACGGCGAGGGCACCCCTCGCGCCCTGCGCGTCACGCTCTCCCACACGGGCGAGGAGACGGCGAAGCTGACTCTGGCCGACCAGGCCGGAATGCTGATCGGTGAGGTCGGGGCACTGACCCTGAGCACCATCGCCCCGGCCCGGATCGCCTCCCTGGGAACTGACGGCGTGCCGCTGCGCGTCATACGGTGGCAGAAGACCGAGCTCCTGGACACGGCAGCGCAGTCGTCGCCCGGCACCGTGTTCATCGGGGACAACCCCGACGGCTGGACGGCGCAGGCCCTGGGCCTCGCGGGCGCCGTGTTCCCGGACCTCGTGACCCTGGGTGACGCTGTCGCGATGGAGCGTACGTCTCCCGGCCTGATCGTGGTGGAGGCCGAGGCCGCCCCGGACAGAGATTCCGGTGCCGCCATCGCCGACCGCGCACGTGAGCAGACTTTCCGTCAACTGGATGCGGTCCACGCCTGGCTGGCCGATGAGAGGCTCGACCGGACCGTGCTCGCCGTGGTTACCAGTGGCGCAATGCTCGTCCCCGGCGACACCACAGTTGACCCCGCGGCGGCCACCGTCTGGGGCCTGCTGCGCACCGTCCGCTCGGAGAACCCGGGCCGTGTGCTGCTGCTCGACACCGACGGCACACAGGCATCGGCGCGTGCGCTGCCGCACGCTCTGGCCGCCCGTGAGCCCGAAGTGGTCCTGAGGGGAGGGGAGGCGTACATTCCCGGCGCGGAACCGGCCGGCTCCACGGGCTCGGTGAAGCACCTCGACCCGGACGGCACGGTGCTCATAACCGGGGGTACCGGTACGCTCGGCGTACTGCTCGCCCGCCACCTGGTGACCAAGCACGGCGTCCGGCACATGGTGCTCACCAGCCGCCGCGGCCCCGCGGCGGCCGGCGCCGACGAGATCGTTGCCGAACTTGCCGCGCTGGGAGCGGAGGTGACTATCACCGCCTGCGACGTCGCCGACCGCGACGCGGTGGCGGCACTCCTCGCGGGCATCCCCGCCGAACACCCCCTCACCGCGGTCGTGCACAGCGCCGCCGTCCTGGACGACGGCATGGTGCAGGCCCTGGACACCGGCCGGTTCGAGACGGTGTGGCGACCCAAGGCCGACGGCGCGCTCCATCTGCACGAGCTCACCCGCGAAGAGGACCTGGTGGCATTCGTTCTGTTCTCCTCCCTCGCCGGCGCGGTCGGCAACGCGGGGCAGGCCAACTATGCTGCGGCAAACGTCCTCCTGGACGCCCTGGCCCAGCACCGGCACACCCTCGGCCTGCCCGCCACCTCCCTCGCCTGGGGCTTGTGGGGTGAACAGGACGGCACCGAGGGCGGTGCGGGCCTCGCCACATCCCTGGACGGCGCGCACCTCGCCCGCGCCGGGCGCGGTGGCCTGCTGCCGCTCGACGGTGTCACCGGCCTCGCCCTGTTCGACGCGGCGCTCGCAAGCAGCGAACCCGCCGTCATTGCCGCCCGCTTCGAACCTGCGGGCCTGCGCTCCCAGGCCGCATCCGGAGCGCTGGCGCCCGTACTGCGAGGGATCGTCAGGGTACCGGACCAGCGCGCAGCCGCGCCCGGCACCAGCCACGCGCCCCTTGCCGAGCGGCTAGCAGGCCTCAACGCGGAGGCGAGCCGGAGCGCAGTGCTGGACCTGGTCCGTACGACCGTGGCCGCGGTCCTCGGCCACGGAGAACCGGGCCGCGTCGAACCGGACAGGCCCTTCAAGGAGGTCGGCTTCGACTCGCTCACGGCGGTGGAACTGCGCAATCGCCTGAACGCGGCCACCGGCCTCCGGCTCCCTGCCACCCTCGTCTTCGACCACCCCAGTCCCGGGGCGGTCGTGGACGTCCTCCTGGCAGCTGTGGCGCCTGCCGAGCAGACCGCGACCGACCCCATTCTCGCCGAACTCGAACGTTTGGAAGCCGTGTTGGAGGACGCGGGGCGCGGGCCTGCGGCAGACGACAGCGCGTACCGCCACATGGTGAGCACCCGGCTGCAGCAGCTTCTGACGGAATGGTCCGTGCCTGTGCGTGACGCGGGTGATACGGATGGCGAGCAGGACCACGACGGCGTCGCCTCCCGGATCCGGGGAGCCGCGGCCTCGGAGATCTTCGAATTCATCGACTCGGAACTTGGCGGGCTCCCGCAGTGAGGGTGAGAGATTTCATGACCACCAGCAAGAAGTCCTACGACCCCCACACCATCGCGATCGTCGGTCTGGCGTGCCGACTGCCCGGCTCACCCGACCCGGACGCCTTCTGGCAGCTCCTGCGCAACGGCGAGCACGCCCTGCGTGACATCCCCGAAGACCGCTGGAACGCCGCCGAGTTCTACCACCCCGACCCCACGAGCCCCGGCACCACGCACGCCCGCCAGGCCGGGTTCCTCGACCGGGTTGACGGCTTCGACGCCCGGTTCTTCGGCATTGCGCCGCGCGAGGCAGCGGCTATGGATCCCCAGCAGCGCCTCGTCCTCGAACTCGCCTGGGAGGCCCTGGAAAACGCAGGCATCCTGCCCGGCGACCTCCGCGGAACCCGCACCGGCGTCTTCGCGGGGGCAATGCTCGACGACTATGCGACCTTGCTCCACCGAACCGGCGCCGCCGCGATCGGCCCGTTCACCTCCACGGGCCTGCACCGCGGCATCATCGCCAACCGCGTCTCCTATCACCTCGGCCTGCGCGGGCCGAGTCTCGTCGTTGACACCGGCCAGTCCTCGGCGCTCGTCGCCGTCCACCAGGCGTGCGAGAGCCTGCGCAGGGGCGAGTCCGCGCTCGCCCTCGCGGGCGGTGTCAACCTCATCCTGGCGCCGGAGAGCACCGTGTCGGTGACCAAGTTCGGGGGACTCTCGCCGGACAGCCGCTGCTACACCTTCGACGCGCGCGCCAACGGTTACGTACGCGGCGAGGGCGGCGGCATCGTCGTCCTCAAGCGGCTCGCGGACGCCGAGGCCGACGGCGACGACGTCCTCGCCGTCATCCTCGGTGGCGCAGTCAACAACGACGGCGGCGGCCGCGGTCTCACCGTCCCCGACCGCGGCGCGCAGGAAGCCGTGATCCGGCTCGCCCACGAGCAGGCGGGCGTGACCCCGTCCGAGGTCGGCTACGTGGAGCTCCACGGCACCGGAACCAGGGCGGGCGACCCCGTAGAGGCGGCCGCACTCGGCGCCGTCTTCGGTGGCACCCGCACATCGCAGGAACCGCTTCTCGTCGGCTCGGCCAAGACCAACGTCGGCCACCTGGAGGGCGCCGCGGGCATCGTCGCCCTCGTCAAGGCGGCGCTCGCGGTTGCCCGCCGGGAGATCCCGCCGTCCCTCAACTTCGCCGAGCCCCACCCGGACATCCCGCTGGACTCCCTCGGCCTGCGGGTGCAGACCGAACACACGCCCTGGCAGCGTCCCGACGAGCGGCTGGTCGCCGGAGTCTCCGCGTTCGGTATGGGAGGCACGAACTGCCACGTTGTCATAGCCGAGGCGCCGCACCGGACGGCGCAACCCATGTCCGGATCCGTTCCGGTGGCGCTGCCCGCGGGCAGCGCAGTCGGCGGTTACGGGCCTGCGGGGCAGTTGCTTCTCCCGTGGGTGCTGTCCGCCCGTACCGACCGCGCGCTGCGGGACCAAGCCGCGCGGCTGCGGGCTTTCACCGAGGATCGGCCGGAGCTCGACCCCGCCGGTGTCGCCCTGTCGCTCGCCACTTCCCGCACCGCGTTCGAGCACCGTGCGGTGGTGCTGGGCGGGGACCGGGCTGAACTCCTGGGTGGGGTTGCCGCGCTCGCTCGTGGTGAGGGCACGCCGGATGTCGTGCGTGGCAGGGTTGCCGAGGGGCGCACTGCTTTTCTCTTTACTGGGCAGGGGAGTCAGCGTCCGGGTATGGGAGGTGGGTTGTACGCGGCGTTCCCGGT
>NZ_JBFAWU010000052.1:0-4901 GCF_040680455.1 Streptomyces sp. NPDC052052 | reverse complement strand
GCCCTCCAGATCGGACCCGACACCCCCATCCTCACCACGGACGCACGCCACCGCGCGGACGCCAAGAGCGCACTCATCACGCTCGTGGAACACGCACTGATGGCACGGCTGAAGTAGACGCAAGTCAGTAGTGCGATACGGCAGTTAACGTAGCCGCAACGGGGGTGGGCTGTGTCCTTTGACACGATCCGCCCCCCGCGTTCATAACATTTCGACAGAGAATTGCCCGGCGTTCAGCACCCGATGCATTCAGTCGGTACCGCTGCGCTCACATGAGCCTCGCCTTTTGGCGGGGCTCGTTCTTTATGCCCGTTTTATTCAGGGCCTGAATGCTCGGAATGGCTGGTTCCAACTGTTTGGAACGCAGCCGGTCCCCATGCTGGAATCAATGAACTCCCCAGTAGTACGACCCTGAACGAAATACGGCACAACGTAGGTGCCGACGCCGAGAGGTTGTTGGTCGAGTGAGGCGAAGCAACAAGGGCTCCGCGGCACAGCTTGAGCGGGGCAACTTCACGCCGCCGAGCGCCGCGGGGTCGCCTGCCGATGTGCCCGGGGCGGTGTCCCCCGGCAGCAACAGCCGGATGTCCCCCCGGAACTGGCGGGTGCCCACCCGGCTGAACGCGATCCTGCTGATCCCGGTACTGGTCGGCCTGGTCATGGGCGGCTTCCAGGTGAAGGGGTCGATCGACACCTGGCGGGAGGCGCAGGACGCCGAGAAGACCGCACTGGTCGTGCGCGCGGCCTCGGTGTACGGTCAGGCGCTGCTCAACGAGCGCGACCTCTCGGCCCAGCCCCTGCTCTCCAACAAGCGGGACGCCGCTGTCGTCAGCGAGGTCCGGGCCGCCACCGACGCGGCCGCGGCCGCATTCGACACGGCCGTGAAGAGCATGCCCAAGAAGAAGGGCCTGGAACGCCGTCTTCAGCTCTTCCGTCTCGAAGAGCCCAAACTCCCCGACCTGCGCAAGACCGCCTACACCGCGGCCATGGACCCGGTGAAGACGCAAGAGGGATACGTCAAGGTCCAGCACTCCCTGATGGAGTTCTGCAACGAACTGGGGCTGGGCACCGGCAACATCACCAGTTACGGCCGTACGGTCTACGCGCTGGAACTCGCCAAGGCTGCAGAATCGCTTCAGCGCTCCATCGGTATGCATCTTCTGGTGCGTCCGAGTCAGGAGAAGGCCACCTTCGACGCCCAGGTCAAGGCCTTCGGCTCGTACAACTACCTCGAGCAGATCGCGCTCGGCGAGTTCGTCTCCGGTGGCACGGAGGACGACGCGACCCGGCTGAACGAGGTCATGGTCGCCCAGGCGGCCGAGGGCGAGAAGAAGCTGAACGCCGCCAGGGCGAAGGCGGACGCGGCGGGAGTCCCGTTCGTCTCTCCCCCCAGCATCGACGGTTCGGTCTTCGACGGCATGGCCCAGCAGATCGGGCAGGGCAAGTCGCCCGAGAAGCTCGCCGAGAAGGGCATCACGCCCGACACCTGGATGGCTGCCGCCACCGCCAAGTTCGACGGCTACACCACGGTCGAGAACGAGCTGGTCGACAAGGCCGTGAACGAGGCCGCCGACATCTCGTCCAGCGCCAAGAACGACGCCTTCATCAACGCCGCCGTCGTGGTCGTCGCGCTGCTGGCCGCCTTCGTACTGGCCGGAATGATGGCCCGGCAGATGAGCCGCTCCATGCGCCGTCTGCGCACGGCCGCCTTCGGCATCGCCGAGCAGCGGCTTCCGGCGCTGGTCGACCAGCTCTCCAGGACCGATCCGGGCCGGGTCGACACCCGTGTCCAGCCGATCCCGATCCACAGCACCGACGAGATCGGCGAGGTCGCCCGCGCCTTCGACCAGGTGCACCGCGAGGCGGTCCGGCTGGCGGCCGAGCAGGCCATGCTGCGGGGCAACGTCAACGCGATCTTCACCAACCTGTCGCGCCGCAACCAGTCGCTGATCGAGGGCCAGCTGTCCCTCATCACCGATCTGGAGAACAACGAGGCCGACCCGGACCAGCTGGAGAACCTCTTCCGGCTGGACCACCTGGCCACCCGTATGCGCCGCAACGGCGAGAACCTCCTCGTCCTGGCCGGCGAGGAGCCGGGCAGCCGCTGGAACCAGCCGGTGCCGCTGGTCGACGTGCTCCGTGCCGCTGCCTCCGAGGTGGAGTCGTACGAGCGCATCGAGCTGTCCGGGATGCCGGACACCGAGATCCACGGCCAGTCCGTCACCGACCTCGTGCACCTGCTGGCCGAGCTGCTGGAGAACGCCACCACGTTCTCCTCGCCGCAGACCAAGGTGCGGGTCACGGCCACCCGGCTGCCCGACGGCCGCGTGATGATCGAGATCCACGACAAGGGCATCGGCCTCACCGCCGAGGACTTCGCCGACATCAACCACAAGCTGGCCAACCCGCCGACCGTGGACGCCGCGGTGTCCCAGCGCATGGGCCTGTTCGTGGTCGGCCGCCTCGCCGACCGGCACGGCATCCGGGTCCAGCTGCGTCCCTCGGGCGAACAGGCCGGAACGACCTCGCTGGTCATGCTGCCGGACGCCATCACCCATGGTGGCGGTGGCGAAGCGGCCGACCCGCAGGACGACTTCACCGTCTCCTCGATCATCCCGCAGCAGCAGAGCTTCGAACCGGCGCCGGCCCAGCCCCCGATGCGCACGGCGGCGGAGCTCGGCTTCGACGACTCGCGCTACGAGCAGCCGTCGGCGGACACCACGCAGCTCGACCCGGTGGGCCGCTCGCTGCTGCGTGAGGAGCGCCGGGCCGCGCTGGGGGCACAGGTCGGTGAGCGTCCCCAGTTCGAGCAGCAGTACACCGGGAACCCGCCCGTCCAGAACGCGTACCCGGACGACGGCTTCGCCGGGAACGGGTACGCCCAGGAGCCGGAGCAGCACCGGCCGCAGCAGTACGAGCAGACGCCGTACGAGGGCGGCTACACCCCCTACCCCGCTGACGCGGGCTTTGCCGCGCACCCCGAACCGGCCCCTCAGGGCGGCTATGCGGAGGATCCGTACGGGACCGGTGAAGTCCAGCAGCCGGCATACGACGAGTCGTTCAACTCCGAGCCCCACCAGGGTGAGTGGGTGGATCAGCACTCCTTCCACGGTGCGTACGAGCCGTCCGCTGAGGCCGAAGCGGAATCTGTCCCGAGCGCCCCCGCCGAGCCGCAGGAACGCGTAGGCTTCGACCGTCCGGGTCCCACCCCGAACTCCGGCCACGAGCTGACCGAAGCCGGTCTTCCGCGTCGGGGCGGTCAGCAGCACTGGCAGCCCACCGGTCGCGGGAACAACCGGCCCGTCGCCGCGCAACAGCAGCCGCAGCAGCAGGAGATGCCGCAGCCGCAGCCCGCGCAGCAGGACGGGAACGGCTCCGACGACTGGCGCTCGGCGAACGACGAGCGCTGGGAGCGGGCCGAGACGCTCCGGGAGCCGAAGGCGGGTGGGATCACCCCGTCCGGACTCCCCCGGCGGGTGCCCAAGGCCAACCTGGTCGAGGGCACGGCGGAACAGAGCCCGCAGGACGGCCCTCAGGTCTCCCGCGCCCCCGAGGACATCCGCGGCAGGTTGAGCAACCTGCGGCGGGGCGTACTGCGGGGACGTAACGCGGGTTCGGACACCAGTAATACCTACAACCAGGAGCGTTAGTGTGAGCCCGATGAGCCAGGCGGCGCAGAATCTGAACTGGTTGATCACCAACTTCGTGGACAACACCCCCGGGGTGTCGCACACGGTGGTGGTCTCCGCCGACGGACTCCTGCTCGCCATGTCCGATGGATTTCCGCGCGACCGTGCCGACCAGTTGGCGGCTGTCGCCTCCGGTCTGACCTCACTGACCGCGGGCGCCTCACGGATCTTCGAGGGCGGCGCCGTGAACCAGACCGTGGTGGAGATGGAGCGTGGCTTCCTCTTCATCATGTCCATCTCGGACGGATCCTCGCTGGCCGTACTTGCCCACCCGGACGCCGACATCGGCCTGGTTGGGTACGAAATGGCCCTACTTGTCGACCGCGCAGGCAACGTCCTCACCCCGGACCTCCGCGCCGAACTTCAGGGAAGTCTCCTTAACTAGTGGACAGACAGTGCGTTTCGCGCCACCGAGCCATAAAGTGCGGAGGCGCGGACCCACTGGGATCGGGACCGGTAAGCGGAGGAGGAGTCGTGGCAACACCCCCGGACGGACATCGGTACGACGGTGGCCAGAACGTGCCGGGTGGGCACGGGGACGATCGCTTCAACTTCCCCTCCACCCCCGGCCGGCAAGGCGCTCAGCAGCCGTACCAACCGTTCTCGCAGCCACAGCAGCCGCAGCAGCCACCGCAGACCTCTTGGCAGGATCCCGGATGGCATCCCCAGCGGCCGCACCGCTACGACGCGCCCCAGCCGCCCCGCATCCAGCCCGTGCCGCAGCAGCAGGCCCCCGAGCCCGCGCCGACGGCGCACAATCCGCTGGTTCGTCCGTACGCCATGACCGGTGGCCGGACCCGCCCGCGCTACCAACTCGCCATTGAGGCGTTGGTCAGTACCACGGCTGATCCGTCCCGGCTGCAAGGGCAGTTGCCCGAGCACCAGCGGATCTGCCGGCTGTGCTTCGAGATCAAGTCGGTCGCCGAGATTTCGGCACTGCTCTCGATCCCGCTCGGCGTTGCTCGGATCCTCGTAGCCGACCTGGCAGAGGCCGGACTCGTCGCTATCCATCAGCCCGGCGGCGACGAGTCCGCCGGCGGTCAGCCAGATGTGACACTGCTCGAAAGGGTGCTCAGTGGACTTCGCAAGCTCTAGCGGCGGAGCAGCCCGCTCCACTACCTCGGCGAAGATCGTGGTGGCAGGGGGCTTCGGCGTGGGTAAGACCACGTTCGTCGGTGCCGTCTCGGAGATCAATCCGCTGCGCACCGAAGC
>NZ_JBFAWU010000051.1:0-3171 GCF_040680455.1 Streptomyces sp. NPDC052052 | reverse complement strand
TGCACAGTGGACGCGAGCATCTGTGGCCAAGTTTTTAAGGGCGCACGGTGGATGCCTTGGCACCAGGAACCGATGAAGGACGTGGGAGGCCACGATAGGCCCCGGGGAGCTGTCAACCAAGCTTTGATCCGGGGGTGTCCGAATGGGGAAACCCGGCAGTCGTCATGGGCTGTCACCCGCTGCTGAACACATAGGCAGTGTGGAGGGAACGAGGGGAAGTGAAACATCTCAGTACCCTCAGGAAGAGAAAACAACCGTGATTCCGGGAGTAGTGGCGAGCGAAACTGGATCAGGCCAAACCGTATGTGTGTGATACCCGGCAGGGGTTGCGCATGCGGGGTTGTGGGATCTCTCTTTTGCGGTCTGCCGGCCGTGAGACGAGTCAGAAACCGTTGATGTAGGCGAAGGACATGCGAAAGGTCCGGCGTAGAGGGTAAGACCCCCGTAGCTGAAACGTCAGCGGCTCGTTTGAGAGACACCCAAGTAGCACGGGGCCCGAGAAATCCCGTGTGAATCTGGCGGGACCACCCGCTAAGCCTAAATATTCCCTGGTGACCGATAGCGGATAGTACCGTGAGGGAATGGTGAAAAGTACCGCGGGAGCGGAGTGAAATAGTACCTGAAACCGTGTGCCTACAAGCCGTGGGAGCGTCGCTGGCAGTACTTGTACTGTCAGTCGTGACTGCGTGCCTTTTGAAGAATGAGCCTGCGAGTTTGCGGTGTGTTGCGAGGTTAACCCGTGTGGGGAAGCCGTAGCGAAAGCGAGTCCGAATAGGGCGGTTCAGTAGCACGCTCAAGACCCGAAGCGGAGTGATCTAGCCATGGGCAGGTTGAAGCGGAGGTAAGACTTCGTGGAGGACCGAACCCACCAGGGTTGAAAACCTGGGGGATGACCTGTGGTTAGGGGTGAAAGGCCAATCAAACTCCGTGATAGCTGGTTCTCCCCGAAATGCATTTAGGTGCAGCGTCGTGTGTTTCTTACCGGAGGTAGAGCACTGGATAGGCGATGGGCCCTACCGGGTTACTGACCTTAGCCAAACTCCGAATGCCGGTAAGTGAGAGCGCGGCAGTGAGACTGTGGGGGATAAGCTCCATGGTCGAGAGGGAAACAGCCCAGAGCATCGACTAAGGCCCCTAAGCGTACGCTAAGTGGGAAAGGATGTGGAGTCGCAGAGACAACCAGGAGGTTGGCTTAGAAGCAGCCACCCTTGAAAGAGTGCGTAATAGCTCACTGGTCAAGTGATTCCGCGCCGACAATGTAGCGGGGCTCAAGCGTACCGCCGAAGTCGTGTCATTCGTACATGTATCCCCAACGGGAGTACGGATGGGTAGGGGAGCGTCGTGTGCCGGGTGAAGCAGCCGTGGAAGCGAGTTGTGGACGGTTCACGAGTGAGAATGCAGGCATGAGTAGCGATACACACGTGAGAAACGTGTGCGCCGATTGACCAAGGGTTCCTGGGTCAAGCTGATCTGCCCAGGGTAAGTCGGGACCTAAGGCGAGGCCGACAGGCGTAGTCGATGGACAACCGGTTGATATTCCGGTACCCGCTTTGAAACGCCCAATACTGAATCAGGCGATGCTAAGTCCGTGAAGCCGGCCCGATCTCTTCGGAGTTGAGGGTAGTGGTGGAGCCGACGGACCAGACTTGTAGTAGGTAAGCGATGGGGTGACGCAGGAAGGTAGTCCAGCCCGGGCGGTGGTTGTCCCGGGGTAAGGGTGTAGGCCGTGTGGTAGGTAAATCCGTCACACGTTAAGGCTGAGACCTGATGCCGAGCCGATTGTGGTGAAGTGGATGATCCTATGCTGTCGAGAAAAGCCTCTAGCGAGTTTCATGGCGGCCCGTACCCTAAACCGACTCAGGTGGTCAGGTAGAGAATACCGAGGCGTTCGGGTGAACTATGGTTAAGGAACTCGGCAAAATGCCCCCGTAACTTCGGGAGAAGGGGGGCCATTCCTGGTGATGGGCTTTACGTCCTGAGCTGGGGGTGGCCGCAGAGACCAGCGAGAAGCGACTGTTTACTAAAAACACAGGTCCGTGCGAAGCCGTAAGGCGATGTATACGGACTGACGCCTGCCCGGTGCTGGAACGTTAAGGGGACCGGTTAGCTGACTTTCGGGTCGGCGAAGCTGAGAACTTAAGCGCCAGTAAACGGCGGTGGTAACTATAACCATCCTAAGGTAGCGAAATTCCTTGTCGGGTAAGTTCCGACCTGCACGAATGGCGTAACGACTTCTCGACTGTCTCAACCATAGGCCCGGTGAAATTGCACTACGAGTAAAGATGCTCGTTTCGCGCAGCAGGACGGAAAGACCCCGGGACCTTTACTACAGTTTGATATTGGTGTTCGGTTCGGCTTGTGTAGGATAGGTGGGAGACTTTGAAGCAGCCACGCCAGTGGTTGTGGAGTCGCCGTTGAAATACCACTCTGGTCGTGCTGGATGTCTAACCTCGGTCCGTGATCCGGATCAGGGACAGTGTCTGATGGGTAGTTTAACTGGGGCGGTTGCCTCCTAAAGAGTAACGGAGGCGCCCAAAGGTTCCCTCAGCCTGGTTGGCAATCAGGTGTTGAGTGTAAGTGCACAAGGGAGCTTGACTGTGAGACCGACGGGTCGAGCAGGGACGAAAGTCGGGACTAGTGATCCGGCAGTGGCTTGTGGAAGCGCTGTCGCTCAACGGATAAAAGGTACCCCGGGGATAACAGGCTGATCTTCCCCAAGAGTCCATATCGACGGGATGGTTTGGCACCTCGATGTCGGCTCGTCGCATCCTGGGGCTGGAGTCGGTCCCAAGGGTTGGGCTGTTCGCCCATTAAAGCGGTACGCGAGCTGGGTTTAGAACGTCGTGAGACAGTTCGGTCCCTATCCGCTGTGCGCGTAGGAATATTGAGAAGGGCTGTCCCTAGTACGAGAGGACCGGGACGGACGAACCTCTGGTGTGCCAGTTGTTCTGCCAAGGGCATGGCTGGTTGGCTACGTTCGGAAAGGATAACCGCTGAAAGCATCTAAGCGGGAAGCCTGCTTCGAGATGAGTATTCCCACCAACTTGATTGGTTAAGGCTCCCAGTAGACGACTGGGTTGATAGGCCAGATGTGGAAGCCCGGTAACGGGTGGAGCTGACTGGTACTAATAGGCCGAGGGCTTGTCCTCAGTTGCTCGCGTCCACTGTGTT
>NZ_JBFAWU010000050.1:0-6244 GCF_040680455.1 Streptomyces sp. NPDC052052 | reverse complement strand
GACTCGGCGTGGTCGCCGCTGGTGCAGGTTTCCTTCAGTGTTGAGCAGTTCGACCGCCGCCGATGGCAGTGGCAGGACGGCACCACGGCCGAAATGGTGCCGATGCACACCGGCACGTCGAAATTCGACCTCGTCCTCCAGGTGTTCGACGCGGGTACCGAAGGGATGTGGGGCGAGTTCGGGTATGCCACGGATCTGTACGACGCGTCGACGATACGGCGGTTCGTGGACCGGTGGCTCGCCGTCCTGGCCGAGGTGACCGCGGATCCGCAGACCCGGCTGTCGCAGCTGACCGCAATGCCCGCCGCCGAACTGGACCTCGTACGGACCTGGTCGACCGGTTCCGAAGGCGACCTGCCATGGATACCGGTGGATGAGGCGGTAGCTGCTCGGGCCCTGGAGTGCCCGGAGGCTGTCGCGGTGCGTGACCGCGGCTCGTCGTTGACCTACGGCGAACTGCTGGCGCGGGCCGACGGGGTGGCCGCTGCACTGCGGGATGCCGGTGTCGGGCGTGGTGCGGTGGTGGGGCTGTGCACGGAGCGTTCGGCGGACCTCGTGGTGGGAATGCTGGGCATCCTGCGAGCCGGCGCCGCCTATCTGGCGCTCGATCCCGCCTATCCGCGCGAACGCCTGGCGTTCATGCTGGAGGACTCCGGTGTCCAGGCGGTCGTGGGCCATGAGGAACTCTTCGACCGGCTCCCGCTCGACGGCCACGTCACCGTCGACGTCCGCACCATCGAACCGGTGCTCCTCACCCCTGGCACCGCCGGGCAGGAGAGTCCGAACGACCCGGACCGTGGCGACGACCTCGCCTATGTGATCTACACCTCGGGTTCCACCGGCCGGCCGAAGGGTGTGGCAGTACGCCACCGCAACGTCGGCTCCCTCATGACCATCGGTCAGAAGTGCTTCGGCTTCGGTCCCGAGGACATCTGGACCCTCTTCCACTCGGCCTCGTTCGACTTCTCCGTGTGGGAAACCTGGGGAGCGCTCACCAACGGAGGAAGCCTCGTCGTCATCCCCACGGAACTGGCCAGGGACCCGGCGCGGTTCCACCAGCATGTCTCGGAAACGGGCGTCACCGTTCTCAACATGACCCCCACCGCGTTCGGCCGTTTCGAGGAGGCGGACGCCCAGGCTCCGGCGCCGCTGGCTCTCCGCAAGGTGATCTTCGGGGGAGAGGCCGTCGATCTCGCGGCCGTGCGCCGCTGGTGGAACCGCCACCCGGTCGGCACTCCGGAACTGATCAACATGTTCGGCATTACCGAAGTGACCGTGCACGCGACCGTCAAGACACTCGTCCCCGAGGAACTGGGCGACAGCGTCAGCCCGATCGGCCGGCCGCTGCCCGGCTACACCATCCGGGTCCTTGGCCCGCATGGCCGGGAGCAGCCGGTCGGCGTCGTGGGGGAGATGTACGTCTCGGGCGCCGGAGTGGCTGCCGGCTACCTGAACCGCCCGGAACTCACCGCTGAGCGCTTCGTCCCCGCCGACCCGGGCAACCCCGGGGCCGGCACCACCTACGCGTCCGGGGACCTGGCCCGGTGGCTGCCCGACGGCGAACTCGAGTACCTGGGCCGCGCCGACCGGCAGGTCAAGATCCGAGGGTTCCGGGTGGAGACCGGTGAGGTGGAGGCGGCACTGGCCACCCACCCCCAGGTCGAGTCGAGTGTGGTCACCACCAGCCGTCGCGAGGACACACCGCGGCTCGTCGCCTACGCCGTACCCGTGACGGGAGCGGAACTGTCCGCCGGTGACCTCCGTGACCACCTGGCCGAACGGCTCCCGTCGTACATGGTGCCCGCACTGATCGTCCCGGTCGCCGAGATCCCGCTCAACGCCAATGGCAAGGCCGACCTGGCCCGGCTGACCGCGATCACCCCCGTGCCGGGAGAAACGCGGACGGAGTACGCGCCCCCCTCCACGGAGGAGGAGAAGGCCCTCGTCGACGCGTGGGCCGAGGTGCTGGGTGTGGACCGGGTGGGGGTGCGGGACAACTTCTTCGATCTCGGCGGTGACTCGATCCGGAGCGTGCAGGTGCTGGCTGCCGTGCGCCGCCGCGGGCTGACGTTCGAGTTGTCGGACCTGTTCCAGCACACCACGGTCGAGAGACTCGCGGTGCTCTGCCTTCCCTACGAGGCGCCGGCCCAGGAGTTGGAGCCGTTCTCGATGGTGACGGCCGAGGACCGGGCGAGGATGCCGGACGGTGTGGTCGACGCTTATCCGATGACCGCGCTCCAGACCGGAATGGTCTACGAGATGGAGGCGGACCACACCTTCTCGCCCTACCTCAATCTGGACAGTTTCCGGGTGCGGGCCCGTTTCGACGAGGTGTTGTTCCGGCGTGCGGTGGGTGATGTGGTGGCCCGTCATGAGGTGTTGCGTACCTCGTTCCGGATGCGCGGCTTCGACGAACTACTGCAACTTGTTCATGCCACCGCGGAGATCCCGGTGGTGGTGGAGGACGTGCGGGAGCTTTCCGGGAGCGGGCGTGAGGAGCGGATCGCGGCCTGTGTGCGCCGGGAACGCGGAATCCCCTTCGATCTCTCTGTTCCGGGGCTGTTGCGGTTCTTCGTCCATGTTCTGGAGGACGGGGAGTTCCAGTGGACGCTGGTGGAGCACCACGCGATTCTGGACGGCTGGAGCCTGAATTCGACGCTCGGTGAGATCATCGGCCGCTACGCGGTGCTGCTGAGGGACCCGGAGGCGCCTCGGGAACCTGCTCCGGTGTCGCGGTTCCGGGAGTATGTCGCGTTGGAACGGGCCGGTGCCGCCGACAGCGAGTCGCGGGCGTTCTGGGAGCAGGTGGTGGGGGAGTGGGAACGGCCGTTGCTTCCCCGGCTGCCGCTGTCGGAGCGCGGCGGTGCTCTGCTACCGCTCGACGGCACCGATGTGGTGGAGCACGTTGCGTCGGAGCAGGCCTCGCCGGAAGAGGAGGTGGGGTACGGCTCGTTCGAGACGCGGCTGGATGCCGGGCTGTGCGAGGAATTGGAGGCTCTGGCCCGGCGGTTGGGTCTGCCGATGAAGAGCGTGCTGCTCGGGGCGCACCTGGTCGTGCTGTCCAAGCTCACCGGACACCCCCGCCCCGGCACAGGAATCGTGGCGAACGGCCGACTCGGTGAGGACGGCGGCACCGATGTGCGGGGGCTCTTCCTGAACTCGGTCCCCTTCTCGGTCCTTGTGAAGGGCACGCTGGAAGACGTCGTGCGGTCGGTCTTCGCACGGGAGGGGGAGATCCTGCCGCACTGGCGGTTCCCGCATGTGGAGATCCAGGCCCTGGCAGGTGGCGACCCGCTCTTCGAGACCCATTTCATCTACAACCACTTCCACGTACTCGGTGACGCGCTGAAGAACGCGGACGACGTCGAGATCGTCGACATGCCCGACGGCTCCTACATGCAGACGCGGGTGGAACCCACGAACTTCCCCTTCACCTGCGGATTCGTGCGTGACCCCAGGACCGCGACGCTGCTCATGGCGATCGACTACCACCGTGACAAGTTCGCGGGGGATCAGGTGCGTGCGTACCGGGACTACTACCTGCGGGTGTTGTCGGCCCTGGCGGCGAATCCGGAGTGCCGGGTGGAGGAGGTGGATGTCCGGTCCGAGGCGGAACGGCGGGCCCTGGCTTCCTGGAACGACACCCACGCGGACCTGCCGTGGACGTCGGTGGACGAGGCGGTGGTTGCTCGGGCGCTGGAGTGCCCGGAGGCTGTCGCGGTGCGTGACCGCGGCTCGTCGTTGACCTACGGCGAACTGTTGGCACGGGCGGACGGGGTGGCCGCTGCGCTGCGGGATGCCGGTGTCGGGCGTGGCGCGGTGGTGGGGCTGTGCGCGGAGCGTTCGGCGGACATGGTCGTGGGAATGCTCGGTGTTCTGCGGGCCGGCGCCGCCTACCTGGCTCTCGATCCCGTCTACCCGAGCGAACGCCTGGCGTTCATGCTGGAGGATTCCGGCGCCCGGGTGGTCGTGGGTCATGAGGAACTCTTCGACCGGCTCACGCTCGACGGCCACGTCACCATCGACGTCCGCACGACCCCACCGGCGTCCGACCTCGCTCCGGCAGCCGCCAATCGCGGACAGGACGGCGCCTGCCTCTCCTACACATCCGGGTCGACGGGAAAGCCGAAGGGCGCCCTGCTGCCGCACGAGGGGGTGGTCCGCCTGGTGTGCGGAACCGCCTTGGTGCCGCTGTCACGGACCTCGGTCGTCGGGCAGATGTCGGCCGCCTCGTTCGACCCCATGATGTTCGAGGTGTGGGGCACGCTGATGAACGGCGGGCGCCTGGTGATCGTCCCGCCCGAGACGGTGGCCTCCCCCGAGAACCTGACGGAACTGGTGCACACCGAAGGCATCACCGTCCTGGTGACCGTAACCGCCTGGTTCAACGCAGCTGTAGCACTGGCCCCCGAACTCTTCGACGCGTTGCAGCACATGACGGTGGGCGGCGAGGCGCTCAACCCGCTCATGGCCGAGCGGGCACTGGAGACCGCGAGGAACACCGGCATCTACAACTGCTACGGACCCACTGAGGTATCGATGAGCGCCACCTCGGAGCTCCTCACGGCGGACACCGTCACGGCGGGCACCATCACGGCGGGCCGTATCGGTTCGCTCGTCCAGAACACCCAGGGCTGGATCGTCGATCGGACCGGTCACCCGACGCCGGTGGGAGTACCGGGCGAGCTCTGGCTGGGCGGATCCGGCGTGGCACGGGGATACGTCCGGCGCCCGGCACTGACGGCGGAGAAGTTCGTGCCGGACGGATTCTCCGGGGCTGCCGGGGGACGCCTGTACCGCACGGGTGACCGTGCGCGGTGGCTACCGGACGGCACCCTGGAATTCCTCGGACGTATCGACCACCAGGTGAAGATCCGGGGATTCCGCGTCGAGCCGGGCGAGACCGAAGCAGTGCTGCTCACCCACCCGCAGGTCGACACCGCGGTGGTGGCGGTCCTGCCCGGCCCGGACGGCGCACTGCGCCTGATCGGGTACGCCGAGGGGCCGGGACTGACCCCGGCGCACGGGGGCGGACTGCGGGAGTTCCTCGCCGGGCTGCTTCCCGAGTACCTGGTGCCGGCACAGGTCCTGGTCCTTGACGCGCTGCCGCTGCTGCCGAACGGGAAGATCGACCGGAAGGCCCTGCCCGAGCCGGACCTCAGCACCGGGGCCCGCGCGTACGTCGCCCCCGCCGACGAGACCGAGGAGACCGTCGCCCGGATCTGGTCCGAAATCCTCGGAGTCGAGCGTGTCTCCGCCACGGACGACTTCTTCGACCTCGGCGGACACTCCTTGCACGCCATCCGCGTCACCGCCCGGATCAACCAGCAGACCGGTGCAGGGATCGGACCTCATGACGTGCTGGCCAACCCGACCGTCCCGGGCCTCGCGGCACACATCCGCGGACTGCGTCCCGGGTCGGACGACATCGACCGGTTGATGGCCGAACTGGCGCAGCTGTCCGACGACGAGGCTGCTCGTCTTCTGGAGGAGGAACTGTGAGCACCAGATCCCCGCACGCCTCGTTCGACAGCAGCTCGGACCGCAGTCCCCTTCCGGGCGTGACCGACGAACAGTGGCAGAACCTCTCCGCGGCCAAGCGCGAACTGCTGCGGCGAAGGCTGACCGCATCGGTCGCCTCCTCCGGGGGTGTGTTGGTGGGTTCGGGTGCGGTGGAGGGGGTGTTGTCGCCGGCGCAGGAGGCGTTGTGGTTCTTGTGGCGTTTGGATCCGGGGGCGGGTTCGTACAACGTGCCGTCGGCGTATCGGTTGGCGGGTTTGTTGGATGTGGAGGCGTTGGGGCGGGCTCTGGCTGGGGTGGTGGGGCGTCATGAGGTGTTGAGGACGCGGTTTGTTGAGCGTGGTGGGTCGGTGGTGCAGGAGGTGGTGCCGGCGGGTCCGGTGGGTGTGGATGTGGTGGTGGTTCCTGAGGGTCGGGGTCGTGAGGAGGTGTTGGCGGGGCTGGTTGCGGAGCGTGCGGTTGAGCCGTTCGATCTGGATGGGCATGTGCCGTTGCGTGTGGTGTTGTTCCGTCTGGCGGCGGACGATCACGTGCTGTTGGTGGTGACGCATCATGCGTTCACCGATGCGTGGTCGGACGAGATCTTCTGGCGTGAGCTGGGGGAGTTCTATGGGGCCGAGGTGGAGGGCCGGTCGGTTGAGCTTCCGGTGCTCGGTCTGCAGTATCTGGATGTGGCTCGGTGGCAGCACGGGTTGCGGGAGCAGGGTGTGCTGGGGGCCCAGTT
>NZ_JBFAWU010000049.1:0-7893 GCF_040680455.1 Streptomyces sp. NPDC052052 | reverse complement strand
CCCCTGCCAACGCGCTCGATCGACTCCCACCATGCGTTCGTGAACCCGCCACCACACTCGGTACAGACGAGACAGCGCACCTCCCACTCGGCTCGACGGGGCAAACGTTGCCTTCCGCGGCACCGGTGACGGCACCCGGGACCGCCGGGCCCGACACGATCGGCAGGGTCCGGGGCCGCACGGCGCGGGTCAGCCGACCGTGGGCCACTCCCGCCCCAGGAAGGTCGTGCGGACCGCACCCGCGTCCGGATCGGCGAGCACGGCGGCTCGTGGCGTGTGGAACAGGACCAGGTCGGCGACGGCGCCGGCCGCGACGCGGCGAGGTGGCCCGCCCGGATCACCGGGCGGGCTCAGGTAGGCGTCCAGGGCCGCCGCCGGGGTGAGGACCTCCGACGGCGACAGGACCCGTCCCAGCGGTGTCGTGCGGCGGACGGCCGCGGCGACGACGGTCCACGGGTCCAGCGGCCCGTACGGGGCGTCGGAAGACAGGGCGAGCCGTACCCCGCCCGCCAGGAACGACCTGCAGCGATAGAGGTCGGCGTGCTCGCCGGCCGGGACCTCGGCGGCGTAGTCGTCGCCCCGGTCGGCCAGGAACCCGGGCTGGGTCACCACGCGCAGTCCCAAGGCGCCGATCTCGCCGACGAGTTCCCCGGGGACGACCGACGCGTGCTCGATCCGGTCACCCGGTGCCGTCCCCGCCTCCCGCAGCGCCACCAGGAGCAGGACGAGCGCCTCACGGCTCACGGCGTGCACGGCGACGGCACGGCCGGCCGTGTGCACCGCGCGGACACGCTCGACCAGGTCGTCGAGCGACGGCAGCCCCGAGTCCGCCAGCACCATCTTGTACGGCCCGGCGGTTGGCCGGAGCCCCGACCGGCCACGCGGGGGCAGCGCGAGCGGCGGGGCAGCGGCGCGCGGGGCCGGGAGCGGCCCGGGTGGCTCCCCCGGCAGTGGTGCGCCCAGCAGGAGGACATGCTGGGGCAGGCGCCCGTGCGCCAGGTCGTCGGTGAGGGCCGCGAGCGCGTCCGGCGCGAGAGCGGGGGTGGCGTCGGTGACGGCGGTGACGCCGTACCGGGCGAGGTCCCGGCCCACGGCGGTGAGATCCGGCGGCCGGGCGCTCGGGAGTCGGTCGCGCAGCCAGTCGTCGGCCCGCCACAGCCGACCGGTCGGGGAGCCGTCGGTGTCCCTCTCGATGCCGGGATGGTCACCGGAGTCCAGGCGGACGGAGCGCATGGCCGCGGAGTTGAGCATCCACAGGGCGCCGCTGCGGTGTTGCACCCGGACCGGGCGCTGCGGGTGCAACAGGTCCAGCGCGGCGGCGTCGAGATCCCCGGCGACGGTCTCGTGATAGCCGACGCCGCGTATCCACCCGCCCTCGTCCGGGTCCGCCGTCGCGAGCGCGTCCGCGAGGCCCGTGCGCTCGCGCACGGCGGGTGGACCGCACGGGACCGATCCGCGGTACGCGGCGAGCGCGTGGAGGTGGAGGTGGTGGTCGGCGAGTCCCGGCAGCAGCAGACCGCCACGGCAGTCCACGGCCTCCTCCCCGGGCCGGCGGGCCAGGGACGGCGCCACCTCCGCGATCCGTCCGGCGAGGACGCGTACGTCCGCACGGCGGCCGGTGCCGAGTTCGGCGTCGCGCAGGAGCAGACGCGTCGCGTCCCGGACCTCGGTCATGGCAGGGGTGCCCCTATTCCGCGCAGCACGGAGGCCGTGTGCTCGCCCATGCCGGGGGCGTCTCCGGCCGGTTCCCGGCGGCGGGGGGAAGCCAGGGGGAAGCGTCCGTCGTCGGACTCGACGACCCAGCCGCGCGCGTGCCGCCGCGCGGTGGCGGGGGGCCGGGCGGGTGCGTCCGGCGTCTCCGCTTCCGGCGCCTGCGCGTCCAGGGTCTCGCGGACGACGTCGGACATCGAGATGTCGTGCAGAAAACCGCCGCCTTCGGCCGGAGCGGTCAACGCCCTTGCCGCGGCGGTCAGTCCGGTGAGCGGGTCGGCGATGGCGTCCCCGCAGAACAACGGGGTGCCGTCCCACTCGCGGGCCACCAGCCCGGCGGCGGCCGCGATGTCGTCGCCGAACCCGATCCTGCCGCTTCCGCGCCCGGCGGCGGTCAGGGACACCCATGTCGTGCCGGAGGCCACCGCGGCGTGCGCGTCGAGCCCGAAGCGGGCCAGCGCGCGGGGGCGGGAGGCCTCGATCACGATGTCCGCCGCGTCGACCAGGGCCGCCAGCGCCCGCCGCCCCGGAGCGGTGTCCGGGTCGAGGACGACCGACCGGTGGCCCGCGTGCAGCAGCCGGTAGAAGCCCGGATGGCCGCGCCGGGCGCCGTCGGGCCGCGCCGGGGTCTCGACCTTGACCACGCGCGCCCCGGCCAGGGACAGCAGATGGGCGCAGAGGGGACCGGCCCACAGGGCGCTGAAGTCCACGACGAGCAGCCCCGCCACGGACCGGGGTACGAGGGGCGAGGGATTCGCCCCGGGGGAGCGGGGTACGGGCGGCGTCGGCCCGGTCCTGGTGGGCTGAGACACGACGGGCGTCGGTCGAGTGCTCTCGGGGCCGGGTGCCGACGCCGGGGTACGGAGGGCCGGGGTCCTGACCGGTCCCGCGGCGACGCCGAGCAGTTCCGCACGCTCGGCCAGCTCCGCACCGCTGTGCTCGCGCAGCCACCCGGCGACGGCGGGCCACGGGTCCTCGGGGAGCCGCGCCCCGACGAGCGCGCCGAGCAGCGACGGATCGTCGGGCCGGGCGCAGGAGACCGCGGACCAGCCGTCGGCGGTGGGCAGCAGCCGGCAGGCACCGCCCGCCGAGACCGGACCGCGGCGGGTGTGCCCGGTGAACGCGGCCCGCTCCGCGAGCAGTGCGGCGCCGTCGACCCGCACCGGCACGGAAGTGGCGGCGGTTGCCTCATGGATGAACGCGGACAACGCCCGCGCACGGCTTGCCGCGTGGCCGGGCGGGACCAGCGGGGGCCCGTCGGCGCGGCCGGTGAGCGCGACGACACCGCTTGCCGCCCAGTCGGCCGCGGCGGGGCCTGCGGTCTTCACGGCGACGACCGGTCGAGGTCTGGCGGGATGATCGGCACGGGGCGAAGATACAACTCGCGCCCCCGCTACGACCCCGAAGGACGTGGTCCCATGCCGTCCGTGCCCGTCATCGGTCCGGCGGAGCTGGCTGCCGGAGCGGCGCACGAGCCCCTGCTCGGAGCGGACGCGCGCCCCGTGAGCCCGGTGCTGGGCGTGTGCCTGGACGAGCCCGCATCACCGGATGTCCTCGCGGCCGCGGCGCACCGCGCGCGGAACTGCGACCGCGTCCTCGTGGGGGTCTGCGAAGGTGTCGCCGCCGAACTCTCCGGAGAGACAAGGCTGTTGGCGGAAGCACTCGACACGAATCTGACGCGCCGCGAACCCCGGCACCGGCACAGCCCGTTCGTGGGTGCGACCGATCCGGCGACGGCGCTGTCGGAGGTGGCCCGGGCCGTGGAGTCCCGTCCGGGGGCCGCGCTGGTGCTGGCCGGGCTGCTGCGCGCCACCGAGCGGCACCCGGTGCGCGACGCCCTGGACGCGGAGTCCTTCGCCTACTCGACGCTGCTGGGCGGCGACGAGTTCCGGCGGTGGCTCACCGCGCGAGGGCCGCGCCGGCCGTCGCCCCGCACGGCGGACCCCGTGCTCTGCGCCCGCGACGGGGGAACGCTGACCATCACCCTCAACCGCCCCGCGCGGCGCAACGCCTACGACCGACACGTCCGCGACGCGCTGGTGGAGGCCCTGACGGTGGCCGCGTTCGACCCGACCCTCACCCGCGTACTGCTCACCGGCGCCGGCCCGGTCTTCTGTTCCGGCGGCGACCTGGACGAGTTCGGCACCGCCCCCGACCCGGTCACGGCCCATCTCGTGCGCACCCGCCAGGGCGCCGGACGGCTCCTGCACGAGCTGCGCGAACGGGTGGAGGCCCGGGTGCACGGCACCTGTGTCGGATCCGGGATCGAGTTGCCGGCCTTCGCGGCGGCCGTCCACGCCGCGCCCGGGACCACGTTCCGACTGCCGGAGATCGGGATGGGCCTGATACCGGGAGCCGGCGGAACCGTGAGCATCCCTCGGCGCGTCGGCCGGTGGCGCACCCTGCACCTTGCCCTGACCGGCCGTGAGATCGACGCGGCCACGGCCCTGTCCTGGGGGCTCGTCGACTCGGTGGACGCACACCCCGCCCCTTGACCGACAGACCGGTGGGACCCGCCCCGGCTGGAGGTGCCGCGTGACAGCTCGCCCGACATCTCTTCGATGACCTTGAAAATACTGTGGCATTCCTCGATGTGTGCAGGTGACAGGGGCATCGTGCCGGCGGGACCGTACCCGGTTCGGGTGGAAGCTCCCAATTCCCGTCTCTGGATAGTTCGTTCACGCCCCTTGCGGCCAAGCCGGTCCGGCGCAACTATGTGATGGATCTCTATGTATCGAAGTTCAGTGAACGACACGTAGGGCGGTTCAAGGGCATATGAAGCTTGCTCTGCACATCAACGACTACTCGGGCATCGGCCCGCCCGCACGCATGGCGTCGGCGCTGGCCCGGATCGCCGCGACCGCGGAGGACACCGGCTTCAGCCGGCTGAGCCTGACCGACCACCTCTGGCAGGTCAGCATGGTCGGCGAGGAGTACGAGCCGATGCTCGAGTCGTACACGACTCTGGGCTATCTGGCCGCGCGCACCCGGACGATCGAGCTGCAGACCCTGGTCACCGCGGCGATGTACCGCCCCCCGGGGCTCCTGGCCAAGATCGTCACCACACTGGACGTGCTGTCCGGGGGCCGTGCATGGCTCGGTGTCGGTGCCGGCTGGAACGAGGAGGAAGCCAGCGGACTCGGACTGCCGCACGCGGCGCAGGCCGAGCGGTTCGCCCACCTGGAGGAGACGCTGCGGATCTGCCTCCAGATGTGGTCCGACAGCACGGACTCCTTCGTCGGCGAGCACTATCAGCTGGCCGGCACCCTCAACTCGCCCCAGGCGCTGACCCGTCCGCACCCGAGGATCCTCGTCGGCGGCGGCGGTGAGCGAGTGACCCTGCGCATCGCGGCGCAGTACGCGGACGCCTTCAACGTCTTCGGCGGACGGGACGCCGGGCAGAAGGTGGCCCGGCTGCGCGAACACTGCGAGAAGCTGGGCCGCGACTTCGACGCCGTGGAGAAGACCGCCTTCCTCCCGCTCGACGTCACCGCTCCCGCGGACCTGGAGGCCGCGCTCGCCGACCTGCGGCGCCTCCACGAGCTGGGCTTCACCACCGTCTACGCGGCGGTCGCGGACATCGGCTCCGTCACCCCGCTGGAGACCCTCGGTTCGAAGGTGATCCCGGAGATCGCCGCCTGGTGACCTGCCACCTTCCCCCTCATCGCCACCACCGTACGCAACGCCCCCGGAGGGAGACGTCATGAAAGCCGAAGACATGATCCTCGTGAGCATCGATGACCACGTCATCGAGCCGAAGGACATGTTCGAGAACCATGTGCCGGTCAAGTACCGGGACCAGGCGCCGAAGTCCATCATGGACGAGAACGGCTTCGAGAACTGGTGGTTCCAGGGCAAGTCCAGCGGGACCGTCGGCCTCAACGCCGTGGTGGGCTGGCCGAAGGAGGAGTGGGGACTGAATCCTTCCACCTACTCCGAGATGCGGCCCGGGAGTTACGACATCCACGAGCGGGTGCGGGACATGAACCGCAACGGCGTCCTCGCCTCGATGTGCTTCCCGTCGTTCGCCGGCTTCAGCGCCCGCTACTTCCAGGAGGTGCCCGACAAGGACATCTCCCTGATCATGCTGAAGGCGTACAACGACTGGCACATCGACGAGTGGGCGGCGAGCTACCCGGGCCGCTTCATCCCCATCGCGCTGGCACCGGTGTGGGACCCGCAGGAGCTGGCCGCCGAGGTGCGGCGGGTGGCGGCGAAGGGTGTCCGGGCCGTCACCATGCCCGAACTCCCCTATCTCCAGGGGCTGCCCAGCTACCACGACCTCGACTACTGGGACCCGTTCTTCCGGGCCGCGTCCGAGACCCAGGTCGTGATGTGCCTCCACATCGGGCAGGGGTTCGCGGCCATCCGCAGCGCCCCCGACGCGCCGATCGACAACCTCATCATCCTCGCCACCCAGGTCTCCACCTTCGCCGCCCAGGACCTGCTGTGGGGCGGGGCCATGGCGAAGTACCCCGACCTGAAGATCGCCTGGTCGGAGGCGGGCATCGGCTGGATCCCGTTCTACCTGGACCGCTGCGACCGGCACTACACCAACCAGCGGTGGCTCGGCCACGACTTCGGCGACAAGCTGCCCAGCGACATCTTCCGTGAGCACTCGCTGGCCTGCTACGTCACGGACCCCACCGCGCTCAAGGTGCGCCACGACATCGGCATCCGGAACATCGCCTGGGAGTGCGACTTCCCGCACTCCGACACCATCTGGCCGAACGCGCCGGAGTTCGTCCTCGACGAGATGAACGGCGCCGGGGTGCCCGACGACGAGATCAACCTGATCACGTACGAGAACACCTGCCGGTTCTTCGGCTGGGACGCCTTCAAGCACATCTCGAAGGAGGACGCGTCGGTCGGCGCGCTGCGTGCGCTGTCGCCGGACGTCGACACCAGCGTCCGCTCCAAGCACGAGTGGCGTGAGCGGTACGACCTCGCCCGCAAGTCCTGACGGCCGTCGCTCGCGCCGCCGGACAGCGCGCTCCTGGCGCCCGTCCGGCGGCGCGGGCCGTCCGTCCCGTCCCGCGTACCGCCTCCGACGGATTTGAAAGGGCAGCCGGCATGAGTGAAACCGGGCTGATCAGCGACGAGATGAGGAAGATCGTCGGCCGGCCCTACGGGCGGCTGGTCTCCTATCCGGTCAGTGCCTCCGACATCCGTAAGTGGGCCCGCGCGGTCTACTTCCCACAGCAGCCGCCCGCCCGCTACACCGACCCGGCGGCCGAGCACGAGGGCCTGGTCGCCCCGCTCGACTTCAACCCCTTCGCCTGGGGGCCGGCCGCCGCGGCCACCGACGAGGACGCCGTCGAACCCGATCCCGCGCTGCGCAGCACCGGGGCCATGGAGCACCGCCTCGGCGTCGTACCCCCGGACCTGCGACGCGCCCTCAACGGCGGCCTGTCGGTGGCCTACACGGGGGTCCCGATGCGACCGGGAGACGTCATCACCGCGGAGTCGGCCGTCGCCGGCTACACCGAGAAGCACGGCCGGCTCGGGCCGATGCTGCTGACCGACGTCACCACGTCCTGGACCAACCAGTGCGACGCGCTGGTCAAGACCCACCGCATGACGCTCATCCGCTACTGAACCCGAGGAAGCCCGGAGGGCACCCCCATGGCCGAGACCGCCCGGCGGACGGCAGACCAGGACTTCGAGACCGGCCGCGCCCTGCCGCCCTTCGTACGGGTGGCCGGCCTGGAGGCGTGGAACCGGTACGCCGCCGTCAATGACGAGTTCGTCGGCATCCACATGGACGACGCGGCCGGACAGGCCGCCGGCTACCCGGGGGCCATCGGCATGGGCAACCTCGTCCACGCCTGGCTGCACGCGCTGATCGAGGACTGGCTGGACGGCCGGGGCCGGCTCACCTCCCTGGAGTGCCGGTTCCGGGCGCCCGCGCTCAAGGGGGACGAGGTCACCTGCGCCGGCGTCGTCCAGGAACGCGAGCCGCGCGAGGACGGCTCGACCCAGCTGCTGCTCGACCTGTGGGCCGACCGGCACACCGGCGACCGCCTGGTCACCGCGCGGGCCGTCGTCCTCCTTTCCTCCTGAGCGCCGTCCCGGCACAGCCGTCGGGCCCGTCTCCCCACCCGCAGGGAGACGGGCTCGGGTTCCTCGGCGGGAGTCCGCTCGGGGCCCCGCAGCCGCGCCATGACCCGGGAGGTCGTCCGC
>NZ_JBFAWU010000048.1:0-7981 GCF_040680455.1 Streptomyces sp. NPDC052052 | reverse complement strand
GACTCGGCGTGGTCGCCGCTGGTGCAGGTTTCCTTCAGTGTTGAGCAGTTCGACCGCCGCCGATGGCAGTGGCAGGACGGCACCACGGCCGAAATCGGATCGGCACACACCGGGACGTCGAAATTCGACCTGACCATGCTGCTCTTCGACGCCGACGCGGACGGCATGTGGGGCGAGGTCGAGTTCGCCACGGATTTGTACGACGCGTCGACGGTGCGGCGGTTCGTGGACCGGTGGCTCGCCGTCCTGGCCGAGGTGACCGCGGATCCGCAGGCCCGGCTGTCGCAGCTGACCGGAATGCCCGCCGCCGAGCTGGAACTCGTGCGGACCTGGTCGACCGGTTCCGAAGGCGACCTGCCGTGGAGGTCGGTGGATGAGGGGGTGGTTGCTCGGGCGCTGGAGTGCCCGGAGGCTGTCGCGGTGCGTGACCGTGGCTCGTCGTTGACGTATGGGGAGTTGTTGGCGCGGGCGGACGGGCTGGCCGCAGTGTTGCGGGATGCCGGCGTGGCACGTGGTGCGGTGGTGGGGCTGTGCGCGGAGCGTTCGGCGGACCTGGTGGTGGGAATGCTGGGGGTCCTGCGAGCGGGTGCCGTGTATCTGGCTCTCGATCCTGCCTATCCGCGTGAACGGTTGGCGTTCATGCTGGAGGACTCGGCTGCCCGGGTGGTGGTGGGGCATGAGGAGCTTTTCGACCGGTTGCCGCTTGATGGGCATGTCACTGTCGATGTCCGCAGGACCGAGCCGGTGCGGGTGCTGTCGGAGACGGTGGGGAGCGGGGTCGGGGGTGTTTCGCCTGTCAGTCCTGCGTGTCTGCTGTACACATCGGGTTCCACGGGCCGGCCCAAGGGTGCCTTGGTTCCGCATGCGGCGGTGATGCGGTTGGTGTGCGACGCCGATTATGTGTCGTTGTCCGCGTCGTCGGTGGTGGCGCAGCTGAATTCGGCGTCCTTCGACCCGTTGGTGTTCGAGGTGTGGGGTGCGCTGCTGAATGGTGGGCGCATGGTGATCGTCCCGCCGGATGTGGTGACGGCTCCGGAGGCCCTTCGCGCGCTGGTGCGTTCGGAAGAGGTGACGACCCTCTTCATGGTGACCGCTCTCTTCCAGGCCACGGTGTCTCTCGTGCCCGATGCGTTCGCCTCGGTGGATCAGATGTATGTCGGTGGGGAAGCCCTCCATCCCGAGGTGGTCAGGCGTGCGATGGCGTGGGGGGAGACTCGCTTCCACAACGTCTACGGGCCGACCGAGGTAACCACTTACTCGACCTGTCAGCCGTTGCGGGCGGAGTCGATGACCGCATCGTGTATCGGTTCTCCGATCAGGAACACGCAGGCCTGGGTCGTGGACCGCTTCGGAGGCCTGGCACCGGTGGGGGTACCGGGTGAGCTGTTCCTCGGCGGCCCCGGTGTTGCTCTCGGATACCTGAGACGACCGGCGCTGACCGCGGAGAAGTTCGTGCCCGACGCTTTCTCCGGTACCGCCGGGGGACGTCTCTACCGCACAGGGGACCTGGCACGGTGGCTGCCGGATGGCACCCTGGAGTTTCTGGGACGGGCGGATGACCAGGTCAAGGTGCGTGGTTTCCGTATCGAACCGGGTGAGATCGAGACCGTGCTCCTCACCCATCCCCGTGTCGACGCGGCGGTCGTGACGGCCAGGCGTGGAACCGACCATGCGCTGCGGTTGGCCTGTTATGCCCAGGGCGAGAACCTGGGTCCGGCAGATGCCACGGAACTACGGGCCTACCTTGCCGAGCGGCTGCCCGAGTACATGGTCCCCGCGCACGTGACGATCCTCGACACCTTGCCCCACCTGCCCAACGGAAAGATCGACAGGAAGAAACTGCCCGAGCCTGACATGCGTACCGGCGCCGGCGAGTACGTCGCGCCGTCCGGCGAAACCGAGCGCGTACTCGTCGAGGCGTGGGCCGAGGTGCTGGGTGTGGACCGGGTGGGGGTGCGGGACAACTTCTTCGATCTTGGCGGTGACTCGATCCGGAGCGTACAGGTGTTGGCTGCCGTGCGCCGCCGCGGGCTGACGTTCGAGTTGTCGGACCTGTTCCAGCACACCACGGTCGAGAGACTCGCGGTGCTCTGTCTTCCGTACGAGGCGCCGGCGCAGGAGTTGGAGCCGTTCTCGATGGTGACGGCCGAGGACCGGGCGAGGATTCCGGAAGGAGTGGTCGACGCCTACCCGATGACCGCGCTCCAGACCGGAATGGTCTACGAAATGGAAGCGGACGTCGATGTCGCTCCCTATCTCAACGCACAGAGCTACCGGGTGCGGGCCCGTTTCGACGAGGTGTTGTTCCGGCGTGCGGTGGGTGATGTGGTGGCCCGTCATGAGGTGTTGCGTACCTCGTTCGGGATGCGGGGGTTCGATGAACTGCTGCAGTTGGTGCATGCCACCGCGGAGGTCCCGGTGGTGGTGGAGGACGTGCGGGAGCGTTCCGAGGACGAGCGTGAGGAGCGGATCGCGGCCTGTGTGCGCCGGGAACGCGGAATCCCCTTCGATCTCTCTGCTCCGGGGCTGTTGCGGTTCTTCGTCCATGTTCTGGAGGACGGGGAGTTCCAGTGGACGCTGGTGGAGCACCACGCGATTCTGGACGGCTGGAGCCTGAATTCGACGCTCGGTGAGATCATCGGCCGCTACGCGGTGCTGCTGCGGGATCCGGAGGCGCCTCGGGATCCTGCTCCGGTGTCGCGGTTCCGGGAGTATGTCGCGTTGGAACGGGCCGGTGCCGCCGACAGCGAGTCGCGGGCGTTCTGGGAGCAGGTGGTGGGGGGGTGGGAACGGCCGTCGCTTCCCCGGCTGCCGCTGGCGGAGCGCGGCGGTGTTCGGCTCCCGGTGGACGGCACCGATGTGGTGGAACACGTCGCGTCCGAGCAGGCCTCACCGGAAGGGGAGGTGGGGTACGGCTCGTTCGAGACACGGCTGGATGCCGGGCTGTGCGAGGAATTGGAGGCTCTGGCCCGGCGGTTGGGTCTGCCGCTGAAGAGTGTGCTGCTCGGGGTGCACCTGGTCGTGCTGTCCAAGCTGACCGGACACCCTCGCCCGGTGACCGGGGCCTCAGCGAACGGCCGGCTGGGTGACGACGGCGGCACCGATGTGCGGGGGCTGTTCCTGAACTCGGTCCCGTTCTCGGTCCTCGTGGAGGGCACGCTGGAAGACATCGTGCGGTCGGTCTTCGCACGGGAGGCGGAGATCCTGCCGCACTGGCGGTTCCCGCATGTGGAGATCCAGGCCCTCGCAGGTGGCGACCCGCTCTTCGAGACCCATTTCGTCTACAACCACTTCCACGTCCTGGGTGACGCACTGGAGAACGCGGACGATGTCGAGATCGTCGACATGCCGGACGGCTCCCGCATGCAGACACGGGAGGAACCCACGAACTTCCCCCTCACCTCCGGGTTCGTGCGTGATCCGCGGTCCGGGGAGATGGTGCTCATGCTCAGCTATCACCGGCGGGATTTCGCGGGGGATCAGGTGCGTGTGTACCGGGACTACTACCTGCGGGTGTTGTCGGCCCTGGCGGCGAATCCGCAGTGCCGGGTGGAGGAGGTGGATGTCCGGTCCGAGGCGGAACGGCGGGCCCTGGCCTCCTGGAACGACACCCATGCAGACCTGCCGTGGAGGTCGGTGGATGAGGGGGTGGTTGCTCGGGCGCTGGAGTGTCCGGAGGCTGTTGCGGTGCGTGACCGCGGTTCGTCGTTGACGTATGGGGAGTTGTTGGCGCGGGCGGACGGGGTGGCCGCTGTGTTGCGGGATGCCGGTGTGGGGTGTGGTGCGGTGGTGGGGCTGTGCGCGGAGCGTTCGGCGGACCTGGTGGTGGGGATGCTGGGTGTGCTGCGGGCGGGTGCCGCCTATGTGGCTCTTGATCCCGCCTATCCGCGTGAACGGTTGGCGTTCATGCTGGAGGACTCCGGCGCCCGGGTGGTCGTGGGGCATGAGGAACTCTTCGACCGCTTGCCGCTCGACGGCCACGTCACCATCGACGTCCGCATGACCCCACCGGCGTCCGGCCTGGCTCCGGAAGCCGCCAACCGCGGACAGGACGTCGCGTGTCTTGTGTACACATCGGGTTCGACAGGGATGCCGAAGGGCGCGTTGCTGACGCATGCCGCGGCAGTGCGGTTGGTGTGTGGGTCGGACCTGGCGGAGTTGTCGGCGTCGTCGGTGGTGGCGCAGCTGAACGCGGCGTCTTTCGACCCGCTGGTGCTCGAGGTGTGGGGCGCACTGCTGAACGGCGGGCGCCTGGTGATCGTCCCGCCCGAGACGGTGACCTCTCCTGAGGAGTTGCGTGCCCTGGTGCGCGAGGAGCGGGTGACAGCGATGGCGATCGTGTCGTCGCTGTTCAACGCGACGATTCCGGTGGTGCCTGATGTCTTTGCCACCCTGGATCAGGTGTTCGTGGGCGGCGAGGCGATCAATCCCGCCATGGTGGAGCGGGCGCTGGAGGCCGGGGGCGCGCGTTTCACCAACATTTACGGCCCCACCGAAGTGACGACGGTTTCCACGTGCGAGCCGTTGGTGGCGGGATCGGTGTCGGCGGGGCGTATCGGTCGGCCGATCAGAAACACGCAGGCCTGGGTAGTGGACCGGTCCGGTCACCCGGTGCCGGTGGGAGTACCGGGCGAGCTGTGGCTGGGCGGATCCGGCGTGGCACGGGGATACACGCGGCGCCCGGCGCTGACGGCGGAGAAGTTCGTGCCCGACGCATTCTCCGGGACCGTCGGCGGGCGTCTGTACCGGACGGGCGACCTTGTGCGGTGGCTGCCGGACGGGTCCCTGGAGTTCCTCGGACGTATCGACCACCAGGTCAAGGTGCGGGGTTTCCGGGTGGAGCCGGGCGAGGTGGAGGAGGTGCTGCTGTCGCATCCGGGGGTGGAGTCCGCGGTGGTGGTGGCGTCACGGGGTCCGAACGGCGTGCTGCGCCTGGCAGGTTACGCGCAGGGCGAGGGCCTGGGCGCGCCGGACGGAGCGGAACTGCGGGTCTTTCTCGCCGAGCGGCTGCCGGAGTACATGGTGCCGCTGCACGTGATGGTCCTCGACGCCCTGCCACAGCTGCCCAACGGGAAGATCGATCTCCAAGGCCTGCCCGAGCCCGACCTCAGTGCCGACATGGATGCCTATGTCCCGCCCGCCGACGAGACCGAGGAGGTCATCGCCCGGATCTGGTCCGAAGTCCTCGGAGTGGAGCGTGTCTCCGCCACGGACGACTTCTTCGACCTCGGCGGACACTCCCTGCACGCCATCCGGGTCACCGCCCGGATCAATACCCGGCTCGGCACGGACATCGACATGAACGACCTGTTTGAGACCGACTCCCTGCGGGCGCTGGCCGACCGCTGCAGGACACTGCCGGTAGCGACGAGCGACGAGTCGCGGGCGTTCTGGGAGCAGGTGGTGGGGGAGTGGGAACGGCCGTTGCTTCCCCGGCTACCGCTGTCTGAGCGCGACGGTGTTCGGCTCCCGGTGGACGGCACCGATGTGGTGGAACACGTCGCGTCGGAGCAGGCCTCGCCGGAAGGGGAGGTGGGGTACGGCTCGTTCGAGACGCGGTTGGACGTCGGGCTGTGCGAGGAATTGGAGGCTCTGGCCCGGCGGTTGGGTCTGCCGCTGAAGAGCGTGCTGCTCGGGGCACACCTGATCGTGCTGTCCAAACTGACCGGACACCCTCGCCCCGGCACCGGAATGCTGACCGACGAGCGGGGGCCCGACCTCAATTCCGTGCCGTTCTCGGTTCCGGTGGAAGGCACGCTGGAAGACATCGTGCGGTCGGTCTTCGCCCGGGAGGCGGAGGTCCTGCCGCACCGGCGGTTCCCCCACACCGACATCCAGGAACTGGCAGGCGGGACGCTGTACGAAACGCAGTTCCTCCACGACCAGCCCTACGGGCCCGGTGAGACCCCGGAGGTGGTGAAGTCCCCGTTCGTCTGCGGGTTCGTGAGTGATCCGCGGTCCGGGGAGATGGTGCTCATGCTCGCCTATCACCGGCGCGAGTTCGCCGGGGATCAGGTGCGTGTGTACCGGGATTACTACCTGCGGGTGTTGTCGGCCCTGGCGAGGAGTCCGCAGTGCCGGGTGGACGAGGTGGATGTCCGGTCCGAGGCGGAACGGCGGGCCCTGGCCTCCTGGAACGACACCCACGCGGACCTGCCGTGGAGGTCGGTGGATGAGGGGGTGGTTGCTCGGGCGCTGGAGTGTCCGGAGGCTGTCGCGGTGCGTGACCGCGGTTCGTCGTTGACGTATGGCGAACTGCTGGCGCGGGCGGACGGGGTGGCCGCTGCGCTGCGGGATGCCGGCGTCGGACGTGGCGCGGTGGTGGGACTGTGCGCGGAGCGCTCGGCGGACCTGGTCGTGGGAATGCTGGGTGTGCTGCGGGTCGGCGCCGCCTATGTGGCTCTCGATCCTGCCTATCCGCGTGAACGGTTGGCGTTCATGCTGGAGGATTCCGGCGCCCGGGTGGTCGTGGGGCAGGAAGAACTCTTCGACCGGCTCCCGCTTGATGGGCATGTCACTGTCGACGTTCGCAGGACCGAGCCGGTGCGGGTGCTGTCGGAGACGGTGGGGAGCGGGGTCGGGGGTGTTTCGCCTGTCGGTCCTGCGTGTCTGCTCTATACGTCGGGTTCCACGGGCCGGCCGAAGGGTGCTTTGGTTCCGCATGCGGCGGTGATGCGGTTGGTGTGCGACGCCGATTATGTGTCGTTGTCCGCGTCGTCGGTGGTGGCGCAGCTGAATTCGGCGTCCTTCGATCCGTTGGTGTTCGAGGTGTGGGGTGCGCTGCTGAATGGTGGGCGCATGGTGATCGTCCCGCCGGATGTGGTGACGGCTCCGGAGGCCCTTCGCGCGCTGGTGCGTTCGGAAGGGGTGACGACCCTCTTCATGGTGACCGCTCTCTTCCAGGCCACGGTGTCTCTCGTGCCCGATGCGTTCGCCTCGGTGGATCAGGTCTATGTCGGTGGTGAGGCCATCATTCCCGAGGTGGTCAGGCGTGCGATGGAGTGGGGGGACACCCGTTTCCACAACGTCTACGGGCCGACCGAGGTGACCACTTACTCGACCTGTGAGCCACTGCGGGCGGAGTCCATGACCGCGGCACGTATTGGCCCGCCGATCAGGAACACGCAGGCCTGGGTCGTGGACCGCTTCGGAGGCCTGGCACCGGTGGGGGTGCCGGGTGAGCTGTTCCTCGGCGGCCCCGGTGTTGCTCTCGGCTACCTGAGACGACCGGCGTTGACCGCGGAGAAGTTCGTGCCCGACGCTCTCTCCGGAACCGCCGGGGCACGTCTGTACCACACAGGGGACCTGGCACGGTGGCTGCCGGATGGCACTCTGGAGTTCCTGGGCCGGGCGGATGACCAGGTCAAGGTGCGTGGTTTCCGTATCGAACCGGGTGAGATCGAGGCCGTGCTCCTCACCCATCCCCGTGTCGACGCGGCGGCCGTGACGGCCAGGCGTGGAACCGACAACGTGCTGCGACTGGCCGGCTATGCCCAGGGCGAGACTCTGGGCCCGGCAGACACCACGGAACTACGGGCCTATCTCGCCGAACGACTGCCCGAGTACATGGTCCCGGCGCACGTGACGATCCTCGACACCCTGCCCCACCTGCCCAACGGGAAGATCGACAGGAAGAGTCTGCCTCAGCCCGAGCCCTCGGGCCAGGCGGTGCCGGTACGTGCCGTCCGCCGGCGAAACAGAGGAGACCGCCGGCCTGGCCTGGAACAGGCCCGCGGCATCTGAGATCCGGCCGGGGCGACAACCCCGGCCGGTTCCTCCCCGAACTGACATCTCACTGAGCAGACATCGCACCGAGGAGTACCCCATGGCCGCCCATGTCGACAATGCGCAGTCGCCCGTTCCGGCGGCATCACCACACCCGGTCCCCGGTTCGGGTGGTGGGGTGGTGTCGTTCGGTCAGGAGCGGTTGTGGTTTTTGGATGAGTTGTCGGGTGGGGGTGCGTTGTACAACGTGCCGTTT
>NZ_JBFAWU010000047.1:0-11755 GCF_040680455.1 Streptomyces sp. NPDC052052 | reverse complement strand
GCCATCGAGCACTCGCCCGAACGCAGCGACTGGCACGCCAGATGGATCGCCACCAGCGACGACGAACACGCCGTGTCCACGGTCACCGCGGGCCCCTCGAGCCCGAAGGTGTAGGAGATACGACCGGAGGCGACACCGGCCGCGCTTCCCGTGCCCTGGTATCCGTTGATGGATTCCAGCGCCGAGGCCGCCCAGGAGATGTAGTCGTGCTGGATGACCCCCGCGAACACGCCGGTTCGGCTCCCCCGCAGGGAATCGGGAGCGATACCGGCCTGTTCGAAGGTCTCCCACGCGGACTCCAGCAGCAGCCGCTGCTGCGGATCCATCGACTCGGCCTCGCGCGGGCTGATCCCGAACAGTCCCGCGTCGAATGCGTCGGCGTCGTGGAGGAAGCCGCCGTTGCGCGAGGAGGCCTTGCCCGGCGCGTCCGGGTCGGGGTCGTACAGCTCCTCGACGTCCCAGCCGCGGTTCTCGGGGAAGGCCGAGATCCCGTCCTTCCCCTCGGCGACCAGATGCCACAGCTCCTCCGGCGAGGTCACACCGCCCGGAAACCGACAGGCCATGCCGACGACGGCGACCGGTTCCGAGCTCTTCGCCTCCATATCGCGCAGGTGGAGGCGCGTTTCGTGGAGTTCCCCGCTGACGCGGACCAGGTACTCGCGCAGCTTGCCGTGCTCATCCATGGGGTCGCCTTTCAGCGCGGTGGAGGGGGGATGACGGTGGTTGCCGGTCACGAGCCCAGTTGCCTGTCGACGAACCTGAGCAGTTCCTCGGTGGACGAGGACTGCAACTGCTCCACGACCATGGCCCCGCTTCGCGCCGTCGCCGGCTCCTTTGACGACGCCAGGAGTGCTCTGAGCCGATCCGTCACCCGCGCCCGGTCGGGGTCCTCCGGCTCCAACCGCGACAGGACGTCCCCGATCCTGTCGATCTCCCCCATCAGCCGCTCGACGCCGTCCCCGATGTCCTGGACGAGTTCGCCGTGCAGATGGCGGGCGAGGGCGTCAGGGGTGGGGTGGTCGAAGGTGAGAGTGGCGGGCAGCCGCAGGCCGGTGGCCCGGGACAGCCGATTGCGCAACTCGACGGCGGTCAGGGAGTCGAACCCGAGGGCGATGAACGGCTCGTTCGGGTCCACGGCGGTCCCGGGGGCGTGCCCCAGCACTGCGGCCACCTGACGGGCCACCAGGTCCTGTAGGTACCGGTCCTGTTCGGCGGTCGGCAGCGCGTTCAGCCGACGGCGCAGTTCCTCGACGCCGTCCCGCTCGCCACCGCTGTCGGCGACCCGGCGTACGGCCGCCGTCGGCGCCAGTGCCCTGAGCAGCGGATGGACCTCGTCGGCCCGGGACGGTGCGGAGAGGTCCAGCTTCACCGGCACCATCACCGGCAGGCCGTGCGCCAGAGCCGCGTCGAACGAGGCCAGCCCCTCGTCCGGGGTCAGCGCAGCGACCCCGCGGCGCGCCAGGCGCTCCCGGTCCGCCGTACTCAGGCCACTGGTCAGTCCCTCGCTGTCGCGGACCCTCTCCCACCAGCCCCAGGCGAGCGAGATCCCCGGCAGGCCGGCTGCCCGCCGTGCCCGTACCACGGCGTCGGCCGTCGCGTTGGCCGCGGCGTAGTTGGCCTGGCCGGGGCTGCCCAGCACGCCGGAGGCCGAGGAGAAGACGGCGAACAGCACGAGGTCCGTCCCACGGGTCAGCTCGTCGAGATGGCGGGCGGCATCGGCCTTCGGGACGAAGACCCGCTCGATCCGGTCGGCGTCCAGCGCCCCGATGACGCCGTCGTCCAGCGCACCGGCGGCGTGCACCACGCCCGTCAGCGGATGCCCCGCGGGAACGGCCGCCAGGAGTTCCGCCACCGCCGCACGGTCCCCCACGTCGCAGGCCACCAGGGCGACGCGGGCGCCCGCCGCTTCCAGTTCGGTCTTCAGCTGCTGGGCACCGGGGGCGTCCTCACCGCTGCGGCTCGCCAGCACCAGGTGCCGTACGCCGTACCGGTCCACCAGGTGACGGGCCAGCAGCCCGCCCAGATCACCTGTTCCGCCGGTGACCACGACCGTCCCGGCCGGATCGAGCACGGCCGGCTCCGTCCCGTGGCCCGTCAGTCCGGCCAGCCGTGGTGCGTACACGTCGTCCTGGCGAAGGGCGAGCTGGGGTTCACCGGTGGCGAGCAGCCGCGTCCAGGGCACGGTGGTCAGGGCCCTGCCGGGGTCCAGGTCGAGCAGGACCAGCCGGCCGGGGTTCTCGGACTGCGCCGAGCGCACCAGTCCCCAGACGGCCGCGCCGCCCAGGTCCACCGGTTCCTCCGGCCCCGTGGTGACACCGGCCCGGGTCACCACGGCGAGCCGCGCGTCGGCGCACGTCTCGTCGGTCAGGAACCGCTGCACGGCCTCCAGCGCCGCGCACGCCGCCCGCCGCGCGCCGACCGGATCGTCGGCGGCAGGACACGGCCACACGAGCAGCCGCGGCGCGTCGGCGTCGGCAACGAGCGGGCCGTCGGGGTCGTCCGGCCAGGTGATCCAGTCGTCGGCCGCTGTGCGCGCCGCCGGCCCGAGGGACACCGGCGCCCACTCCTCACGGAGCAGGTGGTGCGCCCGCGGTGCGAGGGCCGTCGGCCCCCCTGTCGGCAGCGGACGCAGGGTGAGTCCGTCGGCCTCCAGCACCGGTCCCCCGGCACCGTCGGCGATCTCCACCCGCACCGCACCGTCCGCGTCGGCGGTGACGCACACCCGTACGCGCACGGCACCCACCGCGTGAAGCCGCACGCCCGACCACAGGAAAGGCAGCCACGGCGTGCCCGCCTTCTCCATCCCCGGTACCGCGTCGCTCAGCACCAGGGCGTGCAGTGCCGCGTCCAACAGGGCGGGATGCATCCCGAACGCAGCCACGTCCCCCTCCCCGGGGTCCGGCAGTGCCACCTCGGCGAAGGTCCGGTCGCCCCGGCGCCACACCGCCTCCAGCCCCCGGAACAGCGGCCCGTAGTCCAGTCCCCGTTCCGCGAGGCCGTCGTACACCCCGCCCACCGGCACCGGCTCCGCACCGGCCGGAGGCCACACCGCGAGATCCTCGGACGCCCCGGAACCGGCGTGCGGCCGGCCCGGCGGGCGCAAGGAACCGATGGCGTGGCGCACCCACTCGCTTCCGTCCTCCTCGGGACGGGAGTGGACCGACACCGCCCGCCGTCCCTCGGCATCGGCCTCGTCCACGACGACCCGCAGGAGCGTCCCGCCGCTCTCGTCGAGAACCAGGGGCGTCTGGATGACGAGTTCCTCCAGATCCGGGCAGGCGAGCACGTCACCGGCCCGGAGCACCATCTCCACCAGCGCCGCCCCGGGCACCACCACCCGGCCGAGCACCCGGTGGTCCGCCAGCCACGGCTGCTCGCGCACCGACAGCCGGCCGCTGGCCACCAGGCCGCCCGAAGCGGGAACCTCCACGGCCGCGCCCAGCAGCGGATGGCCGAGGCCCGCCAGGCCGTACGCCTCCACGTCACCCGTGGCGGCGCCGCCGGTCAGCCAGTACCGCTCCCGCTGGAAGGCATACGTCGGCAGCTCCACCCGCCGTGCACCCGATCCGGCGAACACCGCCGCCCAGTCCACGTCACCGCCCCGCACGAACAGTTCGCCGGCCGACAGCAGGAAGCGGTCCGGGCCTCCCTCCCCGCGGCGCAGCGACCCGCTCACGCACACGGGACGGCCGGCGCCGATGTCGTCGATGCTCGCGGTGAGGACGGGGTGCGGACTGACCTCCACGAAGGTGTCGAGGCCGCGCTCCATCAACGTGGCGACGGCAGGGGCGAAGCGCACGCGGCGACGCAGGTTCCGGTACCAGTACGCCGCGTCCAGCTCCGTGCCGTCCACGAACTCCCCGGTCACGGTGGAGAGAAGGGGCACCTCTCCACGACGGGGTTCGAGCGACGCGAGCACGTCCAGGAGTTCGTCCTCGACGACCTCGACGTGACGGGAGTGGGACGCGTAGTCCACGGGTACCGTGCGGGCCCGTACGGAGTCCTCCGCGCAGGCGGCGAGCAGCTCCTCCAGGGCGTCGGCGTCACCCGAAACGACCACCGTCCGCGGTCCGTTGACCGCCGCCACGCCGAGCCGGCCGTTCCAGCGGCCGAGCCTCTCCTCGACCGCCTCCACGGGAAGTGCGACGGACACCATCCCGCCCTTGCCCGACAGCCGGGCCAGTGACCGGCTGCGCAGCGCGACCACGGCCGCGGCATCCTCCAGTGACAGCATCCCAGCCACGCACGCGGCGGCGATCTCGCCCTGCGAGTGCCCCACCACGGCGTCCGGCTCGACACCCACCGAACGCCACAGCGCCGCCAGTGCCACCATCACCGAGAACAGCACCGGCTGCACCACGTCGACCCGGTCCAGGCCGGGGGCGCCGGGCCCGCCGCGCAGGACCTCCGTCAGGGACCAGTCCACCAGCGGCCGCAGCGCGCGCTCGCAGTCCAGCAGCCGATCCCGGAACACCCCGGAGGACTCCGCGAGTTCCAGCGCCATGCCCTCCCACTGCGCCCCCTGGCCCGGGAAGACGAACACCGTCCGGCGGTTCTCGGCCGCCGGCAGTCCCTCGGCCGTCACGATGCCGGGTGCCGCCTCGCCCCGCGCGACCGCCTCCAGACCGGCGAGCAGCTCCGTGCGGCGCCTGCCCACCACCACGGCCCGGTGCCCGAGCCGGGCCCGGCTCACCGCCAGGGAGTGGCCGATGTCGTCGGCCCGCGCCTCCGGCCGCTCACGGAGGAAGGCGAGCAGCCGTTCCGCCTGGGCCCTCAGCCCCGCGGCCGACCCTCCCGACACCACCCACGGCACCGCGGGCACCGGTTCGGAGCCCGGCTCGGCGACGGTGTCCGCCGTGGGATGCGGCGCCTGCTCGATCACCAGGTGCGCGTTGGTACCGCTGATCCCGAAGGACGACACCGCCGCCCGCCGGGGGCGGCCGGTCTCCGGCCACGCCGTCGTCGCGGTCAGCAGCGACACCGCCCCGGTGGACCAGTCCACGTGCGGGCTGGGGGCGTCCACGTGCAGGGTCCCGGGCAGCAGGCCGTGCCGCATCGCCATGACCGACTTGATCACACCGGCGACTCCGGCGGCCGCCTGGCTGTGACCGATGTTGGACTTCAGCGAACCCAGCAGCAACGGCCGTCCCTCGGGCCGGTCCTGCCCGTACGTGGCCAGCAGCGCCTGGGCCTCGATGGGGTCACCGAGGGTGGTGCCCGTGCCGTGCGCCTCCACGGCGTCGACCTCGTCGGGGGTGAGCCGGGCGTTGGCGAGGGCCTGGCGGATGACCCTCTGCTGCGACGGGCCGTTGGGCGCCGCCAGACCGTTGGAGGCGCCGTCCTGGTTCACCGCGCTGCCGCGGATCACGGCGAGCACCTGGTGTCCGTTGCGCTGGGCGTCGCAGAGCCGTTCGAGGAGCACCAGCCCCACGCCCTCGGAGAAGTTGGTGCCGTCGGCCGCTGCGGCGAACGCCTTGCACCGGCCGTCCGGCGCGAGGCCCCGCTGCCGGCTGAAGGCCACGAAGGCGGTGGGCGTCGCCATGATCGACACTCCGCCGGCCAGCGCCAGGGTGCTTTCCCCCCAGCGCAAGGACTGACACGCGAGGTGGATGGCCGTCAGCGACGACGAGCACGCCGTGTCCACCGTCACCGCGGGCCCCTCGAGCCCGAGGGAGTACGCCACACGCCCGGAGATCACCGAGGAGAAGACCCCGGTGGGGATGTAGCCCTCGGTCTCGCCGGAGGCCCGGGTGAGCAGGGTGCCGTAGTCGTGGTCGTAGCTGCCGGCGAAGACGCCCGTGGGCGTGCCGTGCAGCGAGGTGGGGTCGATGCCGGCGCGTTCCAGCGTCTCCCAGGCGGTTTCCAGGACGAGCCGCTGCTGCGGGTCGGTGGCCAGGGCCTCACGGGGGCTCATGTTGAACAGGGAGGCGTCGAAGTCGCCGGCGTCGTACAGGAATCCGCCTTCGCGGCCGTAGCTCTTGCCGGGCGCGTCCGGGTCCGGGTCGTACAGCTTCTCCAGGTCCCAGCCCCGGTCCGCCGGGTATCCCGACATCGCGTCCCTGCCGTCGACGGCGAGCTGCCACAGACCCTCGGGGGAGGTGACGCCGCCCGGATACCGGCAGCCCATTCCCACGATCGCGATCGGCTCGTACCGTTCGGACTCGGCCTCCTGCAGCCGCTGGCGGGTGCGGCGGAGGTCGGCCGTCACGCGACGCAGGTAGTCGCGGAGCTTCTGTTCGTCCGGCATCAGGATCAATCCATCCTCAGCTTTGGCCGTCAAGGAGTCCGAGTTCGTTTTCGATGACCGCGAAGACCTCGTCGTCCGACGCGGAGCCGAGGTCGTCGTCGAGAACGTCCGCCGTGCTTCCGGCCGGCTTCCAGGTCCGCAGCAGGCCTTCCAGACGTGCCTTGATCGTCGGGACGGCGGCATCGTCCGGGAGGATCCCGGACAGCGTCGCTTCGAGCCGCTCGATCTCCCGGAGCACCGTGCGCGTCGGATCGCCGTCCCGGCCCCGGGGATCGAGTTGGCCGTGCAGGTGGGCGGCGAGTGCCGCCGGTGTCGGATGGTCGAAGACCGCGGTGGGGGAAAGGCGCAGCCGGGTCGCGGTGGTCAGCCGGTTGCGCAGTTCGACCGCCGTGAGGGAGTCGAAACCGAGCTCCTTGAACGGCCGGCCGGCAAAGACGGCGTCCGGCCCGGAACGGCCCAGGACGGCGGCGGCGTGGCCCCGGACGAGGGAGAGCAGGCGGTGGTGCTGTTCCTCCGGGGCGAGTGCGGCCAGTTCCCCGGCGATCCCGCTCGCGACGGTCCCTCTGGTCGCGGTCCGTCGCAGGGACGCTCCGGGCAGGGCCCGCAGGATCGCGGGCAGGGTGTCCGGGTCGGCGGACGGTGCGAGCGGGGCGGGCAGGAGGAACGCGTGGTCCAGGCGGAGCGCGGTGTCGAGGAGGGCCAGGCCGTGGTCGGTGGTCAGCGGGGTCATGCCCGCGTGTCCGACGACGCGGCCCCGCTGGGTGGCGTCCAGGTGACCGGTCATGCCGCTGGCCTCCTCCCACAGCCCCCATGCCAGGGAGGTGGCCGGAAGGCCCCGTGCGCGCCGATGGTGGCTGAGGGCGTCCATGAAGACGTTGGCGGCGGCGTAGTTGGCCTGACCGGGGTTCCCCAGGGTGCCGGCCGCCGAGGAGAACAGCACGAAGGCGGCGGGGCCGAGTTTCTCGGTGGCCCGGTGGAGGTTCCACGCGGCCCTCGCCTTGGGCCGGAAGACGGTGTCGACCTGCTGTGGCGTGAGGTTGTCCAGCACCCCGTCGTCCAGGACCCCCGCGGCGTGGACGACGGCGGTGAGGGGGTGCTCGGCGGGGATACCGTCGAGGAGTCGGGCCAGGGAGTGCGGATCGGCCGCGTCGCAGGCGGCGATGGTGACCTGGGCGCCGAGGCCGGTCAGTTCGGCGTGGAGTTCGGCCGCGCCCGTGGCGTCCGGGCCCCGGCGGCCGGCCAGCGTCAGGTGACGGACCCCGTGTCGGGTCACCAGGTGGCGGGCCACGAGGCCACCGAGCGTTCCGGTGCCCCCGGTGATCAGCACGGTTCCGGACGGGTCGAGAGCCGGCGGCAGGTCGAGGGTGACCTTGCCGGTGTGCCGGGCCCGGCTGAGGTGGCGCAGCGCCTCGCGGGCCCGGGAAAGCGGCCAGGCGGTGGCCGGCAACGGCCGGAGGGCTCCGGTCTCGAAGAGGCCGCCGAGGACGGTGAGCGTGTCCTGGATCCGGTCGGGATCGGCGTCGAGCAGGTCGAAGGCCGTGTACGACACGCCGGTATGGACGGCGGCGACCTCCTCGGCGTCACGGATGTCGGTCTTGCCCATCTCGACGAAGCGGCCGTGGGGCGCGAGCAGCCGCAGGGAGGCGTCGACGAACTCGTGGGCAAGCGAGTTCAGTACGACGTCCAGCCCTCCGGGAGCGTGGGCACGGAAGTGTTCCTCGAAGTCCAGGGAGCGCGAGGAGGCGATGTGGTCGTCGTCCAGGCCCATCGCACGGAGCGTGTCCCACTTCGGCTGACTGGCGGTGGCGTAGACCTCGGCGCCCAGGTGCCGGGCGAGCTGAACCGCGGCCATGCCGACTCCGCCGGTGGCGGTGTGGACGAGCACCTTCTCGCCGGACCGGAGGCCGGCGATGCGGACGAGGCAGTCGTGGGCAGTCAGGAAGGCCGCGGGCACGGTGGCCGCGTCGGTGAAGGACCACTGCGCGGGGATACGGGCGACCAGGCGGCGGTCGGCAGTCCGGACCGGGCCGATGCCGCCGGCGGGGAACATGCCCATCACGCGGTCGCCCGGCGCCAGATCGGTGACACCGGCTCCGACCTCGGTGACGATTCCGGCGTCCTCGCCGCCTATCGGCGCCTTCACCGGCACCAGTCCCAGGGACACCATCACGTCCCGGAAGTTGAGTCCCGCCGCACGCACCGCGATCCGCACCTGTCGTGGTCCGAGCGGTGCGCCGCCGTCCTCACCGGTGGTGAGGGCCACGTGGTCCAGCGTGCCGCCGTGACCGGACGCCTCCACCGTCCAGCCGGAGCCCTCGGCAGGCGGGAGCAGGGTGTTGTCCGTGGTGGCGGGGGTGAGCCGGGGGGCGATCACCTCGCCGCCGCGGAGGGCGAGTTGGCACTCTCCGCGGCTGAACGCGGTCCCCAGGGCGCCGTGCAGCGCACGCGTCGAGGAGTCGAGGCGGTCGGTGTCCAGGAGGAGGAACCGGTCGGGGTTCTCGGCCTGGGCGCACCGCACCAGACCCCAGACCGCGGCGTGGGCCGGGTCGACGGTGCCGGGCACCGTGGCGGGGACCGCGTGCTCGGTGGTCAGGACCAGACGGCTGCTGAGCCAGCGGGGGTCGGCGAGCCAGTCCTGGAGCAGCCGCAGGACGGTGGCGGTGAGGGTGGCGGCCCGCTCGGGCGGCTCGTCGGGCCCGCACTGGTCCCCGGGTGGCGTGGGCACCAGGGCCAGGACCGTGTCGGGCACGGGCTCGCCCGGCTGTCCGGTCAGCGCGGCGGTCAGCCCGGAGAGAGAGTCGTACCGGGGCACGGTGGTGCCGGATGCGCCGGCGAGCGCGGCGGCGAGGCCGGAGGCCCTGGTGTCGAGTACGGCGATCCGGCGCGGCACATCGGTGTCCGGCCCGTGGTCCACGGGGACCGGCTGCCAGTCGAGCCGGAAGAGTGAGCGGCGGGTGTCGTCCTGGCCGGTGTCGGTCAGGGGGCCGGTCAGCGGGCGCAGGGAGAGCGTCTCGACGGTGATGACGGGCCGGCCGGCCGGGTCGGTCGCGATGAGCCGCACGGTGCCGGGGCCCGTGGGGGTGAGCCGGACCCGCAGTGTGTCGGCATCGGTGGCGTGCAGGCCGACCCCGCTCCAGGCGAAGGGCAGCAGCAGCGCGTCCTCGGTGCTCTCGGGATCCGCCAGGAGGGCATGGAGGGCTGCGTCCAGTAACGCGGGATGGATGCCGTGGCCGGTGGTGGGGGTGTCGGGGGCGAGGCGGACCTCGGCGTGGAGGGTGGCTCCCTCGCGCCACAGGGCGTGCAGGTTCTGGAAGGCGGGGCCGTAGTGGTGGCCGCGCCCGGCCAGACGGGCGTAGACGCCGTCCAGCGGGATGGGTACGGCTCCGCGGGGCGGCCACTGGCCGGGGTCGGGTTGCGCCGCGGGCGGGGCGGTGGCGGAGCCGAGGACACCGGTGGCGTGGTGGGTCCAGGGCCGGTCCGGTTCGGTGCCCTCGGGACGGGAGTGGATGTCGAGACGCCGTGAACCGGGCCGGTCGGCGTCCTCGCCGGATGCGGTGACGTGCAGATGCACGGGCCGGTCCTCGGCGAGGAGCAGGGGTGCGTGGAGGGTGAGCTCCTCCAGGAAGGGGTGGCCGGTCGCGTGCCCCGCCGTCAGGGCGAGGTCGAGACAGGCGGTGGCGGGCAGCAGCGGAGTGCCGGTCACGGCGTGGTCGGCCAGCCATGGGTGGGCGCCGGTCCTCAGGGTGCCGGTGGCGTGCCAGGTCCCGTCGGGCAGCCGGGTGGTACTGGCCAGCAGCGGGTGGTCGGTGGGGTGGAGCCCGATACCGGAGGCGTCGACGACGGGCCGGGCGGAGGTGAGCCAGTACCGCTCGTGCTGGAAGGCGTACGTGGGCAGGTCGGCCGAGGGCGCTCCCCCGGACCCGTCCAGGGTGCGGGGCCAGTCCACCGGAGCGCCCCTCACATGGGCGTTCGCCAGTGCGGCCAGGAAATGATTCCACCCTCCCCGGTCCCGGCGCAGGGTCGCCACGGCCGCCGGGGCGTTCCCGTCGCCGGGTTCGGCCGTGGTGCCGTCGTCGAGGATGTGCTGGATGCTGGGGACCAGGACCGGGTGCGGACTGGCCTCGACGTACAACTGATGACCGTCCTTGGCGAGTTGGTCGAGGGTGGGGTGGAACAGCACCGGGCGGGTGAGGTTGCGGTACCAGTACTCGCCGGTGAGGGCGGTGGTGTCGAGCGGGCCGCCGGTGACGGTGGAGTAGAAGGGGATGTCCGCGGCGACGGGGGCGAGTCCGTCCAGCAGGGTGCGCAGTTCGTCGCGCAGGACGGTCATGTGCGGGGTGTGGGAGGCGTAGTCGACGGGGATCGCCTTGGCGTCGATGCCGTCCGCCCGGCAGTCGGCGACCATCCGCTCGAGAGGGCCGGTGTCCCCGGCGACCACGGTGGTGGCCGGGCCGTTGACCGCGGCCAGGTGCAGACCGGGGCGGTCGGCGATCAGGGCGCGGGCGCGGTCCGCGGAGACGGGCACGGAGGCCATCCCGCCGGTGCCGGCCACCCGGGCGATGGCCCGGGACCGCAGGGCCACGACGCGGGCGGCGTCGGGAAGGCCGAGAGCACCGGCGACATGGGCGGCGGCTATCTCGCCCTGGGAGTGACCGATCACTGCGTCGGGATGCACGCCGTGCGCGCGCCACAGGGCGGCCAGGCCGACCATGACCGCGAACAGGGCCGGCTGGACGACGTCGACCCGGTCGAGACCGGGTGCGCCGGGCCGATGACGCAGCACGTCCAGCAGCCGCCAGCCGGTGTGGGGTTCCAGGGCCTGTGCGCAGGCCTCGATCTCCGCGGCGAACACCGGCGACTCGCGCAGCAGGCCGTCGGCCATGCCGACCCACTGGGGGCCCTGGCCGGGGAAGACGAACACCGTCCGGGGGCTGCGTGCGGCGGTCCCGGTGATGAGGCCCGGCATCTGCTGCCCCTGTGCCAGTGCGTCGAGGGCCGTCGTCAGGGCGCGCGCGTCCGGACCGATGGCCACGGCCCGGTGTTCGAACGCCGTCCGGGTGGTGGCCAGTTCGACCGCCACGTCCCCGGGGTCCGGCCACGTGCCCCTGCGCGCCCAGCCGGCCAGCCGGCCGGCCTGGGCGGCCAGTGCCCGCGGGCTGCGGGCGGAGATCACCCACGCCGTTTCGCGGGTGGCCCCGCCGCCCTCGGGGGCGGGAGCGGCGGAGCCTGCTGGGCGGGAGGGGGCCGCCACGGCCGTGGACTCCATGGCAGGGGCCTCTTCCAGTACCAGGTGCGCGTTGGTGCCGCTGATCCCGAAGGAGGAGACGGCGGCGCGGCGCGGACGGTCCTCCACGGGCCACGGCCGCTCCTCGGTGGCCAGGGCCACCGCTCCCGCGGACCAGTCCACCCGGGAGGACGGCGCGTCGACGTGCAGGGTGCGGGGAACGGTGCCGTGGCGCATGGCCATGACCATCTTGATGACGCCCGCGACGCCGGCCGCCGCCTGGG
>NZ_JBFAWU010000046.1:0-15142 GCF_040680455.1 Streptomyces sp. NPDC052052 | reverse complement strand
GCGGCTCTGTTGGACGCCCTGCCGCTGTTGGGCATGGACCTGTCCCGCGTCCCGGCCCGCGGGCCGGCCCCCCGGCACAAGCCACTGCCCGCACCACCGACAGCCCGCCGACATCCCCCATCGGCGGGCTGTCGGCCTGTTGTCGGCGGGCTGTCGGTGGCGCCTGGTCCCCTGGTGGACATGACGCGAATCGACAAGAACCCCAGGAGCGGCCCGAACGCCGTCGAGGTCCGGGGACTGGTCAAGCACTACGGCTCGACCAGGGCCCTGGACGGCGTGGACCTCGATGTCCGCGAAGGCACGGTGCTCGGTGTGCTCGGCCCCAACGGCGCCGGCAAGACCACCCTGGTGCGCTGCCTGTCCACCCTGATCGTCCCCGACGCGGGGCACGCCGTCGTGGCGGGCTACGACGTGGTGAAGCAGCCCCGTCAGCTGCGCCGCACCATCGGTCTGACCGGCCAGTACGCCTCGGTCGACGAGAAGCTCTCCGGCTGGGAGAACCTCTACATGATCGGGCGGCTGCTCGATCTGTCGCGCAAGGCGGCCCGGTCCCGGGCCGACGAGCTCCTGGAGCGGTTCTCCCTCACCGACGCGGCCCGGCGGGCCGCGATGGACTACTCCGGCGGCATGCGGCGCCGGCTCGACCTGGCCGCCTCGATGATCGGCCGCCCGGCCGTCCTCTACCTGGACGAGCCGACCACGGGGCTCGACCCCCGGACCCGCAACGAGGTGTGGGACGAGGTGCAGCGGATGGTCGCGGAGGGGGCGACGGTCCTGCTCACCACCCAGTACATGGAGGAGGCCGAACAGCTCGCCAACGAGCTCACGGTCATCGACCAGGGCAGGATCATCGCCCGTGGCGGCGTGGACGAGCTGAAGTCGAAGGTCGGCGGACGCACCCTGCAGATCCGGCCCTCGGACCCGGCGCAGCTGCCCGCGATGGCGCAGGCGATCCGGGAAGCGGGCCTGGACGGGGTCGCGGGTGCGCAGGCCGTCCCGGACGAGGGGCTGCTGTACGTACCGATCCTCAGCGACGAGCAGCTGACCGCCGTCATCGGCCTGCTCGGCACCCGGGGCTTCCCGCTGGCGCACGTCGCCACCGCGCTGCCCAGCCTGGACGAGGTCTTCCTGGCCATCACCGGCGAGAAGAGCACTTCCGCCACCGACACGATCCCCGAGGAGGTCGCGGCATGAGCACAGCGACTCTGACGCCCGCCCCGACCGAGTCCGCGCCGGTGAAGGCACTGCACGACGAGGGCCGGATCGGGGTGCGCAACAATCTGCGCCACATCGGTGCGCTGGTGCGGCGCAATCTGCTCCAGATCAAGAAGGATCCGGAGTCGATGTTCGACGCGCTCCTGATGCCGATCATCTTCACGCTTCTGTTCGTGTACGTGTTCGGCGGTTCGGTCGGCAGCAGCATGGGCGGCGGCCGGCAGGAGTATCTGAACTATCTGATCCCCGGTCTGATGGCGATGATGGGCATGAACATCGCGATGGCGGTCGGCACCGGTGTCAACGACGACTTCCGCAAGGGGGTCATGGACCGGTTCCGGACGATGCCGATCGCCCGCTCCTCGGTCCTCATCGCGAAGATCGTGGTCGAGCTCGGCCGGATGATGGTCGCCACCCTGATCCTGCTGGTCATGGGCTTCGCGCTCGGCATGGAGTTGCACGGCTCGGTGCTCGGGCTGATCGAGGCGATCGCACTGTCGGCCGCGTTCGGCGCCGCCATCATGTGGATCTTCATCCTGCTCGGTCTGACCATGAAGACGGCCCAGGCGGTTCAGGGCATGGGGATGCTCGTGCTGATGCCACTCCAGTTCGGCTCCTCGATCTTCGCCCCGACCCAGACGATGCCCGGCTGGCTCCGGACGTTCACCGACTACAACCCGCTGTCCAATCTGGCGGACGCGGCGCGCGGTCTGATGATGGGTGGGCCGGTCGCCCACCCCGTGTGGGTGACGCTCGGCTGGGCGGTGGTGATCACCGCGGTGATGGCTCCGCTCGCGGTCGCCAGGTTTCGCAAGAAGTCCTGACCGGCCGTCCGGCCGGGGTGCGGTCAGTCCCGGTACGCCTCGACGAGGGCGGTGACCTCTTCCAGGGAGAGGCCGCCGCCTTCGGCGTACGCGGCGTCGTAGGCGTCCCTGCCGAGCACGGCGACGGCCAGTTCCTCCGCCCGGTCGTAGTCCTGCCGCTCCATCGACGTCGGCACATACGCCCGGGGCAGCAGCCCCCGACCGGCGCCCAGCAGCCGGGCCGCGAGCGCGGCCCGCCGCTCGCCGCCGATTCCGGCCAGGGCCCGGGCGAGGGTGACCAGATAGACCACGGCCATGTGGGGCGCCACCATCTGGGCCATCCGGTCGCGCGAGCGCGCCAGAGCCTCCAGGCTCCGGGGCAGGGCTTCGGCGTGGCGCCCGTCCTGGTTGTCCAGCCAGGCCAGGGCGCCCAGCACGAACCCTTCGAAGATCGCCATCGTTTCGGAACTGAACTCCTCGCGCAGGGCTGCCAGGTGCTCGCGTGCCTCGCCGGTGCGCCCGCTGCGGCCCAGCCACAGGGCGAGAAAGAGCCGGGCGGCGGGCATCGCCTCGTGCCCTGCCCGGCGTCCTGTGGCGAGCAGTTCCCGCAGGATCGCCTCGCCCTCGTCGCCGCGGCCCAGTTCGGTGAGCGCGGACGCGTACCTGGCGCGCAGGACCGAGACCTGGGACGGGGCGCCGAGCCTCTCCGCGTAGCCGATGGCGGCCCGGTAGTCCTCGGCGGCGCGGGGGTAGTCGCCCCGCTTCTCATTGGCCTCGCCCCGGGAGGAGAGGGCTTCGGCGACGCCCCAGTCGTCGCCGAGACGGACGAAGATCTCCAGGCTCTCATCCGCGTCACGGCGCGCGTCCCCCGCCCATTCGGACCGGTTGGCCAGCACGTTGGCGCGCATCTGGAGTGCACCGGCCAGTTCCCACGCGTAGCCGAGCTCCCGGCTGGCGCTGACCGTTTCGTTCAGCAGCTCGCGCAGGTCGTCGGTACCGCCGGTGAGCAGGACCGCGAAGAACCAGAGCGACGCCGGGGTGCGGCAGGTCTGCGGCTGGCCCGCATGGTAGGTGTCCGCGATGACGCGCAGCCGGGCCATTCCCCTTTCGTCGGTCCACACGTCCTGGGAGTGGTCCATGCTGACCAGTTGGACCAGGGCCACCTGGCGCCGTGCCTCCTGGAGCAGCTCGGGCGACATGGGCGGCGGCGCGTCGGTGCAGCGCTCGTGGAGGGACGGCGCGGGTTCGGCGGGCCCGGCGAACGGGTCGGGGCCCAGCGCGGCGGCCATGTCGGCCCAGTGCAGGGCGTCGGTGCGCAGATCGCGCATCTGCCAGTACCAGCACAGCGACAGCACCAAGCAGAGCGCCTCCTGCTCGTCGCGGGCGGCGACGGCCCGGCGCAGGGCGGTGCGGAGGTTCTCGTACTCGCGCTGAAGGAGGTCGATGGCGGCTCGCTGCCCGGCGCCGCGGAGCTCGGGATCGGCGGTCCGGGCCAGTTCCCGGAAGTGCACCAGGTGGCGCCGCTCCACGGCGTCCCGCTCCGCCGCCTCGTCGAGCCGTTCGGCGGCGTACTCGCCCACGGTCTCCAGCAGCCGGTAGCGCATCTCGCCGTCGTCGGCGGGCGCGGCGACGACGAGGGACTTGTCGACGAGCGAGCCGAGCAGCCCGGCGACCTCGGGCACGCCCCGCGGTTCGTCCGTGCAGACGGCCTCGGCGGAGGCCAGGGTGCAGCCGCCCGCGAAGACCGACAGGCGGCGCAGCACGGCCCGTTCGGAGTCGTCGAGCAGGTCCCAGGACCAGTCGACGACGGCACGCAGCGTCTGCTGGCGGGGCAGGACGGTACGGGCGCCGCTGGTGAGCAGGCGGAACCGGTCGTCGAGCCGGTCGGCGATCTGGCGCGGGGTGAGCATCCGCAGCCGGGCGGCAGCGAGTTCGATCGCGAGCGGCAGTCCGTCGAGGCGGCGGCAGATCTCGGCGGCGGCTGCCGCGGTCTCCTCGTCCGCGTCGGCCCGGAAGCCGGGCCGCGCGGCGGCGCCGCGGTCGGTGAACAGCCGGAGCGCCATCGGGTCGGGCAGCGGCTCGACGGGCCGGACGAACTCGCCGGGCACCCCGAGGGGTTCGCGGCTGGTGGCCAGCACGGTGAGTTCCGGACAGTGGGCGAGGAGATGGTCGGCGAGGGTGGCGGCGGCCCCGACGACATGCTCACAGTTGTCCAGCAGGAGCAGCATCCGGCGCCGTGAGCAGTACTCGGTGAGGCGTACGAGGGGGTCGCCGGCGTTGCCCTCGGCGACCCTCAGCTCCTCGGCGCCGGCCCCGCGCAGCACGGTCTCGCGGGCGCCGAGCGCGGTCAGCACGGCCTGCGGGACCGCCTCGGGGTCGTCGACGGGGGCCAGTTCGGCCAGCCAGACACCGTCCGGCCAGGCGGCGGCGACGGATTCGGCGGCCTCCTGGGAGAGCCGGGTCTTGCCCGCCCCGCCGGGGCCCAGGAGGGTGACAAGCCGGGCGTGCGAGAGGTCCTCGTGCAGGGCTTCGATGTCGCCCTCGCGCCCGACGAAACTGGTGAGCCGGGCCCGGAGGTTGCCCTGCGGGACGGCGGGGGCCCGGGTACGGGCGGCCGGGACCGGCTCGGCTGCCGCGACCGGTCGATCCGGAGCCTGGTGGAGCAACTCGGCGTGCAGGGAACGCAGTTCGGGACCGGGGTCTGTGCCGAGACGGTCGGCGAGCAGGGTGCGCACCTCGTCGTACGCGGCCAGCGCCTGCGCGGTACGTCCCGCGTCGCGCAGAGCCCGCAGCCGCAGCGCCTGGAGGGGTTCGTCGAGCGGGTGCTCGACGCAGAGGGCGACCAGTTCGGGCAGGGTCTCGTCCACCCGGCCGAGCGCCAGGGCGGCGGCGAGCCGGCCGCGGCGGGCGTCCAGGTGCCGCGCCTCCCAGCGGGCCGCGACGGCGCCGCGGTCCGGCAGATCGGACAGGGCCGGTCCGCGCCACAGGGCGAGTGCGTCGTCGAGCACGGCCTGGGCCTTCGCCGGATCGCCCTCCTCCAGCGCCCGCGCCCCCTCCCCCGCGAGCCGCTCGAAGCGGTACAGGTCCACCGCGTCCGGTTCGGCGGCGAGCCGGTAGCCGCTCTCCGCGGACGTGACGGCGGCGTGGCCGAGGGCTCGCCGGAGCCGGCCCACGAGCGCCTGCAGCGCCCCCACCGCGTCGGCCGGCGGATCGCCGTCCCAGACCTCGTCGACGAGCACGGCTGCCGGAACGGTGCGGCCGGGGCGCAGCGCGAGGACGGTGAGCAGGGCGCGCAGCCGCGCCCCGCCGACCGGAACGGTTTCGCCGTCGGTTCGGAGTGCCTGGGTGGTCCCGAGGATGCAGTAGCGCACGCGCCTATTCTCCGTGACCGGGTTCGGGTAAGGGACACGCGTGCGGTCGCGGCCGGGTGTGCCGCGTGCGGGGAAGGCTCGTCATGGCCCCCACCCTCCAGGAACCGTCGTCCGGACGCGAGGCGTTCGGGACGTGTCGCCGGTACGGTCGCTGTCATCGCCCGCCGCCCGGTTCCCCTGCCGGCCAGCCGTCTGGAGTCCGCCGATGAACACCGCAGCAGCCCGCAGCGACCGGCGGATCAGCCCGGTCTTCCTCGGGATCGTCGCCGTGATGGCGATATCGGGATGGGCGGTGTGGACGGGCTTCGCGCCGCGGACCGGTTTCCCGCTCTTCCTCTTCGTGACGGCGGCCTGGGTGGTCTCGCTCTGCCTGCACGAGTACGCCCATGCCCGTACAGCTCTCCACAGCGGGGACATCTCGATCGGGGCGAAGGGCTATCTGACCCTCAATCCGCTGAAGTACACCCATGCGCTGCTGAGCATCGTCCTGCCGGTGCTGTTCGTGATCATGGGAGGGATCGGTCTGCCCGGCGGTGCGGTCTTCATCGAGCGGGGCCGGATCCGCGGGCGCTGGAAGCACAGTCTGATCTCGGCGGCCGGCCCGCTGACGAACGTGCTGTTCGCGGCGGTCTGCACGGCACCGTTCTGGTTGCACGCCCTGGACGGCGTTCCGGTCGCCTTCCAGTACGCCCTGGGATTCCTGGCCCTGCTCCAGGTCACCGCGGCGATCCTGAACTTCCTCCCGGTCCCGGGGCTGGACGGTTACGGGGTGATCGAGCCCTGGCTCCCCCACCGGATCCGCCGACAGGTCGAGTCGTTCGCCCCGTTCGGGCTGCTCGCGGTCTTCGCCGTGCTGTGGATTCCCGAGATCAACCACGTGTTCTTCGACGCGATCCACGGCCTGCTGCGGGCCCTGGGCATCAGCGAGCTCACGACGTACTGCGGTTTCGACACCTATCGCTTCTGGCGGACGGCCGCACCGGTCTGCACCGCCGGCTGACCGGCGGCGCTCCACGACGCGCTACGGCGCCGGTGCGGCCCGAAGGACCGGTGGTTCTCAGCCCGCGGCGGACGCGGCGCGCTCCCGGCGCACGTAGAACCACGCCATGTTCGACGAGAGCCCGGCCATCAGCACCCAGATGATCCCGAGCCAGCTGCCCTGGACGAACGAGATCACGGCCGCAACGACGGCCAGGACACAGACGACGGTGGCGAAGAGAGCGAGGCGGGGCATGGGGAGCAGCTCCTGTCCGGGGTGATGCACGGTCCCGTCCAGTGTCTCTCATGCCCCTTTCCGCTCGCGGGAGGGTGGGCGGCAGAAGCGTCCGGCTCAGACGTCGGTGGTGCGCAGCCCGGCGTGCGCCTTGTAACGGCGGTTCACCGAGATCAGGTTGGCGACCAGCGACTCGACCTGGTGCGCGTTGCGCAGCCGCCCGGCGAAGATGCCGCGCATGCCGGGGATCCGGCCCGCCAGCGCCTGGACGAGGTCGGTGTCGGCGCGGGCCTCGCCCAGCACCAGCACGTCGGTGTCGATCTCCTCGATGGCCTCGTCCTGGAGCAGCACCGCCGAGAGGTGGTGGAAGGCGGCGGTCACCCGGGATTCCGGCAGCAGGGCGGCGGCCTGCTCGGCGGCGCTGCCCTCCTCGGGCTTCAGGGCGTAGGCGCCCTTCTTGTCGAAGCCGAGCGGGTTGACGCAGTCGATGACGAGCTTGCCCACGAGCTCGTCACGCAGCGACTCCAGGGTCTTGCCGTGGCCGTCCCACGGCACGGCCACGATCACGACGTCGCTGCGCCGCGCACACTCCGCGTTGTCGGCGCCCTCGACGCCGTGGCCCAGTTCACCGGCGGCGGCCTGGGCGCGCTCGGCGGCACGGGAGCCGATGATCACCTTCTGTCCCGCCCGGGCGAACCGGTAGGCGAGTCCGCGGCCCTGCGGTCCGGTGCCGCCGAGCACGCCGACGGTCAGCCCGGAGACGTCGGGGAGGTCCCAGGGGTCCTTGGCGGGGGGCTTGGGAGAGCTTCCACTGTCCTGTGTAGTCATGGCTTCGACATTACTGCCCGCCACCAGAGGGCACGGTCCGTTGTCTACTCACCGGGATCCGGGATCGGCCGGCGGCCTCGCGGAATTCGATTGCCGAACACGTCCGCGGCACGGACCATGACCCCTCGTGACCTCAGCTTCCTCCCCGGCCGCCCGGCTGGCCGCCCTGCTGCCCGACCTCACGCCGCTGCGTTCCTCGGCCGATTTCCGGCTGCTGTGGTTCCAGGGGCTGGTGACGTACTTCGGCAGTTTTATGGCGCTGATCGCGCTGCCGCTCCAGATCAAGGAGCTGACGGGTTCGCCGCTGGCCGTCGGTGCGATGGGGGCGGTCGAGCTGGTGCCGCTGGTCGTCTTCGGTCTGTACGGCGGGGCGCTGGCGGACTCCACCGACCGCCGGAAGGTGATCCTGGGCACCGAGGCGGGGCTGGGGCTGCTCGCCCTCGTCCTCCTGGTCAACGCCGCGCTGCCCGGCCCGATGCTCTGGCCGCTCTATCTGGTCGCGGGCGGGGTCTCCGCGCTCTCCGGACTCCAGCGGCCCGCGCTGGACTCCCTGATGGCCCGGATCGTGCCGCACGACCAGCTGACCGCTGCCGCCGCGCTGAACTCACTGCGCTGGCAGTTCGGCGCGATCACCGGCCCGGCGGTGGCAGGACTGGTGGTGGCCTACGCCGGACACGCCACGGCGTACGCGGTCACCGTGGTCACCTTCACCGTGTCCGTGCTCCTGTGCCTGCGCCTGGCACCCGCGCCGCCCGCCCGGGACACCGGCAGGCCCTCCCTGCGCGGCATCGCCGAGGGCGCCCGGTACGCCTGGAGCCGGCCGGTGCTGCTGGGGACGTACGCGGTCGACCTGGCGGCGATGTTCTTCGCCTTCCCGAACACGATCTTCCCGTTCCTCGCGGACGAGCTGGACGCCGAGTGGTCGCTCGGCCTGATGTACGCGGCGGGGTCGGTCGGCTCGCTGGTTCTGGGGCTGACCAGCGGCTGGACGTCACGGGTACGCCGGCACGGGCTGTTCGTGGTGTGCGGGGCGGCGGTCTGGGGGCTGGCGATCGCGGCGGCCGGCTGGTTCGACACCGTGTGGCCCGTCCTGGTCTGTCTGGCGGTGGCGGGCGCGGGCGACATGCTCAGCGGCCTGGGCCGCTCCACCATCTGGAACCAGACCATCCCGGAGGAGCTGCGGGGCCGGCTGGCGGGCATCGAGGTGCTCTCGTACAGCGTCGGCCCGCAACTGGGCCAGGTGCGGGCCGGTGCGATGGCGGGCTGGACCGGGACCCGCTCGGCGATCTGGAGCGGGGGTGTGGCGTGCGTCGCCTCGGTCGCCCTGCTCACGGCGGCGTTGCCGAAGCTGCTGACGTACGACTCCGAGACGGACGAGGACGCCGTGCGCAGGCGCGCCCAGCGCGGTGCGGGAGCGGAGCCGGGTACGACGGCAGGGGCGGAGCCGGGGGCGGGGAAAGCCGCGGAGCCCAGCCCCTCCGGTGCGTGAGAGGCGCAGGTCCATGGGGGCCGGATTCCGGCCCGGAGCCCTCGCTCACGCCTCCGGGCCGGGTGGCACGAACCGGTCGGCGTCCTCGCTCACGCCTCCGGGTCGGACGGCTTCCCCCGGTCGTGCCACCTGGGGTCCGTCTCCCACTCCAGATTCCGCTCCTGCGCGATATCCATCGCGTGCGCGGCCTCTTCCCGTGAGGCATACGGCCCGAAACGGTCCTTGGCCGGGCACTCGGGCCCTTCCTCGACCTTCTGGTGCTGCAGGCAGTAGTACCACTCGCCCGGCTTGCCGACCGTGCGCTTCTTGAACAGGGCCATCTCCAGCTCCTTCCCTCGGGGCCATGCTGCCCCACGCACGCTGGTTAGACTCGCTGATATGTCTGGCCAGTCGCTGCTCGTACCCGGGGAGATCACTCCCATCCGCTCCGTGCCCGGAAAGATCCGGCGCCCCGAATACGTGGGCAAGCCGGCCCCGACGCCGTACACCGGTCCGGAGGTCCAGGACGCCGACACCATCGAGCGCATGCGCATCGCGGGGCGGATCGCCGCGCAGGCGATGGCGGAGGCCGCGAAGCACATCGCGCCGGGAGTCACGACGGACGAACTCGACCGGGTCGCCCACGAGTTCATGTGCGACCACGGCGCCTACCCGTCGACGCTCGGCTACCGGGGCTTCCCCAAGTCGCTCTGTTCCTCGCTGAACGAGGTGATCTGCCACGGCATCCCGGACTCCACGGTGCTGCGCGACGGCGACATCGTGAACCTCGACGTCACCGCGTACATCCACGGTGTGCACGGCGACAACAACGCCACGTATCTCTGCGGCGACGTGGACGAGGAGTCCCGGCTGCTCGTGGAACGCACAGAGGAGTCGCTGAACCGCGCCATCAAGGCGGTCCGGCCGGGCCGGCAGATCAATGTGATCGGACGGGTCATCGAGTCGTACGCGAAGCGCTTCGGGTACGGGGTGGTGCGGGACTTCACCGGGCACGGGATCAATTCCTCGTTCCACTCCGGCCTGATCATTCCGCACTACGACAGCCCGCGCGCGACCACCGTGATGCAGCCCGGGATGACGTTCACCATCGAGCCGATGCTGACGCTGGGCACCCATGAGTACGACATGTGGGACGACGGCTGGACCGTGGTGACGAAGGACCGCAAGCGCACCGCCCAGTTCGAGCACACGCTGGTGGTGACGGAGACGGGCGCCGAGATCCTCACGCTCCCGTAACCACCCGGGGCCCAGCAGCCGAGTCGCCGACGGAGGCCGTGCCCGGACGGGCACGGCCTCCGCGATGACAGACGGCTTCAGGACTTCGGCTCACCTGTGGTGGGGTGAGGTCAGGTAGTGCTGCCGGAGGAGCTCCTTTCCGTAGTCGTTGCCGTTGGGCGTGCGGATGATGGAGTGGACGTGCATCTGGGTGGGAACGCCGTCGGTGGCGCCGTACGCGCCGCGCAGCGGGCCCGGGGCCTGGCAGTCGACCTCGACCCAGACGACGGGGCTGTGCACCCGGACGTAGAAGGCGTCGTCGTCGCCGGTACCGCCGGCCCAGGTGACGTAGGTGTCGCTGAGGTGCGAGCGGACCTCGGCCATGCGCACCTTGGCCGCGTCCGCCTTCGCCCGGCCGGCGAAGGCCTCGACGATGCCGAGGAGCTTCTTCTTCTGGGCGCCGTTGAGCGCGTTGCCCCGAATGCCCTCGTAGGCCTGGACCGCGTTGTCGGAGAAGGCGCCGGCCTTCATGGACTCGTTCGACTTGGTCGAGGAGACGATGGCCACGGACTGCTGGGCCGAGGTGAGCGAACGGATGAAGGCGAGGCTCGCGAGAACCTCCTCGTGGCACACGGTCACCGTCTCGCCGTCGATCTTCATCGAGGTCGGTTCCGAACCCCAGAAGCAGGGGCTCATCACGACCTGGTCGCCGAGGACGAAGTAGTTGATGACCAGGTGGTGGCCGTCGAACTGGAATCCCCACGGCTCGGTGGCCGAGGGCGTGCCCATCAGGGTCCAGTAGTAGGCGTCCTCGTTGAAGGAGTCGGTGTTGCCGATCGCCTCGCCGGCCGCCTGGTTGATCTTCCGGATCTTCTCGGTGGTCTCCAGCCCCTCCGCACTCAGGGCCGCCTTCAACAGGGCGGTCCCCAGGGCATTCTGCTCATCCGTCAGATCCGCGAGGGAGACTCCCTGCCGGTCGTAGGAGTCGACGTTGCTCCACAGCCGCCACTCCGTGGAGTGGACGGTGAACTGGGTCGCGGTCTTCTGGGTGTCGGTGAGGCCGGCCAGGAAGGCGTTCGCGGCGGCGATGACGGGCGCGGTGGCCACCTTCGTGGAATGGATCGTGAACAGGTCGTCGATCCGCTTGCCGTCGGTGGTCAGGCCGAAGAAGTCCTCCGTGATCGTCTGGTTGCCCGGACCGCCTCCGCCCGGACCACCCGGACCACCCGGACCGTCGCTGGGCGCGCCGCTCGGAGGAGCGCTCTCCGAGGCGTCGGCCGTGCCCGTGGTGTCGTCCGCCATCGCGGACCAGGCCCCCGCGCCGCCCATCGTCACGACCGCGGTGGCGCCGGAGGCGAAGAAGGCCTTCCGCATGAAGTTGCGGCGGCTTGCCAGGCCGTGGTGGCCGGACTTCCGCTGCGGTTCCGGCGCTGCGGTCTCCTCGGTATCGAGCTCGGTCATCGTCGTCGGTTCCCTTCGTCGTGGGCGCGTCCACCTCGGCCGGCCGATCGTGGGCCACTGTGACGGACCGAACTGAGGGCAAACTGAAACGGACCGCGGTCCGGGCTCGCGCGGGTCCTCATGCGAGGTCACGCCGACGGTCCTGAGCTGGCTTTCTACGAAACACCTTTGAGTTCGCGCGCCCGGGCGACGGTTCGGGATCCGGTGTGCCCGCCGTGGGCAGCGTCACCGTGAACTCGGTGTCGCCCGGCTCGCTGCGCACCTCGATCCGGCCGCCGTGCGCCTGGGTGATCGCGGCGGCGATGGCGAGGCCGAGACCGGTGCCGCCGTCCGACCGGGCGGTGCGGGAGCGGGAGGCGTCGGCGCGGGTGAAGCGTTCGAAGACCGACGGGAGGAGTTCACGGGGGATGCCGGGGCCGTTGTCACGGACCCGGACCACGCACTGTGCGGCCGTGGCCTCCACGATCACGGTGATCCGTGTGCCGGGCGGGGTGTGCGTGCGGGCGTTGGTGAGCAGGTTGGCCAGCACCTGGTGGAGGCGGGCCTGGTCACCGCTGATGCTCAGGGGGGCGTCCAGGCGCAGAGCCACCTGCCAGTCGTGGTCGCTCCCGGCGGCGCGCGCGTCCCACACCGCCTCCGCGACGAGGGTCGCCACGTTCACCTCCGACGTGCGCAGGGGGCGGCCCTCGTCGAGCCGGGCGAGCAGGAGCAGGTCCTCGACCAGCCCGGTCATGCGCGCCGACTGCGCGGAGACGCGTCGCCAGGCCAGCTCCGGCGCCATCTTCCCGGTGCCGCGGTTCATGAGTTCGGCGTATCCGGCGATCGATGCGAGCGGTGTACGGAGTTCGTGGCCGGCGTCGGTGAGGAAACGGCGCATGCGTTCCTCGGTGCGCTGCCGTTCGGCGAGGGAGGACTCGACGTGCTCGATCATGCGGTTCAGTGCGCTGCCCACTTGGCCGACCTCGGTGGCGGGATCGGTGTCCTGGTGGGGAACCCGGCTGAGCACCACGGCCTCGCCGCAGTTCAGGGGCGAGCGGGAGACCTTGGCGGCGGTGGCGGCCACGCGCCCGAGCGGGCGCAGCTGACGCCGGACGACCACGGTGCAGACACTGCCCGCGCAGACGAGTCCGACGGCCCCGATCACGACTTCCACCACCACCAGGCCGTCGGTCATGCGCTGTACGTCGGACATGGGGAGTCCGGCCAGGACCGAGATCCCGTCACCACCCAGAGCGGTCAGTCGGTAGGTGCCGAGTCCGGGGATGGTACGGGTGTGCAGCGAGGCGTCCGGGGCGAGCCCGTCCAGGGCGGTGCGCTGGGCGGCGGTGAGGACATCCAGGTGGCCGTCCTCGGTCACCACCTCCGCGGCGAGCACGTGGCCGTTCGCGTCGAACCGGGCCGCGAGGATGCCGACCGGCTGCCCCCGTTCGTTGAGGAACCCCAGGTCGGCGGTGTCGCTCGACCGGCGGAGCAGCCCTCCCTGGCTCCGTTCGGCGGCGTTCATGACGCGTTGGTCGAGGTCGCCGAGCAGGTAGACACGCTGGACCAGGGCGGTGGAGAGAGCCATGGCCGTGCAGACGACAACCAGGATCACGGACATGAAGAGCGTCATCCGGGCCCGCAGGGACCAGCCCCGCGCCCAACGGGCCACTCCCCATCGTTGCTGACGCTCCGTCACGCCTCTTCGTCCGCTGCCCGGATGGCGTACCCGACCCCGCGCACGGTGTGGATCATCGGCGCCCGGCCCTTGTCGATCCGGGAACGGAGACTGTAGACGTAGACCTCGACCAGGTTGCCCTCCCCGTCGAACGAGCTGTTCCACACGTGGTCGAGCAACTGGGCCTTGCTGAACACCTGCCGCGGTTGGCCCATCAGAAACCACAGCAGGTCGAACTCCTTGGCCGTGAGCGTGACCGGCGTGCCGGCGCGCTGCACCTCGCGCGTCTTCTCCGACATCACCAGGTCGCCCAGCGTTCTCACGGACTCGTCCGCGTGCGCCCCATCGATGCCGACACCGGAACGGCGCAACAGCCCCTGCAGCCGCAGCATGACCTCTTCCAGGGAGAAGGGTTTGGTGACGTAGTCGTCCGCACCGGCCGACAACCCGTCGATCCGGTGGTCGACCGCGTCCCGCGCGGTCAGCATGAGGACGGGCAGCTTCTCGTTCTCGTAACGCAGTCTGCGCAGTACCTGCAGTCCGTCCAGGTCGGGCAGCATCCAGTCGAGAACGACCGCATGCGGGTCGCACCCCCGTGCGATGCGGAGCGCGCCGTGTCCGTCCCCGGCGAGAAAGGGTTGCCAGCCGGCATCGGCGACGGCGGCGGACAGCAGCTCGGTCAGCTCGGGCTCGTCATCGACAATCAACACACGGACGGTGCCGCCATGTGCCGCTGGGCGGTTGGACATGAGCCCAGTCTGTCGTTCGACGCTGTCGGCGACCTGTGCCTCGCATGGGAGCGCGCTGTGCGGATGACGGACCGCCTACCCACCGCGGCCATCGCCCTCATGGCCGCGATCCAACCCAAACAGCCCAAAGCGCCAGAAAGCGCTAACCCATCGGCATGTGGACCAAATCGAGCGTATCGTTTTTACCGACAGGACGTCGGGAAGCTGTTGACTTAGGTAAGCCTAAGTAGCAGGATGAGGGATGTCGACAGCCGCTGCCGCATGCAGCCGCTGCCGATGCTTCTGCCGGTTCGCCCCCTGCGTTCCAGCACCGCTCGCAGGACTTCCCGTCCCTCCTCGATCCCCGGAGGCCCACCTTGGACACCACCGCCGCCACGCCCTTCTCGACGCTCATCCGCACCGCTTCGCACGAACAGCACACCGAGGCGGAGACCACGACCTTCATGGGCGACCTGCTGGGCGGACGCCTCGGAGTGGACGCGTACACGCGCTACACCGAGCAGCTGTGGTTCGTGTACCAGGCACTGGAGGAAGGGGCGCAGGCGCTGCGGAACGACCCGGTCGCGGGTCCGTTCATCCAGTCCGAGCTGATGCGCACGGCCGAGCTGGAGCGCGACCTGGCCCATCTGCGCGGCGCCGACTGGCGCGAGGGCCTGGAGCCGCTGCCCGCCACGGCCGCGTACGCGGCCCGGGTCGCCGAGTGCGCCCGCACCTGGCCCGCCGGTTACATCGCGCACCACTACACCCGTTACCTCGGCGACCTCTCGGGCGGCCAGATCATCCGCGACAAGGCGGAGAGGACCTGGGGCTTCGCACGCAAGGGCGACGGGGTCCGGTTCTACGTCTTCGAGGGGATCACCAACCCCGCCTCGTTCAAGCGGGGTTACCGCGAGCTGCTGGACGCGGTGGACGTGGACGACCTGGAGAAGCAGCGCATCATCGACGAGTGCAAGCAGGCGTTCACACTGAACACCGCGGTGTTCCGGGAGCTGGGCGAGGTGTTCCCGCTCAGCGCATGACGCTCAGCGCACAGGGCCCTGTTGTGGCCGGTCCCGGATGAGCTGCGGGTACTGCTCGGCGAGTGCCATCATCGTCATGCCGCCCATCGAGTGCCCGACCAGCACCAGCCGCCCTTCCGGGG
>NZ_JBFAWU010000045.1:0-23331 GCF_040680455.1 Streptomyces sp. NPDC052052 | reverse complement strand
GGTGCGGCACTGCGGGCAGAGCTCGGCCTGCTGGGTGGCGTCGGGGCCGGAGCCCTGCGGATAGCCGCCAGGACCCGGTCCTGGAGGCCGACTCTCCCTCGAGCGCATCTCGGCCGGCGCCAACCGCCACGGCTCTCCGTAGCCGACTACGACCGTGGATCTGCTGGCGGATCCGGGACCGCCGGCCAAGGCACCACTGTGACGTGGAGAAGACCCGCGCCGAACCGGGGGCCGATCCAGGCGAGTCGGCGGTGGCACGTCGAGCACACCCGCACCTGGCAGAACGTCGGCCACCGGCTCGACCGCCGCTACGAGCGGCGCATCACCGGCATCGACGCCTTCTTCGACGTAGCCGACATGATCACCACTCCCGTAGTCTGCTCCGCACGGCGTGGACGTCCCACCTGTGGGGCAACCGCCCGGACTGCCGGTCATGACCAACGCTCGTCCGTGAGACCTCTGATCCTCCGGTCCCGTACCGGGGCCGGAGGATCAGGATGTTCGGGGCAGGGGGCAGGGGGCAGGGGGCAGGGGGCAGCGGGGGAGGGGACTCGGCGGGCTACACCTGCTCGTGGTCCCAGGCCGGCTCACTGCTGAGCATCCGGGACAGGTCCCTCGGGGTCGGATGGTCGAAGACTGCCGTCACCGAGATTTCGACGCCGGTCACCGTGCTCAGCTCGTTGCGCAACTGCAAGGCCATGAACGACGAGAAACCCATGTCCAGGAAACGCTCGTCTGCGCCGACGGTGTCGTGGGCCCCCCGGTCGAGGACGATCGAGGTCCGCTCGCGCACCAGCCGAAGCAGCAGCCGTTCCCGGTCGCCTGCGGGTGACTTGGCCAGCAGCAGGCGCAGTGACTCGGGCTCAAGCGGCAGCGTGGGCAGCCCCGCTGCCTCGTCATCGGCGTGGGTGCCGGAGCCGCCGTCCCGGACATCCAGGTGCGCGACTGCCTCCGGCAGCCGGCGCAGGAGAGGCGCGAGTCCGGACGCGCCGAGCTTCGGGGCGAGCAGCGCCCAGTCGGCGTCCACGGTGATGAGCGCGGGTGAGTCGTGTGTGGCGTCCTTGGCGAGCGCTGCCACCACCAGCGGCAGATGCACTGGGCGGACCCCGGTCAGCTCCTGGTGGCCGGCACAGCCGTGCGTCCACGGGCCGATGGTGACGGACTTCGCGGGCAGCCCAGCCGCGCGGCGTTGTTCGGCCAGGGCATCGAGGAATGCGCTCGCGGCGAGATCCACGGCTCGGCCCCGGGCACCAGGGCCCGCGGTGGCAGGTGACAGCAGGAACAGTGTGGGTATGTGCCCGTCCCCGTCCGGGCCCGACGTCAGTTCGTGCAGGGCGAGGGCGGCTGCGGTAGTGCCGTCGAGCACGCGAGCCGCCTGTTCCGTATCGAGGTCGGCCAGGAGCTGGTCGCCTGCCGACGCTCGCGTGTGCACCACGGCGGAGAGCGGACGGTCCCGCGGCAGCCGGTCACGGAGCCCGGCGAGCGCCGCGACATCCGTGAAGTCGCAGGTCGCCACGGTCACCTCGATGCCCAGAGCGAGGAGTTCGGCCTCGGCCTCGACGGTCAGGGACTGCCCGGAGCCACCTGGGGACTGGACGAGGAGGACATGCCGCGCACCGTTGGCCAGCCGGAGCGCGGCCGAGAGGCCGAGGTCGTCGAAGGCCCCGGCATCCGCAGTCGACTGCGCGCCCGCGTCGACCGTGACGAGCACTGTGCTGTCGACGCGCTGCCGTGGCGCGGTCCGTCCCTTGCCCAGGGGGGCGTGCAGCACCCGGCGTACGTGATTGCCGCTGGCGCGGACCGCCAGTTGGTTCTCGCCACCGTGCCCGGCCAGCGCGACGGCGGTCCGGGCGGCGGCGCGGTCGTCGAGCAGGGCGGGGAAGTCGATCAGCCCGCCCCACCGCTCGGAGTGTTCGAGCGCGACGGCGTGCCCAATGCCCCACAGCCGGGCCCCGTCCGGGTCGCCCGCACCGTCGGAGGCGTCCACGGACACGGCGCCACGGGTGCCGATCCACAGCCGGGCCGACGGCAGGTCAGTCGCTACTTCCCGAACCAACTCAAGCGTGGGACCGACGCCGGTCAGCAGCGACAGCACACCCTCGACGTCAGCTCCGCCGTCCTGCGCAACGGCGTCCAGCACGCCGGCGGCTTCGGGCCGTTCGTCCGGCCTGGCCACCACGGTGGCCCGTGCCCCTGCCTGGCGCACCGCATTGGCGGCCCAGTCCGCGAGGGCGCCCTCCGCGGCGCTGTCCGGCCCGGTGACGATCACCCAGTGACCGGACAGTGCCGCGGCGCCGCCGTCCGTGAGACCTTCCCAGCCGGTGCGGTACCACCAGCTGGCGCTGCGCCGGTACGCGGAGAGCTGCGGCAGGATGGACCGGAGCGCTGGATGGTCCTCCGCGTCCAGTGCCAGCACCTCGCTCAGCGCGTCGAGATCGGATTCTGTGATCGCCGACCAGAACGCGTCGTCGGCGGCACCGGAGCCCGCCGCCCCACCCCTGCCCGGCGTCTCCTCGACCGTGTCCAGCCAGTGACGCCGCCGCTGGAACGCATAGGTGGGCAGGTCGACATGGCCAGTCGGCGCACCATCCAGGACGGTTTTCCAGTCCATGGCCGCACCGTAGGTGTGCAACTGCGCCACGGCGGCCATCAGGCTCTGGCCCTCCGGCCGGTCGCGGCGCAATGCCGGGACGAACACGGCCTGCTCCGCGGCGGCATCGGCCCGCGCGGCGGTCTGAGCGAGTGGCGTGAGTACCGCGTCGGGCCCGAGTTCCAGGAAGACTCCGGCACCGCTCTCGCGCAGCGCGCGTACGCCGTCGCCGAAGCGGACCGTGCCGCGGGCGTGCCGTACCCAGTACTCGGGATCCGTGAGCAGCCCGGGCCCCGCAACCGCCCCGGTCAGGTCGGACACCACAGTCAGCATCGGCTCGTGGTAGTCGACCGAAGCGGCGACCAGACGGAACTCCGGCAGTATCGGGTCCATCAGCGGCGAGTGGAAGCCATGAGCGACCCGCAGCCGCTTGGTCTTGACGCCCTGTTTGCGCAGCAGCGTGGCGGCTCGGCGCAGCTCTTCCATGTCGCCGGACAGGACCGTCGCGTCGGGCCCGTTGACCGCGCCGATGGCGATCCCCGCGAACTTCTCGAAGAGCGGAAGCAGTGCCTCCTCGGACGCTTGGACTGCCAGCATGGTGCCGCCCGGCGGCAGTCTGTGCATCAACCGGCCGCGGGTGGTGATCAGCCGTGCGGCGTCGGCGAGCGAGAAGACGCCGGCCAAGTGGGCGGCGCAGATCCCGCCGACCGAGTGCCCGATGAGCTGTCTCGGCCGGATGCCCCACTGTTCCAGCAGCCGGTAGAGGGAGACCTCAAGGGCGAAGAGCGCCGGCTGGGCCCAGTCGGTGCGGTCGAGGAGTCCGGCCTCCGGACTGCCGGGCGCTGCGAACAGGACATCGCGCAGCGGCCGTTCGAGGTGCGGATCGAGGGCTGCGCACGTCTCGTCGAGGGCGCGGGCGAACGTGGGTAGATCGTTGTACAACTCACGCCCCATACCCGGGCGTTGGGATCCCTGCCCGGTGAACAGGACGGCGGGGCAGGACTCGTCGCCCGGGCGGCGGACACCTCGTACGACATCGGGCGCGCTCCGCCCGGCGGCCAGCCGGGCCAGGCCGAAGCGCAGGGACTCGGTGTCCCGGCCGACGACTGCGGCACGGTGATCGAAGGCGCTGCGCCCGGTAGCCAGCGCACGGGCCACGGCAGCCGGGTGCGGGGCCGGGCAGGCTGCGGTGCCTGACCCGGCAGTGCTCTCGAGCAGGCGCACCGCCTGGGCGCGTACCGCGTCGGCGGACCGGCCCGAAAGGAGCCAGGGCAACACAGCAGGCGCCGCGGATCCGTGGGGGGCGTCCTCGGTCGCCCCGGTAACCGCCCGCGGTGCGGGGGCCTCCTCCACGATCACGTGCGCGTTGGTGCCGCTGATGCCGAAGGAGGACACGGCGGCGCGGCGCGGCCGGTTGCCGTCGCGCCGCCACGGCCTTGCCGCGGAGAGCAGCTTCACCTTCCCCGCCGACCAGTCGACGTGCGGTGACGGCTGCTCGGCGTAGAGGCTGCGCGGCAGGACTCCGTTGCGCATGGCCATCACCATCTTGATGACGCCGCCTACTCCGGCGGCCGCCTGGGTGTGTCCGATGTTCGACTTGAGGGAGCCGAGCCAGGCGGGGCGGTCGGTGGGGCGGCCCGGCCCATAGGCGGCGATCAGGGCGCGAGCCTCGATCGGGTCGCCGAGCGTGGTACCTGTGCCGTGTCCCTCGATCGCGTCGATCCGGTCGGCGGTCAGCCCGCTGTCGGCGAGTGCCTGGCCGATCACCCGTTCCTGGGACGGGCCGTTGGGCGCCGTGAGGCCGTTGCTCGCGCCGTCCTGATTGACCGCGGAGCCGCGGACGACCGCGAGGACGGGGTGACCGAGCCGTTGTGCGTCCGAGAGCCGTTCGATGAGGAGGACGCCTGCGCCCTCGCTCCAGCCCGCCCCGTCGGCGGCCGCCGAGAACGCCTTGCAGCGGCCGTCGGGCGCGAGCCCGCGCTGGCGGCTGAACTCGACGAACACGCCCGGAGTCGACATCACACTGACCCCGCCCACCAATGCCAGCGGGCACTCGCCCGCGCGCAGTGCGCGGATGGCGAGGTGCAGTGCCGTGAGGGAGGAGGAGCAGGCAGTGTCGACGGAGACGGCGGGGCCCTCCAGGCCCAGTGTGTACGAGATCCGTCCGGAGGCCACGCTGCCCGCGCTGCCGCTGCCGATGTACCCTTCGTACCCGTCAGGGACGGGCCGCAGCCTGCTGGCGTAGTCGTCGTACATGACCCCCATGAACACACCGGTGCCGGTGCCGCGCAGCGTGACGGGGTCGATTCCGGCCCGTTCGATCGCCTCCCAGGAGGTCTCCAGGAGCAGCCGCTGCTGCGGGTCCGTGGCCGCCGCCTCCCGAGGGCTCAGACCGAAGAACTCGGCGTCGAAGTCGGCAGCGTCGTAAAGAAATCCGCCCTGCCGGGTGTACGACGTACCGACCGCATCCGGGTCGGGGTTGTAGAGCTTCTCCACGTCCCAGCCGCGGTCGGTGGGGAAAGGACCGATCGCGTCGGTGCCGCTCGCGACGAGCTCCCACAGCTCCTCAGGGCTGCGCACCCCGCCGGGGAAGCGGCAGGCCATGCCGGTGATGGCAATCGGCTCCCGGTCCCGCTCCTGAACCGCGCGCAGCCGTTGGCGGGTCTCGTGCAGGGCGACCGTCGTCCGCTGTAGATAAGCGACAAGCTTGGCTTCGTTGTCGGTGGTCTCGGTGTCAGCTGTGTTGCCCGTCACGGGCGCTCAACTCCTTTGCCGAGGAGGGCGCGAGCAGCCTGCTGAGAAGCCCGGTGACCGCTCCGCTGTGTTTCCTGGTGAAAAAATGGCCGCCGGGCATCATGTGCACCCGACAGCCCGCGTCGGTGTAGCGGTCCCACGCGGCCGCTCCCTCCGCGGTGAGGAGGGGGTCCTGGGAGCCGGCGAGCACATGGATCGGGCAGGGCAGTGGCGAGCTGTCGTGCGCCCACTCCGAAAGGCCGCTGCCGAGTAGCAGATCGGCGCGGAGCAGAGCGGCGGCCGTGGCCAGCCATTCCCTGTACCGCAGCACCAGCTCGGGGATCCCGCCCACCTCGATCATCCACTGGATCAGCTCCGCGTCCGATGCGTCCCGCACCATTGCGACGGGCCATTCCAGGTGTGGCGGGGGCATCGCGCCCACCGCTAGCAACTCCGGTGTTCGCGCGCCCCTGCGATGCCGGTGGTCCGCGAGGGCGTACCCGATCAGGCCGCCCATGCTGTGGCCGTAAAAGGCGTGCGGCAGCTCGAGCAGCGGGCCGAGCTCGGTGTCGAGGTCGGCGAGGAGCGCGTCCGGCTCGCGGTGGGCGGGCCGGACGGCCAGGTGCTCGCGCCCGGGCAACTGTACGGGCACGACCGCCACATCGGCGGGAAACGCCCGTTGCCAGCCGACGAAGCTGGACGCGGCTCCGCCCGCGTGGTGGAAGCACAGCAGCCGGATCCGGGCCGAGCTCGGGTCCGGCTGTCGCGGCAGCACGTACGTGGTGCCGTACGGGGTGCGTCCCGCGCCGACGGTCATGCCCCCGCCGTCAGCACGTGGTAGATGTCTGCCAGGCTTCCCGACTCCAGCACCTGGGGCAGAGAGATCCGGCGACCCGTCTCGCGCTCGAGTGCGGTGAGCAGCACGAGCAGCTGGAGCGAATCCCAGCCTGGCAGTTGATCGAAGCCGAGCGCCGCGTCGTCGACGGTGACCGGCAGTCCGGTCTCGTCCCCCACCAGGTCGACGAACTGGTCAATGGTCATCACGGTCGGTTCCTTTCGGGCCCTCGATGGATCGGGTGAGCCGGACGTGGATGGGCGGTCCGGCGATCTCGGCCAGGTCATGGCGGAAGACCAGTCCGTCGTCGGCAGTGGCACCTGCTGCCCGGGGCTGCGCCACGAAGCCGTTGCGTGCGTAGAAGTCGCGTACCTTGCCGTTCTTCCCGGACGCCCGATAGCTGCCTACGACCTCCCGCGCGCCGTGGACGCGGGCGTGCTCGAGCACCGCGCTCAGGCATGCCTGCTCGATGCCGCGGGAGAACACCCGGCAGCTGAGCACAAAGTTGTCGATACGCCATACGGGCCCTTCGGCGGCCAGGAAGACGGCCCCCACCACGCCGTTGTTGCCGAACCTGTCGCTGGAGCGGATGGTGAGCACCTGGACGTCGGGAGAGTCCGCGAGCGCCTGGACGTCGGTCTGCTGCAGCCGTCGCGTGGTGAGGTTGAACTGATTGGTGCGCAGTGTGATCTGGGAGACCCGGGCCAGGTCAGCCGGGCGGGCCGTGGCCAGTTCGACGGTCACGTCCAGTTCGCGCAGATAGTGGTCGAGCGAGGAGAAGCTGTCCAGGAAGTCCTTGCGGACCAGCTCCTCGCGGTAGCGTTCCGGGCGCTTGAGGTCGTCCGTGGTGACGTCCGGCACGGCGAACCAGTCGTCCGCGAGGAGCCTTTCCACGTGCAGGGCGGGATCGTCGTCCAGGTGCAGCACGGTGACCTCGGGCAGTTCCCGGCGCACCAGGCCGCATTCGTACGCGCTGTCGTCGGCGAACACGAAACTGTCGATGCCCAGATTGAGATCGCCGGCGAGCGCGTGCAGGTTCTCGTGCTTGGGTGCCCAGTTGGCCACGATCCGGACGAAGTCGTCCTCGCGCAGTGTCATGTCGGGGTGCTCGCGAAGCACCTGCATCACCGACTCGATGTCGTTCTTGCTGACGGCGGCGAGCAGCACGCCTTGGCCGGCGAGCTGCTTGGCCGTGCGCTGCAGGGCTCGAAATGCCTCACCGCGGTAGCTGCCCGCCACCTCGATGCCCTCGATCCCGTCGTCCCCGAGGACCCCGCCCCAGGTTGTGTTGTCCAGGTCCAGGACGAGAGCCTTCTTCGCCCGACCCGACAACCCGCGGATCAGATGGGCCAGTTCACGGGCATAACGCCCGGTCACCTCTGGGGAGAGTTGGGTCTTGGCGTACGTGCCGAGGCGGGCGTCGCGCAGCGGGAGCCCGGTGCCGAGCAGCGGCTCCAGGTCGAGGACCACCAGCGAGGGCTGGTCGGTGACCAGCCGCAGCAGCCGCGCGTTGGCCTCCCGCCACACGGCACCGAGTAGCGCGCGATCACGGTGGCCGACGAGTTCGGCCATCCGGTCGCGGGGCAGCGGCAGGGTGTTGACCACCAGGGTGCCGCGCCCCACGGAGGCGAAAGCCGAGGCGAGCTCGGCGAGCAGGTCGACCTTGCCGGCAAAGACGCGTGCGACGTCGTCGGGGCGCCACTGGACGGGCACCTCGTCGAAGACGACGCCGGCGTCCAGCGCGCATACCACCAGGTCGGCCCCGGCCGAGTACAGCCCGCTTTCGGGGTCGGAGAGGTCGAAGACGTAGGAGTTGAAGTCGGCGACGTGCGGCCGCAACAGCATCCCGTGCCGGGCGAGTTCGGCCGTCAGAGGTGCGACGAGCCCGGACACGACGCTGTTGCCGGTGACGGCCACGGACACCACGGGGGTATCAGGGTGCTCCCGCAGCACATCGTCTGGGGCAGTGCGGGCCAGAAGCTGCCCCGCGCGTCGCAGCCCGGCATCGTCCGTCTCGGCGAGCAGGGTGCGCACTCGCGGGTACTCGGCGGCGACGCGACCCTGCCGGTGCAGCTCGGACAGATCCTGAGGCATACGGGTCAGAGCCTTTCGAGCGCGTAGCCGGAGACGATCCACTTGCTGGACTCGATCGCGATCCCGATGGCCCGGTCGCCGGGGCCCATCTCGGCAACGGCGCGCTCGAGCTGGAGGTAGGGAAGACCGTTGCCGGTGTTGCCGGTGTCGGCGACGCAGCTGATCTCCTTCAGGGGCAGGCCGCCGAGCCGATCCATGATCGTCCGGGTCATCCTCCCGGACAGCTGGGGTGGCAGCAGATGGGTCAGCTCACTGCGATCCCAGCCCAGTTCGTCCAGGAGTTCGTCAAGGACGTCGGCTGCCATCTCGGGCACATGCTCCTCGATGGCCTTGTAGTCCTCCACCGCGAACGGCCTGCCGTCCTGGTCGGTGGCGCCGAACCACTCGAGGGCCTGCCCCGGCGCCCGCCCGAGGCCGGTGAACCGGCTCACCGGCGAGCGCAGCACCGTCGCGCCGGGGACCGGCTCCGTGCTGAGCACCACAGCTCCCGCGCCGTCCCCGAACAGCACCATGTTGACCAGCTCGCCAGGTGGCAGGGTGTTCAGGTCGGTCTTGGGATCGAAGAAACGGGCGCAGAGATCGCCACCCATGACCAGCGCCGTGCGATGGCCGCCCGCGAGCAGCAGGAGGCATCCCAGCTCGATGGCCTGCACGGCGCCCGAGCACCCGGACTGCACCTGGTAGGTGGGGATGTTGTTGATGCCGAGCCGGTCCGCGACCATGTTCGCGGTGGTCGGCATGAGCTGGTCCGGGGTGGCGGTGTTGAGCACCACCACATCAATGTCGATAGGGCCGAGCCCGGCTCGCTCCAGGGCCTGGCGTGCCGCGGTCTCCCCCAGGTCAGCCAGCGAGTGGCTGACCCGACCGGATTCCAGGTCGACCGCGAGGTGCCGGGTACGGGTGCCGACGAACGCGTCGATCCACTGTTCCCAGATGTCGCCCATGCCGAAGTGCCCGGCCAGCGTCGCGTTGTCCACCGGAGAACCGGGGAGCGCGGTGCCGACCGAGAGTATATGAATGTCTGCGACGTCCATCCTGTCGCCTCTCTCAGTGGTGGCGTGTGGGGGAGAATGTCATGCCGACGTGGCGGCAGCGAGCATCCCGATCAGGGACTCCACGGTCCATCGCATGGTTTCTTCGACGTGCGCAGGTGAGGCATGGACGTCGTCGAACTCGTTGAGGCTCAGCCCGCGGACGTGCTTCTTCAATACGTCGATGTCGCCGACGGGGATGATCTCGTCCCGCAGGCTCACGGTGTACGCGACGGGGATCTCCAGGGCCGCCAGCTCCTGGTCGGTCAGCGCCCAGGTGCGCAGCACGTCATACAGCCGCTTCGGCTCGGTGCCGGTCAGCTGCACGAGGGTGGCCACCGTGATCTGGGGCAACTGCCGCTGCCACTCGGCGTTCGTGAAGAAGTCGCTGACGGGGGCGCCGGTCGTGACGATGCCGCGCAGGCGCTCGTCGCGGACGGCGGTGCGCAGCGCCAGATGGCCGCTGAAGCTGTTGGCTACCGCGTAGGTCCTTGTGACGTCGGCCCGGTCGGCGACCGTGTCGAGCAGCGCGGGCAGCATCCGCCAGCTGTCCGCGTCGTACGGCAGCGTGTTCTCGCCCACCCCGGGCAGTTCCGTCACGACCATCGCCATACCGAGCAGTTCGGCCTTGAGGAGGATCGGCGCCCACTGTTCCTTGGTACTGACGATGCCGCCCATCACGACGAGCAGTTTCTTCTTCGCGGCAGTGTCCAGCCCGCTGGCCCACGCCCGGAACTCCCCGCCGTCCGAGGTGACATGGACCGCCTCGATGTCGGCCTGCTGCTGCCGCCACCGCTCGAAGACGGCGAGCCGCGCCCGGTCGGCGTCCCTCCGCGCGGGCCCGTCCACGAAGGGGAACCGGGCCATGTTGTGGCAGAGGAAGGCCGGAAGCAGTTGGGAGTCGTCCCGTTCGAGCCGCTCGCCGGCCGCCGACCACTCGTGGACCCAGGAACCGGGCCCCTGCCCGTCGTGGCTCACCTGCCCGAGAACGCTTTCGTACAGCTCCTGCGGCAGATCCTGGGCCTTGGCATGGACTGTGATGAACTGCTTGAGTTCCGTGATGTCGTTCACGATCCTGCTCCCTCTGTGGGTTCGTAGCCCTCCAGACCGTCCTTGATCTCGCCGAGTACGTCCGCGGCTTCCGCACCGTCGATCACCCGGTGGTCGAAGGTGAGGCTGAGCCGCATGACAGGTGCGACGACCACCGCCCCGTCCCGCACGACGGGCCGGTCGGTGATGCGGCCCACGCCGAGCGTCACGGTGGTGCCGCCGACCGAATGGAACCCGTCCACGGGCCGGTGGCCAAGCGAGGAGACCGAGAAAGTGCCGAGCCGCTCCGCCCGTGCCGACAGCGGTCCCACGGTGCGCCGGAAGAGCCGGCTGCCGATCCAGCGGGGCACCTTGTGCAGGGCGCGCACACCGGCGAAATCGGGCAGCGTGTCGGCGTCCCCGTCCCGGTAGTGGTTTACCTGACGCTGGATCTCGTCCAGGTTCAGCCGGTCGAGCCCGGGGAAGACCGCGGACAGCACCACCCGGCGTCCGGACAGTGTCGCGTCCAACGCGAGTTTCCCGTTGACGGACGCGTACTCGGCGACGCGCGGCCGGAACCGGCCCCGCATCGCAGCGTTCGCGTGCGGATGCTCCTTGAGTACCCGTGCCGCCGTGTACAGCACATAGCTGACCACGGAGTAGCGCTGCGTCTGTGCCGCCGTACTGGCGCGATGCGCGAGGACCGCGTCCATCTCGACCTCGGTGTCCAGGTGAACGGGCGAGAACGCTCGGATCCCGGCCAGAAAGTAGAGGGTGTGCAGACGTTCACGCGCGGGCGGGGACGGACGGACGTTCGGCGTGTTCACGGAGAGGGTCCCTCCCGGGCTCCCGTAGCGGTGGGCGCTTCTGGCCCAGGACGGTGTCTTCAGCAGTCTCGGGAGGATCCCTAAAGGCGGCCTAAGCGGCCACTTGTCCGCAGGGCACCCGTCTGATCGGCAGGGCCGGTGGGGCATCGGTTCCGGCAACGCGGCGACGACCCAGTGCATTGCTTGATCGCGAGCCGGGGGGCACCCCAGGGATTCGGCGTAGTCGCACGAACTCCGGTTCGTGATCACGCGAGATCCGGAAGGGCGAGCGGGCGTCGCGCATGGCGGGCACCATGGCGCAATCCGGCCGCGATGTCCTTGGCGCCGGTCAGTCGCAGTTCCCCGACGGCCAGGTTGTTCCAGTCGCCTCGCGTGAGGTGCGTTGCCCGGGCGGCGGCAGCGTCCACGGCCGACTGGTGATCTTCGTGAGCCGGAGACACGGCCTGCGGGGCCGGACCTCGCCCCCGTACCTACGGGTGGATCAGTCGGCTCGGGTCTATCGCCCGACCGGGGATGTGCACGTGGCGACGCGCATGCCAGCAGGTGAACGATGCCGGGAAGCCGGATGCCGGAGCACCGCAGGTCCGGTCTGAAGCGGCGGGGCACGGAAACGGGGCATCAGCCACCGCTCCAGTCCCCGACCTGCTCAGCCATGTCCGGAGCCGTCAGCGCGGCACCAGGCCCCACAGGGCGAGGTCGAGCAGTCGGTCCGTGCGGTCCGCGCCCGTCGGAGAGCGCCGGGCCGCCCATGCAAGTCCGTTGACCAGCCTGAGCAGATCGGCGATCTCGACGTCTGCACGGACGGCGCCGCTGTCCTGCGCCCGGACCAGGAGCGCCTCCCCGGCGGCGAGCAGCCGCTGGTGACAGTCGGAGGGCTGCGTCGCCGCTTTGCCGAGCATGGTGGTCATCAGCGAGCCAGCGAGCCCCCGGTATGTGGTGGCGTGCTCGGCGACGGCTCGCAGCCAGTCCATGAGGGCGGCGCCGGACTCCGGGTCGTCGAGACGGGCCAGAGCCTGCGCCTGGAGGTCCTCGACGGAGTCGTGGAAGACGGCTTCCAGCAGGTCGTCGCGGGTCGGGAAGTGCCGGTACAGCGTGCCGACCCCCAGGCCGGCACGGCGGGCGATGTCCTCCAGGGACGCGTCGGTGCCGTGTTCGGCGAACGCCGCTCTGGCTGCGGTGAGCAGCCGGTCGTAGTTGCGGCGCGCGTCCGCGCGCCTGGGACGCCGCGCGGTGGACGTCTCGGTCGCATCCATTGGAAGAACTCCCCTCGTCAGTGACGGCCGACGGGCTCCGCACGGCATGAGACCGAAAATCGGAGACCCCCTCAGCTTACGTGCCTGTTTAAGTCACCGCTAAGCACCGCCTCAGCAGGAGTCGGGATCCTGCACGGAAGCGAGCCATCCGCCTCGCCACGAACGGCGAAAGGTACAAGACCGCCATGACAGCGACCGCTCCCGTGGCCGGCGGCAGCCGGCTTCCCACGCTCACCGGCATGAGGTTCATCGCCGCACTCATGGTGTTCCTCGGCCATGCCTCTGCCCAGCATCTCTTCGCCGACCCAGATGCCGACAGCAGGTACGCCCGCGTCGTGGAGGGCGCTGGATATCTCGGCGTCTCGTTCTTCTTCATCCTCAGCGGCTTCGTCCTGACCTGGTCGGCCCGGCCCGGCGACACCGTCCCCGGATTCTGGCGGCGCCGCGCGGCCAAGATCTATCCGAGCACCGTGGTGGCCGTACTCCTCGCCTGGCTGTGCCTGAGCATCACCGACCAGGCTGTTGAGGCCGACATCCTGGTGCCCAACCTGCTGCTCGTGCACACCTGGGTGCCGGACATCCCGACCTTCCTCGGGGTCAATGCCCCCACCTGGTCGCTCGGGTGCGAGGTTTTCTTCTACGCGCTCTTCCCGCTGCTGCTGCCCCTGCTGCGGCGGATCCCCGCCCGGCACCTGTGGACGGCGGCCGCGCTCGTGGTCGCCGCCATCGCCATGCTGCCGCTCGTCGCCCAACTGCTCCCCGGCACCCCGATGTTCCCTCCGCCGGTCTCCGAGTCATTCCCCCGCTTCTGGTTCGTGTACGGCTTCCCGCCCGCCCGGATCCTGGAGTTCGTCCTCGGTATTGTTATGGCACTCGTCGTCCGCTCGGGGCGCTCTGTCCGGCTCGGCATGGGCCCGGCCGCGCTGCTCGTTCTCACGGCCTTCGTCGCCATGAAGTACACCCCTATCCTCTACACCATCGTTGCGGTCAGCGTCGTTCCGCTCGCGCTGCTAGTCGCCGCAGGCGCCGTCGCCGACATCGAGGCCCGGCGCTCCCCGTTCCGGGGTCGCACAGTGCTGTGGCTCGGCGAGGCGTCGTTCGCCTTCTACCTGATCCATCAGCTGGTACTCACCTACGGACACCGGGTGTTGGGCCTTGATCGCACCTGGAGCACGCCCGGTGCGATCGGCATCCTGGTGCTCCTGCTCGCAGTGTCCGTGGTAGTGGCCGGAGTCCTCTACACCACCGTGGAGCGCCCGTCAGTGCGGCACCTTGCACGCTCCCGCAAGGACAGTGCGAGCCGGCAAGAGAAGCTGAGGGCCGCCCAGGTCGCCGTTGTGCCCGCGCCCGCGCCCGGAGCGGAGAGCGAGGTGCGCACCCCTCGCTGAGATCGTTTCGCATGGTACGTAGTTTCCCTGATGGCGTCGCCATCGAGACCTGGCAGCATCGGCACCGGACGGACACCGCAGCGCGGCGCCCGTCCGGTGACACGTATTCCTGGAGGAGACTTGACTGGCCATCGCCCCGTGTTGGTGGAATCTGCCCTGTTCCGCAGCGTGTTTCGCCGACATGCGGCCGGAGTGACCATAGTCACCGCTCAGGGCGCTCATCCTGTCGGATTCACCGCTACCTCGCTGGCCTCCTTGTCGGTAAACCCTCCTCTTCTCACCTTCGGGATCAGCGCCACCGCCTCTTCCTGGCCGGTCGTCAACGCGGCGCGTCACGTGGGCGTTCACTTCCTGGGCGAGGAGCAGGAGACGCTGGCCGCGACATTCGCACGCAGCGGCGTGGATCGTTTCGCCGCGCCCGCGTCCTGGCATCAGGGCCCCGAGGGGGTACCCGTCCTCGACGGCGTGCTGGCGCTGTTGATCTGCCGTGTGGTCAGCCGTGTGGCTGCCGGAGACCACACCCTGGTGATCGCGGAGCCGGTTCATGCGCAGCAAGGCAAGGAGGGGCAGCCACTGCTGTATCACGATGGCGGGTACGCGACGCTGCGCACCTGAACATCACGTCGCTGAGTAAAAGAGCTACCGCGGGTCCGGCAATGAAGGCGGATCCACAGGGACACGCACGGCCTCGGCCGCTTCGTCTTCATAGGGGGATGCAAGATGCGTTATGAAATCCTGGGCAACCTGCGAGTAACGGACGGGGACGAGGTGGCTGCCCTCGGGGCACGCAAGATCGAACCGTTGCTCGCCACCCTGCTGATACGCAGCGGACAGATCGTGTCAGCCTCCCATCTGATCACCGAGATCTGGGAGAACGACCCGCCCCGCCGCGCCATCGCCACCCTCCACGTCTACATCTCCCAGCTGCGCAAGTTCCTCACCGCCCTGGGCGAGACCCCCAGCTCCATCGTGACTCGCGCTCCCGGATATGTGCTCCAGCTGGGCGACTCCACGCTTGACGTGCACGAGTTCCAGCAGTTGGTGCACGAAGGACGTGGACACGCCAGGGCCCGGCGGCACACCGAGGCCTCCCGCGCCTTCTCCGCGGCGCTTGGCCTGTGGCGGGGCGACGTGCTCGGCGATCTGCGCGGGGGTCCCACCATCGAGTCCTTCTCCACCTGGGCCGAGGAGGCCAGGCTGGAGTGCACCGAGATGCTGTTCGAGGCGGATCTGGCCCGGGGTGCCCACCGCGAACTGGTCGCCCCTCTCTACCAGATCACGCTGGAACACCCCCTGCGGGAGACCTTCCACCAGTTCCTGATGCTGGCCCTCTATCGCTCAGGACGCACCAGTGAGGCCCTGATGGCCTACGAATCCGTGCGGACCAAGCTCGACACCGAGATCGGCATCATGCCGTGCCGCGCGCTGAACGAGCTTCGTCAGGCCATCCTGCTGTCGGACCCAGCGCTGGATCACGCCATCGCGGCCTGAATTCGACATCGAAGTTTCTGCAAGCCATGCCGGCAAGAATTCACGATAAAGAAATAAACCTGGAAAACCCCCTCACGGTATGCGGATGGAATCATTCCGAAAAACCGGTGACCTCCGTGATATGTGCCACTGCTTCACACCCGGCAAGCCCCTGCAAGTTACACTCGGATGACTGAAGCCCGCTTGAAATGCGGGGTCCAGTGTTGGGTGGAGGGCGGTGTTGAAGGGAATGCAAACTGTGGTTTCGGCAGGTGTCATAAGTGAAAGTCGGGAACAGTTCTGCGATATCCGGGCTGGCCAAATGTGTCAGTTCACCACCATTCTGGAAAACCTGGAAGACACGGGCGGCCTCGTCGTGGAGGTGGTAGGTGACCCTGGCTCCGGAAAGACCCGGATGCTGACGAGGTTCGCGGACGAGGCGCGGCGGCAGGGGTATCAGGTGCTCCGTACCTGCTGCACCACCGTCACCCAGAGCCATCCCTTTCGGGCGCTTGCGCAGCTGCTCAACGTCAACCCTGCGAAGTGTTCCGACAAACAGTTAGGTGAACTATTACCCCTTCTGCGCGATTTGGCCATTTCGTCAACGGATGATGTTCCGGCCCCTCCCCGGCGCAATCCTGGCGATTCCCGCTGTCTGATGCTGCACCGCCTGCGTCACCTGCTGCAGGACCACGCCAGGTCCGGCCTCGTACTCCTGATCGACGACCTGCAGTGGGCCGACCCGGGGACGCTGGAAGTGGTGGACTACCTGCTGAGCTGGCCGGTGAACGCTCCACTGATCCTCGTCGTCGCCCACCGGCCGCGCCAATCTTCCCTGCGGCTGCACAATGCCTTCGGGCACGCCGTCGGACTCGGCACGGCCCGGCGAATCGACCTCCCCTCGCTCTCGCTCGCCGAGAGCGCATACCTCACCGGACTGCGTGAGGACAGCGAGAAGCTGCTTGGACTCCACCGGGAGAGCCACGGCAACCCGCTCTATCTGCAGGCGCTGGCGGAGTCGGCGCAGCAGTCGGCGGACGCCGTCTTCGACACCCAGGGCCTGCCGCCCGGCTGGTTCTCCAGCCGGCTCCTTGCCGAGCTGGCCCAGCTCACCGCCGACGAGACATCGATCATCTCGGCGGCGGCCATGCTCGGTAGCCGCTTTGCCCTGGAGGACCTGATCGAGGTCGCCACCATGGATCCCGACCGGGCCTGCCGCGCCACCACACGCCTGTGCGAGCGGGACCTGTTCCGTGCCGCGGGCCCCGGCCACCAGCTGGCTTTCCGTCACCCCCTCATGCGTCAGGTGACGTTCAGGGACACCGACTCGTGCTGGCGCCGGGCGGCCCGCGGCAGGATCGTCGCCATGCGGGCCAGGACGGGCACCCCCGCGGTGGAGCTGGCTCCGCTGCTCGAAGAGGTGCCGCCCGCCTCCGGCGACGAGCACCGTCAGGTGCTTGCGCAGGCGGCGCACGAGATCATGGCCGCCGACCCCGCGACGGCCGTCCGCTGGATCCGTCTCGCCCTGCGCGCGGTGCCCGAGGGAGATGAGTACTCGGCCGAGCGAGTCGACCTCCTGATGACGCTGACCCGCGCCCAGGGCCTTGCCGACGCGACGCGGGGCGCCGTCCAAGTGAGCGACGAGATGCTCGCGCTGGTCCCGGCCGAGCCTCGCGCCCCGCGCGTACGGATGGTCGTCCACACTGCGCTCCTCGACTGTTCACTTGGCCGACACGATCGTGCCGGCCACCTGTTGAGCACCGAGGTCCGGCAGGTGGGCGAACCCGACACGGACGAGGCGGCCGGGTCGGCCGCCTTGCTGTCGGTCACCCGGGAACTGGTGGCCTGCGTCTCCGGTGCCCTGCCGGACGCGGACCGGCTGCGCATCGCGGTGCAGTGGGCCCGCCGGAGCGGCGACCGGGCCGTGGAGCTGGGTGCGCTGTGCCTGCTTGCTGTCCGCCAGGTGACGCTGGGACAGTCCGCCGAGGCCAGGGCGGTCGTCGACGCGTGCGCGCAGGCGGCCGACGCCCTCGTCGACACGTTGCTGGCCGGGCACCCAGAGTACCTCGGGGTCCTGGGCTGGGCCGAGTGCGTGCTGGGCCGGCCGGTACAGGCTGAGCATCATCTGCGGCGGAGCGTGATGCTCGCTGAGCGCACCCACGAGACACATCTGCTGCCCACTCTGCTCACCCAACTCGCCGCCGCATGCCACCAGTCAGGCCGGTTCGTAGAGGCCCGACGAGCCGCCGAGAGCGCCCAGCACGTGGCCCCACGCACCGGCTCCGCCCGCGCGGTGCGGTTCGCCGCAGCCCTTGAAGCGGCGATCGCCGCGCAGACCGCGCCCGACAGCGGGGCCGCGCAGCGGGCCGCGATGCTGGGCGAGGAGCTGATGGCGGTGGTGCTGGAGCCGATCGCTCACGACGGTGACTGGCACACCTCGGCGGCGCTGTGGCTGGCTGACGCGGTGCGCGACTGCGCCGATCCTGCACAGTGGGCGACGACGGTCATCGCTGCGTTCGGCGAGCCCGGACTGCTGCGCGCACCAGCCGCGTTGCGCCCACTCGCCTGCGAGATGCTGGCGGAGGCGGCGGTACGCGCCGGACGCCCCGATCCTCGCTGGGCGGATCGGGCCGAGGCCGCCGCCAGGCTGTCATCGCCCGGCCACCGGGCTCACGCCCTGGCCGCCAGGGCGCACGTGCTGACCGGTCCGGAGGCGGCGCGGCAGGCCGCCGAACGCTACGAGGAGGCCGCCCGGCTGTTCGCGAGAGCCGGGATGACCGGGCAGCAGGCCCGCACGCTGCTGCTTGCCGCGCCCCGGTTCGCCGAGGCAAGGTGCCCGTTGCGCGCCCTCGCCCTGCTGGAAAGGGCTTACGAACTCGCCCAGCGGAGCGGCTCCCTGGCCCTGCAGAAGCGCATCGTGGAACAGAGGATCCGGCTGCCGAAGCCCCCGCCCGTGCGGCGTGCCCCGCAGACACCACCGGGCCCCGGCAACCCACCGCGGTCCGTCCCGGCGCCGGCGACGCCCGAGCCGAGGACGACGACACGGCTGTCACTGCTGACGGACCGCGAACGCCAGGTCGCCGTCATCGCGGGAACCGGGAAGCGCACCCGAGAGATCGCCGAGCAGCTCCGGCTCAGTCCGCGGACCATAGAAGTCCATCTGACACGGATCTACCGGAAGTTGGGAATCAACTCACGGGCCGCGCTTGTGCACCTCATAGCCGAAATGGGCTGACCGCGGAGGGGCACGTCCGGGGCCACGGTGGTCTCCATTGTGGCCCCGGACGTATGCGCAGGAGAAAGGCCGTAATCCCCGGTGGCCGGGGCTGGCCTGGTCCCCGAGCGCACCACGCAGCGCACCGACCCCACCCACGTCGTGGCCACCATCTGCGACCTGACCCGCCTCGAACTGGTCACAAAGGCCGTGCGCGCGGCCCTGGAAGAACCGCCCACACCGCCGGCCACGCGCTGGACGGCCTGGTCGGTGAGGACTGGGGCCGCCGCTACGGCCGACCGGTACGCCTGGACAAGAACCCCACCCGGCCCAAGACCAGGATCACCACCACCGGCGAAGACGCCCGCACCCTGCTCGAACACCTCAGCCGGAGCCACCCGGCCCTGCTCGGCGGCGCGAAGGTCCAGGTCCTGTGGCAGGTCCTGCTGCAGAACTACTCCTGGGAGGGACCCCGCCGGCCGCCTGCGCCGGCGCGACGACGACGGCAGCGGTCTGCCGCCCTCGGCGAACCGGATCGACTCGCCCTATGACCCGACCGCCCGCTGTGCACGCCGCGGGCAGGTCACCCGCTGGACGGGATTCCTCGCGCATGTGACCGATACCTGCTCCGGCGACGGCCCCAACGTGATCACAGATGTGGCCACGACATCCGCCAGGTCCTGCCCGGCATCCACACCGGACTGGAACGCCGGAGCCTGTACCGAACGCCTCAGCCGACAGCCCCCGGCGAAGAGGCGTCGCCACGGCCACCGACAGCCTTCCAGTACTACCTCGACCAGCAAAGCCTTCCGCGGATCCATTCCTGGCGACCATCAGCTGGCGCGGCAGCGACCAAGATCCCCGACAGGGCCAGGTCAGCCGGAGTGCACTTCCTCCTCCAGGAGGATGGCCCGTTCGGGGCAGGCCCTGGCACCGCGCCGCGCGGCATCCTCTGCCCCGGCCACCACCACGAACTCTCCCATGTCGTTCGTGCCGAGATCGCTCACCTCATAGACCCCAGGAGCCAGCGCGGCACACATGCCGTGGCCCATGCACAGGTCCTCTTCAACACGGCCTCTCATTCTCACGGTCCTTTCCGTTCGGGCTTCTGTGCCTTCATCCTCGGGTTCAGGCGATCGGGGCGGCCTCGTCGAAGACGAGGTCGAGGTTGAACAGGCCGCGGGTCGGCGAGTAGTGCCGGATCGGCCGGCTGCCCGGAGCCTGGCGATAGGCCGGCAGGCGGGCGTGCCACTCCTCCAAGGCGATCTGGATGATGCGGCGGGCCACGTGCATCCCCAGGCATCGGTGTGGACCGACACCGAAGGCCAGTTGACGGGTCGTCTCCCGATCGAAGTTCACTTCGTGCGGGTTCTCGAAGACATCCGGGTCCAGACCCGACATGCCCCACGCCAGGAGGACCCGGTCTCCCTTGCGCATCGTGACACCGTGCCGTTCCACGTCCTGGGTGACCAGGCGCCCGGTGGAGGACACCGGCTCGTGGCGGATGAGTTCCTGGACGATGGCCGGGATCTTCTCCGGCTCGGCGACGATGAGCTTCTGTGTCTCGGGGTGCCTGCTCAGATAGTCGAACACCATGCTCAGCGCGGCCGTCGTGCTGTCCAGGCTGGCCAGCATGGAGACGAAAAGAGCGTTGACCATCTCATCCTGCGTCGGCGGCCGGCCGTCATAAGTAGTGCGCAGCATCTGGCTGATGACGTCGCGACGGCCCTCGGTTCCCTCCGCCCTGCGCCGGTCGATCGCGTCGCTGAAGAAGGTCCACAAGGGCTGGTTCGCCTCGCGCAGTTCCTCGTCGGTGCGGGCGTTGGGGATACCCTCGCGGCGCAGCCAGTTCTTATGGTCGAGCAGGGGCTTGAGGTACTCCCGGCCGATCCCGAAGTTGATGAGGAAGGTCTCGGCGGGCAGAGCGACGGCAAACGCGGAGACGAACTCGCACGAGTCGCGGCCCTGGATCATGGCGATGGCGTCCACCGCCGCCTGCCGTATGTGAGGCGTGAAGTGATTGACCACACCGGGGTTGAACAGGCTCGACAGAGTCTGGCGCCACTTTCGGTGCTCTTCGCCGTCGAGCTGGATCGGGATCTGCTTCCCTGGGAAGATCTGTCGGTGCGGGATGGCGAGTTCGGCGCTGGAGAAGATCTCCGGGGTGCGCGCCGCCCATTCGATGTCCTCGTACCGGGTCAGGATCCAGAAGCCGCCGGCCTCCTCCGAGCGGGCGATCGGGGTGGCTTCGCGCATCTTCTCCCAGTGGGAGACCGGGTCCTGCTGGAGCCAGGGCTGGTAGAGACTCCAGGACCGGGTCCGCTCCTCGAGCGAGACCGGGCACTTGGGCGTGTTCCCGTCCAGAGCCGTGTCCGCCATCTTCATTCCCTTCCCGTCGCGGGCGCGCCCGGTTCGCCGAACCAGGTCCGCAGCGCGGATTCGATTCCCTTGCCGTCCGATTCCCCACCGCCGGCCCAGGCGATGTGCCCGTCGGGGCGGAGCAGCACCGCCGGGGCCCCGATCTCCGGTGCCGGCTCTGCCGTCACCATGTCCACCCGGTCCGCCCAGCCGTCGGGCCACGGACCTGCCTCCGCGCCGCCGGTCAGGTCGAGCAGCACGCCACGGCCGCCGCGCAGCAGCGCGCCGACGCTGGTCGCACCCGCCTTCGTGGTCAGCGCCACGTCGCGCACGGGGTAGCCGGTCAGGGGGTGCGGCTCGCCCTTGACCGGGTCGCGGGCCAGGACAGCACCCGCCGACGGGTAGCCGAAGGCAGCGGTCGCCTCCATCAGGTACTGGTTCACCGATCCGTACCGGATCAGTTCGCTGAGCATGTCCCGCAGCGGCGTCATCTCGGCCAGCGGGTGCATCAGGCTCATCTGGGCCCGGGAGTGGCGGGCGACGAGCTCACCGACCGGGTGCCGTTCGGCCTGGTAGGTGTCGAGCAGGCCGGGTGGCGCCCAGCCGTGCAGGGTGGCGGCCAGCTTCCAGCCGAGATTGAACGCGTCGTGCAGGCTGGTGTTGAGGCCCTGCGTCCCGGAGACGAACAGCTGGTGCGCGGCCTCGCCGGCCAGAAAGACGTTGCCCTCCCGATACCGCTCGGCCAGCCTCGTGCGGCCTCCGTAGCGGTACGAGAAATGGGTGGCGGCAATCTCAACTTCACGCCCCCGGACCCGGCCCACAGAGGCCAGAAGTTCCTCGGGGGTCACGGGACCGGCATCCGGATCGGGCTCGGTGTCGAACTCGATCGTCATCAGCCGGGTTGTGCCCGGCCGCAGCGGCAGGGCTCCGAAGACACCGTTCTCGTGCAGTCCGCTCTCGAACAAGTCGTGGTCGCCGCCGGTCAGTTCGACGTCCGCGAGCACCCCGTAGTAGCTCTTGCCGCTGCCGGGGAAGGGGATGCCTGCCACGCGGCGCACCGCGCTGTCCGGGCCGTCGCAGCCCACCAGGTAGCGGCCGCTGATCCGGTACGGTCCGTCCGCCGCCCGGACGTGCACACTCACCCCGGCGTCGTCCTGCGTGAATCCGGTGACCTCGCTGCCCCGGCGCACCTCCACGCCCAGTTCGGTGACCCACTCTTCGAGGAGGCGCTCTGCACGCCACTGCGGATACGCGTGGGTGTACTCGCGCTCGTCGACCTCGGTGAGGTCGAGCCACAGGAAGCCGAAGGGCGTGCGCGGCCATGTGAAGATGTCGCCCGGGGCAATGCGGTCGGCGAGGCCGCGCAGTCTCAGCAGATCGAGGGAACGGCTGTGGATCGCCATGCCCGCCGAGAACTCCTCGATCCCCTCTCTCCTGTCCAGGACGACGGCCTGGACACCCGCCAACGCCAGTTCGCCTGCCAGCAGCAGGCCGGTGGGGCCGCCGCCGGCGACGACGACCCTCTCGCTCGTTTCCGTCATTCGGGCTCCTCTGGTTGCGCGGTCGGGGGTTGGCCTCAGGAGAGGCCGAGCTCCGAGTCGATGAACTCGAAGATCTCGTCGTCGGTGGCCTGGTCGATCGTGGCGCCGACGGCCTCGTCCGCGGGGCCGCCGGCCCCGATCGCCTCCAGGGACTGCAGAGCCTCCCGCAGCTGGGCCGCCAGCAGGTCCCTGGTCTGTGGGTCGGGCACGTCGGCTCCGGCCGCGGTCAGCCGTTCCAGGCCGGCGAGAATCGACTGAACGTCAGCGGGACCGGCGGCATCCGTGCCGTTGTCCGGCAGGAGGTCGAGGAGCAGCCGCTCCGCCAGTGCCGTGGGCGTGGGGAAGTCGAAGACGAGCGTGACGGGCAGGCGCAGTCCCGACGCAGTATTGAGCCGGTTGCGCAGTTCCACGGCGGTGAGGGAGTCGAAGCCGATCTGCTTGAACGCCTTGCCCGGCGAAACCGATTCGGGCCCGGTGAGGCCGAGGACCGCGGCGACCTGGCGACGCACGAGATCCAGCAGCCGCTGCGACCGCTCCGCCGCGGGCACGGCGGCGAGGTCGGCGGCGAGCGAGGCTGGTGCCGCCACGTCCGCGTCGGCCGCGGCGCGGCGGACGGTGGTGTGCACCAGACCGGTCAGGAGCGGCGGCAGCGTGCCTTGCCTGGCGTGTCTGCGCAGCGCGGTCATGTCGAGCGGGACGGGCAACAGGACGGGTTCGGCGGCCGTGAGTGCGTGGTCGTAGAGGTCGAGGCCCTGTTGGGTGCTGATCGGGGTGAGTCCGAGGCGGGACATACGGGCCAGGTCGGCTTTGTCCAGGTGTCCGGTCATGCCGCTGGTCTCGGACCACAGGCCCCAGGCGAGGGATGTGGCGGGCAGGCCGGAGGTGTGCCGGTGCTGGGCGAGTGCGTCCAGGAAGGTGTTGGCGGCTGCGTAGTTGGCCTGTCCGGGGTTGCCGAGGGTGCCGGCGAT
>NZ_JBFAWU010000044.1:0-24595 GCF_040680455.1 Streptomyces sp. NPDC052052 | reverse complement strand
TCCAGCCGAGCCACGGGTCGGCGTGCGCCTGCAGGGCGCGCTGCGAGATGACGGTGCGGTGACCCTCGTGCTGGAAGTACTCGCGTACGGCGGTGCCGGGGTGCACGGCCCCCTCTCCCATGCGTCCAGGAGTCCGGAGCCACCGGCATCGGCTACTGCGATGACGGCACGTCACGCCGCTTCGGAAGCAGGGTGATTCCCGACCCGCGCCACACCGCAGCCGAGCACAGCAGCGCGGGAATCGCCGCCACCGCGAAGCAGACGGCCGGAGACAGCACCTCCACCAGCACCCCCACCAGGGCCGTGCCCACGGTGGACCCCGCATTGACCGCGGTGTTGACCCACGCACCCGCCCGGGTCCGAACGCCCTCGCCCACCGACTCGTCCGCGACGAGATACGCGGTGGTCAGCGCCGGCGCGACGAACACCCCGGCCACCGCCACCACCGCGACCAGCACGGACACATCCGGAGACAGCCCGGCCACGACCAACGCCACCCCCAGCCCCGCAAGCGGCACCGGCAGCCGCGCCCGGTTCGACGTACGCCAGGAGACGGCACCGTGGACAAGCCCTCCGACAGCGCTGCCCGCCGAGAGCGCGGCCAGCACCCACACCGCCGTCGCGCCATGGTGGTGCTGCTCGGCGAACGCAACCACCAGAAGTTCCATGCCCCCCAGGCACAGCCCCAACCCGGCCGCCACGACCGCGGCGTGCCGCACTCCCGCGACAGCGAGCAGCCGCTCGGCACGGGGCGCATCCTGCGCCGCTGGGGCCTCGTTCGCCGAGGACGGCGTGCCGATGGCGCGCACCGCGGGTGAGGACACCAGCGCGAGCGCACCCACCAGCACGAGCACGGCACTGATCGCGACGCCCGCCGCGGGAACGGAGAACCCGATCACCACACCCACCAGCAACGGCCCGCTGAGGAAGAGCAGTTCCTCGGCGACGCTGTCGAGGCTGAACGCGCGCTGCAACAGCTCCCGTTGCGGGAGGAGACACCGCCACAGGGTCCGCATCACCGGTCCCAGCGGCGGCGTGCAGGCGCCCGCCGACGCGGCGAGCACCCCCAGCAGGAGTGAAGAGGCTCCCGGATGCCAGGTGAGGTGGGCGAGCACGGCGAGCAGCGCCGCGTACGCACCAGCCATCGGCGGCAGGGCCCGGCGCGGCCCGTACCGGTCGACCAGCGCGGCACGGGCGGGGGAAAGGGAGACACTGGTCGCCCCGAACAGGGCCATGACGCCCCCCGCGGCGGAGTAGGAGCCGGTGGTGTCCTTCACCGCCAGCATCAGGGCGAGGGAGATCATCCCGTACGAGAGCCGCCCCAACAGCGCGGCACCGAAGGTACGGCAGGCATGACGGGTACGCAGGACGGCGGCGTACGAAGGGGCGCGCGAGGGCGCGAGCGAAGACAAAGGCACGGAAACATTCCTCAGGAGGGCAGCACGGCGGACGGCGCTGCGGGCATGCGGGGACACCGAAGGGCCACACCTCGGCGGTACGAGGTGCGGTCAGTGCGGGGTCCTATGCACAGGAGAGGAACATGCCTGCCAAGCTAACAGGAGCGGAAGCCGTCGAGGAGGGAGGGGACGCCGGAGCCGCGGAGGGGGAGATACGCTGCGGGGCTCCGACGCCGCAGCGACTGTGGCGTCGTTTCCCCTGGCTTCGGAACGGGTCATGGACACCGACCGGCATGACGGGTCTGGCAGGCTGTGCGGGTGGACGATTTCATCGGCACCCAAGAGCCATTCCGGCGCCTGCACGGGGCAGTTGCTGTGGTCGAGGAACTGGAACGTGCCGTGCCGGGGCTGGCGAGCCGGCGCCGTCCTGCCCCCGCAGGGATCAACTGGGCAGCGATCGAGGCGGATCTCGGCGCCGGCCTTCCGGATGACTACACTTTGCTGTGCGAGCTCTTCCCGACGTTCATACTGGACGACTTCCTGCTGGTCGGCGGCCCGCAGCCGGGCGTGGAAAGCGCATGGGTGCAGCGCACTCTCGAGGAATTGAAGATCGTCACCGAGTGGTGCGCCGATGCCGACCTGACTGTCCCGCTCCAGCCGTATCCGACCGTAGGCGGCCTGCTGCCTTGGGCGGCTTCCAACGAGGGCGACATCTTCCTGTGGAAGACGGTCCCGGCCGATCCGCAGGCCTGGACCGTCACGATCGCCTCGCGTAATGGCGGGTGGTGGCACTACACGGGCGGGGCGGTCCAGTTCCTGGCCGATCTGGTCAGTGGTGCGGTGGAACCCTGGGAGTTGCCGAGGGTCTGTCCCGAGGTGAGCTGGCTCATGGAGGCGAGCGCCTAGGTGTATTGACCCGCATCAACAAGGCTGCGGGTCTATACACCCAGCGTTTGTTCGTTGGCGCCGATGACGATGAAGCCTGGCAGCTCGGCGAACAATAATCGGTTGCCTAGTGGCGATGGTGGTGGATCCAATGACCGGCGTGATCACCCGGTAGCGCCCGCCGCGACGAGACGTGATGAGCGCGAACCGCCGGCCCCGGTCGGCGCACGATCCGGGCGGACTGCGACCGCAACGACCCAGGGGAGAAGCCACCGATGAACACGCCACCATCGCCGTCCGGAGCGGAGCACACAGGCGGGTCGTCCGTCCGCCTGGGCGCTCTCGTACCGCTGACGCGACCCGGCTGGGTCGAGGCGGGCCGACACCTGCTCGCAGGACTCGACCTGGCCGTTCGCGAGGTCAACGACGCCGGCGGGATCGACGGCAGACCACTGGAGCTGGTGGTCCGGGACACCGCGGCCGATCCGGAGCGGGCCGCGGCGGCCGTGGACGAACTGGCCCGCCTGGGCGTGGCCGCCGTGGCGGGCGAGTACCACAGCGTCGTCGCCCGTGCCGCCGCCGCCCGGGCCGACGCCCTCGGCGTGCCGTTCCTCTGCTCGTCCGGGGTGCTCGACGCGCTCACCGAGCAGCCGACGGAGTGGGTCGCGCGCCTGGCCCCGGCCCAGTCCCACGGCTGGGGGATCTACGCGGACTTTCTCCTCGGCGCGGGCCGGCGTCGGATCGCCGTGGCGACCCAGCCGAGCGTCTACTGGGCGTCCGGGACCCGCGTCCTGCGGGACTACCTCGCTCCGCGTGGCGGCACCGTCGTCGAACTCGACACGAACGCGCTCACCCCCGAGGCCCTGTGCGACGCGCTCGTCGACCACGGCGCAACGGCGCTCCTCCTGCTGGTCGGCCATCCGGAGCCGGCGGTGCCGATCGTCAGAGCCGTCCGGGGCGACCGGCGGCTCGCGGAGATTCTGATCGGCGCTCCGGCCGGACAACCGGAGTTCGCCGAATGGGCCGCGGTGCTGGGCGAGGACGGCGCCGGGATCCCGTTCCTGCGCTACCTGCCCGAGCGCCTCGGTCCGCTCGGCGAACGCGTCGGGGAGGAGCTCCGCGAGCGGCTGGGCGAAGCACCCTCCTTCGTCGCCTTCGAGGGCTGGGACACCGTCACGGTCCTCGCCGACGTGCTGCGTTCCCACGGCACGGACCGGGCGGCCATCGCCGAGTCATGGCCGCGCGTGGCGGTCGAGGGCACCCGCGGGCCGATCCGGTTCTCCCGCACGCCGGGCATCAGCGTTTGGCAATGGGCTTGGACACCGATCCAAGTCGTTGATCGGGACCCGGCGGAGTCTGATCGCTTTCGGATCCTCCACGCTGGCTGAGAGAACACGGAGGTCCGATTGCCCAGATCTGTCCGAGCTTGAGGATGGCTACCTGTCCATACGGGCTCTCAGCTTCGCGGCGGGGGCCACGACCGCATTCACCCGGATACGGCCCAGGACCACCTGGAACTGTGGGGAGTCACCGCGCTGTCCGGCTGTGATCACCAGCGACATCGGCTTCTGTGCCTGCTCGACCGCCAGGTGGAGCTTGGTCATCAGCCCGCCCCGGGAGCGTCCCAGCCCGTGGTCATCGGGCTCGGTGAAGACTCCACCTGGCGGCTCGACACCCTAATACCAAGGGCGGGCGTCATGCGTGGGCAGCGGACGCAGCTTCGGCCAGCGTTCGAGCAGGCGGCCGGCCAGGGCGGAGCTGAGGCGGCCGACGGCGTGCAGGCGATCGTGGTCGCGGGTCAGGTCGGCGACCACGCCCAGGCGGTGGACGAGCCGCTCACGGGCGGAGACGTAGCCCCACGTGAAGTCCTCGGCAGGCACCCGAGCGAGCTGGTCGACCGTCCCGCGGTGGGCCCGCTCGACGAGCGCGTCGCCCTGGATCAGCCAGCCTGCGCACGCGTCGGCGAGGTCACCCGGCACGTCCTTCCCGGTGAGGCCGCGCCAGGTGGTCCGGTAGATGTCCTCGACCTCCGTGAGCGGGGCCGCGGTGACCGACATCGCACACCAGCAGGTGGGGAAGCCGATGCGGAAGTAGGCGAGTTCGATCAGGCCGTTGCCGAGCGAGGCCCGCTCGAAGTCGACGAAGCGGACGCCGTCGGCGGTGCGCAGATCATTGCCGGGGCAGGGGTCGCCGTGCAGCAGCGCATGGTACGGGGTGGGGTCCAACCGCTGCAGAAGACCGGCGAGTTCGTCGGGAACCGTGGACGGTACGGGCACGTCGAGCGCCCCGGCCAGGGCGAGGAAGGACTCCGCGTCGGTGGCCGTGGGCCCCGACCAGACCGGTAGGGCACCCGCGTCGGCGGGCCCGGTCAGGGCGTGCAGGCGGGCGAGCGACTCGGCGTACCCCGGCATCCAGTCGTCCGTCCTGCCGAGGTCGTCCACGTGCTCGAGGACCATCACCCGCGAGGGCAGGTCCGTGGCGAGCACCGCCGGGGCCACGGCGGGCCCGGAGGCCCGGCCCGCCAGGCGCAGCCCGGCGACCTCCCGCGCGAAGCGCGTGTTCGCGTCGGCGCCGGTGTCCCCGACATCGGTGATCTGCTTGACGATCACCAGCTGGCGGTCGGCCAGCCGCACCCGCCAGACCCGTGACCGCGGACTGCTGTCCAGGAGTTTGGACTGCTGGGGAATGCCCACGGTGGAGAGCAGCGCCTCGTTGAAAGGAACACGGTTCAGCATGCCGACGAGCGTAGCCCTGGCTTCGCGTGTGCGGGCAAAATTTCTCGCCCCGCCGAAGTCCTCGCCCTACTATGCAGGCTCGGCGAGTGACCCACGAGGAGTAGAGACATGCCCGGTCGTCCGAGCGCGCGTTGACGTCGTAGGCCCTGACCGGCCTGTCATCGCGTGCTGCCCTTGATGTTGCGGCACAGCGAGCCTTCTCCTGCCTGAACCGTCGGTGCCCTTTCGTGTCCTCGGTGGCGGGCCCTGTTGTCAGCAACACAAGGGATCCCTGTGCCGTCCACTTCTTCCGCTGTATCCGATTCCGGTCGACCTGTTCCGTCAAGCCTGTGGCGGGACGCCGACTTCCGCAGACTCTGGATGGGGCAGACCGCCTCCCAACTCGGCGAACACACAAGTCTGGTGGTTCTGCCGCTCTTCGCCGTCCTGATGCTCCACTTCAGCGCCAACCAGTTGGGTGTCCTGCGCGCGGTGGGACAGGCGCCGATCCTGTTGCTCTCGCTCTTCATCGGCGCGTGGGTGGACAGGTGGCGCACCCGCACGGTGATGGTGCTGACGGACGCCGGCCGAACCCTGGCCCTGGCTGCCACCGCTTTGATCGGCGTCCTCGGTTGGCTCGGCCTGCCCGCGCTGATCGTGGTCGCCTTCGCCGTCGGGGTCCTGTCCGTGTTCTTCGACGTGGCCTACCAGGCCTCTCTCGTACGGCTGGTGGAACGCGATCAGTGGGTACGGGGCAACAGTGCGCTCGAGGGCAGCCGGTCTGCGGCGCAGATCGGCGGTCCCGCGCTCGGCGGTGCGTTGGTGTCCTTTCTGTCGGCGCCGATCGCCGCCGCGGTCAGCGCGCTCTTCTTCACACTGTCGTTCCTGTCGATCCAGCGGATGCGGCGTCGTGAACCGATCCCCGAGCACGCGGAGCGAGCCCCTCACATAGGGCGGCGAATTCTCGAGGGTCTCCGCTTTGTCGCCGGCGACACCTCGCTGCGGACCGTGTGCCTCGCCTCGGCCGCCTTCCAGTTCTCCTTCGCGGCCATGATGACCGCGTATCTGCTTTTCCTGCCGCGGGAACTGCACCTGTCGGGCGCCGCGATCGGGCTGGCGCTTGCGGCGACCGGACCGGGCGCGCTCCTGGGCTCGGTGCTGGCCGCCCGCTTGCCGAGCCGGTTCGGCCACGGTGCGGTGCTCGTGTCCGCGGCGGTACTCGGGGACGGCGCGTTTCTGTGTGTGCCCGCACTGCACGGTTCCTCCCCGGTGACGGTGCCCGCGCTCCTTGCGGTCGGCTTCGTGTTCGGGGCGGGCGGCCAGTTGGTGAATGTGACGGTCATGGCCGTCCGCCAGGCGGTCACTCCGGACGGGATGCAAGGCCGGGCGGCCGCCACGATCACCTTCGTCGGCATGGGGCTGACCCCGCTCGGCTTCCTGCTCGGGGGATTCCTCGCGGAGCAGTGGGGGTTGCGCACCGGCCTCCTGGTGACGGCCGCCGGCATGATGCTGTCCCCGGTGCTGATGGCTCTGTCCCCGCTCGCCCGCCTGGGGCGGACGCTTCCAGTGCTCGCGGGACGCGCCGACGAGCAACGTGAAACGGTGGCGGACTGAGCCCGCCCGGAGCTCACCAGGGTGCTCCGAGGCTCGGATGCCGAGGATTGACCTCGGTGGCGTCCGGAGGGGAAGTCAGGAAGGATGGTGCGCATGGTCTCGGTAGTGCAGAACGTGGCGATCGACTGTGTGGATGCCTACGAACTTGCCTGTTTCTGGAGCAGGGTGACTGGTCGTCCTCTGCATCCTGAGGACGGACCGGGCGCCCAGGAGACTCAGGTGCTGCTGCCGGAGGGCCCGGTGCTTTACTTCAACCAGGTGAGCGAGTCCAAGACGATCAAGAACCGGATCCATCTGTGTCTGCGCCCTGAGACCTCGCGTGAGCAGGAGGTGGACCGGTTGCTGGGCCTCGGTGCCACCTTGGTCGCCGACCACCGGAATCCTGATGGCTCTGGCTGGGCAGTCCTTGCCGACCCCGAAGGCAACGAATTCTGTGTTCTTCGCAGCGATTCCGACCGAGCCGCGATGAGTTCCTGAAGCGCACACGCCATCCTGACGCCCTAAAGTCGGCCTCATGTCGCCTTCTTCTTCCCGCCATCGTCCCGCCTACGACGCCGACGAGAGGACCCAGCTGGTCGGCTGGCTGGACATGCAGCGCGCGGTCGCCCGTTGGAAGTGCGAAGGACTGTCGGAGGCCGACGTCCATCGCCCCGTTCTTCCTTCCTCGCCCCTCATGACGGTGGCGGGTCTCGTTTCTCACCTTCGGTGGGCCGAACACCTTTGGTTCGAAGTGATTCTGATGGGACGTCCGGCGGTGGGTCCCATGTTCGACGGGCCGGAGGACGCCGACATGATGGTGGAGGGCGTCCCGCTCGCGGAGCTGCTCGACCACTACGACCGGCAGATCGCCGTGTCGAACGGGATCATCGCGTCTCAGTCGCTCGACGACGTGGGCCGGCACCCGGACTTCGAGGCATCGGGCGCGAGCCTGCGCTGGATCATGTTTCACATGATCGAGGAGACCGCGCGGCACGCGGGTCATCTGGACGCGGTCAGGGAGATCCTGGACGGTGAGACGGGCCATTACTGACCCGGGCCAGGTTGCCCGTCGCTCGATGGCGCAACCACTGCCCAGAGCCTGATCGCGACACCGGTCACACCTCCGGACCGCGGCGAGGAGAGTGACGAGGGCCCCGAAGCTGCTCCACCGGAATGAATCCACGGGGCCGCGGCCACTTCCCGCCGTTCCGCCGGGCCGGACCTTGATGAGCTTCTTCGTATCACTGCCGCACCGTCGTGAGGGCGGACGAGACGAAAGGACCGGCGATGACACTCGGCGCCGAGGACCGCATGGCCATCACGGAACTGATCGGCCTGCACGGGCACCTGCTCGATGAGGGCGAACTCGACCGGCTGGGGGAGATGTTCACCGCGGACGTCGTCTACGACGCCTCGGACCTGGGCCACGGCGAGATGCGCGGACGGGACGCCGTCCGGGACACGGCCCGGTCGATGACGGGACATGGACCCGTCGCCCACCACGTCACCAACATCGTCCTGACGGAGGACGGCGACGGGCGGGTGCGGGCCCGGTCCAAGGGGATCGGCATCAAGGCGGACGGCACCTGCGGCAGCGTGACGTACGACGACCTGGTCGTCCGCGGCGAGCGCGGCTGGCGCATCAGCCGTCGCACGGTGGGTGGGCGGCGCACGCCGCCCGCGCCGGACAGTCGGGTGTGACCGGTACACGGGCGTGACCGGGGGCGGCCCGGCCCGAAGGCCGGACCGCCCGCCGACCGGAGCCGGCGGCGCACGGCCGGGCAGGCCGGGGCGCCGTCGACCCGATAGCCGTGTGCGTCAGAGCTCCAGCATCCCGGACGTGTCGATGACCTGACGGATCGCCCGGCCCGAGGCCAGTTCCTCCATCGCCGCGTTGATGTCGGTCAGCGGGAGCGTGCCCGTGTGCATCTGCTCGACCGGCATCAGACCGGCCCGCCACAGGTCCAGGAACCTCGGGATGTCGCGGCGAGGAACCGCGTCGCCCATGTACGAGCCGAGCAGGGACTTGCCCTCGCCCGCGAACGCCAGGGCCGGGACCTCCAGCATCCGGTCCGGGGCGGGCAGGCCCACCGACACCACCGTGCCGCCCCGGACCACGGCGGTCAGGCACGCGGCCATCACCTTCGGGCTGCCCACCGCCTCGACCGCCAACTCCGCGCCGCCACCGGTGAGTTCACGGATCGCCTCGACCGCCTCGTCGGGGGCGTAGGCGTGGGTCGCGCCCAGCCGGAGCGCCAGTTCGCGCTTCTCGCTGACCGGGTCGACCGCGATGACCGGGTACGCCCCGGCGGCGCGAGCACCCAGCACCGCGGACAGGCCCACCCCGCCCAGGCCGTAGACCACCGTCGACTGGCCGGGGCGCAGCGCCGCCGTGTTGATGACGGCGCCCGCGCCCGTGAGGACCGCGCAGCCGAACATCGACGCCACGGTGAACGGGATGTCCTTGGGGATGGGGACCAGCGACTCCTGGGCCAGCACCGCGTGTTCGGAGAACGCGGAGACCCCCAGCTGGTGGTGGACCGGATGGCCGGAGGCGTCGGTCAGCAGCGACGGGCCGTGCAGCAGTGCGCCCGAGCCGTTGGCCGCCGCTGCCTGGGCGCACAGGGCCGGGCGGCCCGCCGCGCAGTCGCCGCAGAAGCCGCAGCTGGGTACGAAGACGAGGGCCACGTGGTCGCCGGGGCGGACGCGGTGGACGCCCGGTCCGGTGTCCTGGACGACGCCCACCGCCTCGTGGCCGAGCGCCATCGGCAGCGGACGGACCCGGTCGCCGTTGACCACCGAGAGGTCCGAGTGGCAGAGCGAGGCGGCCGCGATACGGACCAGCACCTCACCCTCGCGCGGGGCGCCCAGCTCCAGTTCCTCCACCTCGACCGGGCGGGTCTCGGAGTAGGGGCGGGCCGTCGATATTCCCCGCAGCACCACCGCACGGGTCTTCACGCCTGGACCTCCGCACGCGGGCTGCAGCGCAGCACCTCACGGCTCTCCAGCAGCGGGACGACCTTGCCGAGCACGATCTCCTGGAAGTGCGGGGTCGCGCAGTGTGCGGTGAAGTCGGCCTCGGAGACGTACTCCTCGTAGAGCATGATCGTGCGCGGGTCCTCGACGCCCCGGTGGACGCGGTACATGAGGTTGCCGGGCTCCTGGCGGGAGGCGGCGGCCATGGTGTCGAGCAGGGGGAGGACGGTGTCCTCCTGGCCGGCCTCGGTGCGGTAACGGGCGATGACGACGTAGGTCATGGGGGATTACTCCTGGGGTGGCGCCGGCCTCTTCAGGGCGGCGGGCGGGACCGGTGGCAGCTGGTCCCGGCGCAGATGCCAGAGGCGGGGGTCGGACGTGGCCGCCGCGGCCGAGCCGAGGGCCAGCGCAAGGGCCACGTCCGCGGGGGTTTCGACGAAGCCGGCCGCGACCGACGGCGACATGGCGCGCTGTGCCTGCGCGCTCATGCGGGCGACGATCGGGGCGGGCATGATCTCGACCAGGTCCGGTGCGCCGCGCGAGATCGCGTCCGTGGAGCGGCGCAGGTTGGACCGGTCGGTGACGAACACCTTCATCATCGTCAGCAGGCCGAGCGGGCGTCCCTTCTCTATGAGGGAGAGCCGGGTGCTGACCACGCCGTGCGCGCCGATGTTCTTGATGAACTCCAGCGCGCCCCGGTCCTGGGCCAGACCGGGGCTGCTGTCCACGTTCACGAACACGGTCTTCCCCGCCCGGACCACGGCCGGCACCACCTGGGGCAGCTGCCCCACGGTGAACGACGCGAGGATGCACGCCTTCGCCGGTGCGGTCAGGAACTCCCGCAGGGGCTGGGCGCCCACGACCGACGCGACGACCGGCACCTCGGCGAACGCCGAGACGAGCCGGGGGTCGAGTGCGGCACTGGACCGGGACGGGGAAGGGGTCATGGCGAGGGCCTGCCTGTACAAGAAGGGTTCACAGCCGCTGAGTTCAGTTCAGCGGAGACGTACCGAATCGGCTGGGAAGGCCCAGTTTGCCAGGGTTGAGAATGCCCGCCGGGTCCAGGGCCTTCTTCACCGCGACGAACGTCGCGAAGCCGGCCCCGAGGGATTCCTCCAGGTAGGGGCCGCGCAGCAGGCCGCAGCCGTGGTGGTGGCTGAGTGCCGCCGCGTGCTTGATGAGCACGCCGTTGGCCGCGTCCCACACCGAGCGGTACCAGTCGCGGCGCGACTCGGGGGCCACGTCGCCGCGCAGCGAGAAGTAGACGCAGGCGCCGTCGGTGTACGCGTGGGACTGGTGTGCCGAGGCGGCCAGGGTGCCGTCGACCGACTGGATCGCGGCCACCACCTCGTCGTAGATCACCGGGAGGTCGGTCCAGGACGCGGCCATCTCCAGGGTGTCGGCGACGAAGCCCGGGCCGGGCTTGAAGCCGTCGGCGGACTTGCCGACCAGCATCCGCTCGTCCAGCCAGCGTGCGAAGACCGCCTGGCTGTCCAGCTCGGGGCCGTACTCCTCGCAGACCTCCTTCGCCACCGTGATCGAGGCGTCGACGAGGGCCGGGTCGCCCTCGTCGGCGATGAGCAGGAGGTTGGTCTCCGGGTGGCCGAAGTGGGTGCCCGACTCCAGCGTGTCGTACAGCCGCAGGACGGCCGGGGTGGCACCGCGCTGCATGATCCTGCGGCAGGCCTCCAGGCCCTCGGCGAAGGTCGAGAAGCCGTACGCGGCGGCGTTCGCGTACGTGGGCAGCGGGTGGACGCGCAGGCGCGCTGACACGATGACACCGAGGGTTCCCTCGGAGCCGACGAACAGCTGGCGCAGGTCCGGGCCGACCGCGGCGCGGGCGTAGTCGCCGTACGTGGCGCGGGTACCGTCCGCGTGCACGACATCGACGCCGACGACCATGTCCTCGATCTTGCCGTAACGCGTGGAGAGCTGACCGGCACCGCGGCAGGCGATCCAGCCGCCGACCGTGGAGACGGCGAACGCGGAGGGCCAGTGGCCGGTGGTGACGCCGTACTCCTCCTGGAGCTGCTTCTCGAAGAGGTCGCCGAACATGCCGGCCTGGACGTCGACGACGTTCGACTCGGCGTCGAAGCCGGTGATCCGGTTCAGTCCGCAGACGTCCAGCACGACGCCGCCGAAGACCGGGAGCGCCGCTCCCGTGACGTTGGAGCGGCCCGCGGACGGGGTGACCGGGATACCGGCCTCGTGGCAGATCCGCAGCACGGCCGCGACCTGGTCGGCGTCGGCCGCCTCCACGACCACGGCGTCCGGCGTCGCGGGACGTCCCTCGGTCTCGCCGATCATCGAGCCGGCCCACCAGTCGCGGGTCCGGGTGACGACCTCGTCGCGGGAGGTGTGCACCGCGTGCGCGGCCCCGCGCAGCGCCTCGATCACGGTCTCGGGGACCTCGACCGGATCGGTCTGGAGCGCGGCCTCGCCGTCGCCGATCGGGGTGTTCTGCGCCCACTTCGCGAAGCTCGGGGCGCCGACCGTGTAGTTGCCCCGGTTGAACGGATGGGTGATGGTCTGACGGCTGATCATGCTGCTGCCCCTTCGAGGAGTACGGACTTTTCGTGGCGGACGGCTGCGAGGTACGCGGAGACCGAACGCTCCACCTCTGCCTCCGAGAGGTTCAGTTCCTGGCCGAGGATCGCGCCGACCGCCTCGGCGGCGTCGACGGATGCGTCCCGGGCGAACAGCCGGGCGCGGGTGCGGCGGGAGAGCACGTCGTCGACCGAGCGGGCCAGTTCGGCGCGGGCCGCGTACACGACCTCGGCCTTGGTGTACGGAAGTCCCGCGACGATCGGCTCGGCCAGCGTCGGGTCGTCCTGGATCAGGTCGCCGACGAAGCGCGCCTCGGTGCCGAAGCGTTCGCCCAGGTGCGCGGCGATGCCGCCGGAGGCCGCGACGGCCTCGGAGTCGTATCCGGCGCCGCCGAGCAGCGGGAGGTCGGTGGTCCGGCTCTTCCCCCTGCGGCCGAGGACGGTCATCACCTTGTCGATGACGAGTTCGCCCATGTGCCGGCTGGTGGTGAGCTTGCCGCCGGTCACCGTCACCATGCCGGTGCGGCCGACCGTGATGTGGTGGTCGCGGCGCATGTCGAGCGTCGCGCCCTCCTTGCCGCCGACCAGCGGACGCAGACCGCCGATGGAACCGACCACGTCGTCGGGGGTGAGCTTCCCCTCGAACGCGGTGTTGGCGCCCTCCAGCAGGAAGTCCATCTCCTCCCGGGTGCAGTGCACGTCGTCGGGGGAGCCCTGGTAGTCCTCGTCCGTGGTGCCGAGCACCACGCTGTTGCCCCAGCGGGTGCACGTTGCGCGGCGGGCCCGGCCCGGGATCGGCACGGTGACCGTGCAGTTGATCCGCACCTTGTCCCACGGCACCACGATATGTACGCCCTTGGCGGGCCGGACCTGCGGCTTGTGGCCGTCGTCGGCCTTCGCGTCGAGCTCGTCGGTCCACACGCCGGTGGCGTTGACGACGGCCCGCGCCCGGATGTCGAAGCTGTCGCCGTCCGCCGAGACCCGGGCACCGGCCACCTTGCCCGCCTGCATCAGCAGACCCTCGGCCCTGGCACCGTTGAGGACCGTCGCGCCGAGCGCGGCCGCGGTGCGCACGATGGTCAGGACGAGCCGGGCGTCATCCGTGCGGGCGTCGAAGTAGATCAGCCCGCCCTTGAGGTTCTCGGCGCGCAGCGTCGGCGCCTGGGCGAGGACCTCGGGCACGGTGAGCCGCTGGTGGAGCTTGCCGATCCGCCAGCCGCCGACCAGGTCGTACGTCCACAGCAGCCCCTCGAAGCCCTTGGCGAGGCGGGCGTCGAAGACACCCTCCTTCTCCAGGATCGGGAAGAGGAACGGCAGCCGGTGCACCAGATGCGGGGCGTTCTTGCGGAAGCGGTGACGTTCCAGGAGCGAGTGGCGGACCAGGTTCACATTGCCCTGCTCGATGTAGCGCAGGCCGCCGTGCACCATCTTCGAGGACTTCGACGACGTGCCGGAGGCGAAGTCGTCCTTCTCGATCAGCGCCGCGCGCAGCCCCCGCGAGGCGGCGTCCAGCACGGCGTACGCGCCGGTCACACCGCCGCCGATGACGAGCACGTCGTACGTGTCGTCCGCCAGCCGGCGCTTGAGGGCTGCCCGGTCGAGGAGTAGCGGCGTTCGACGGGTCGCCGCGGCGCTGCGCCGCGGTTTCCGGGCGGGCATGGTGATCACAACATCAACTCCTGGTGTTTCGGTGCGGCCCGCGTGGTCGGGTACGGGCCGCCGGTGCGACGGTCGGGAGCCGTCAGTGGGGGGTGTGAGGTTCGGGGTTCCTGGGCAGCAGCGCGGGGTCGTTCAGGTGGGCGATCAGTACGTCGCGCCAGGCGGACCGCTGCTGCGCACGGTCGGCCGCCGTGATCGACGGCTCGAAGATCTGGCCGTGCGGCTGCGCTTCGACGACCTCGTCGAGCGAGGACCACAGGCCCTGGGCGACCCCGGCCAGATAGGCGGTGCCGCGCAGGCTGGCGGTCGCGGAGTCGGAGACCCGCTCCAGCGGCAGACCGGTCAGGTCGGCCTGGATCTGCATCAGCGGGTCGCTGCCGGACACCCCGCCGCCCACCCGGAGCCGGGTGAACGGGGTGCCCATGGTGTCGGCGACCCCGTCGATCAGGTCGCACACGGAGTGCGCGATCCCGTCGAGCACGGCGCGCGCGAGATCGGCGCGGGTGGTGGCGAGGGTGAGCCCGGTGAGGGAGGCGGTGGCCTCCGGGTGCCAGACCGGCGTACGGACCCCGGCGAGTGCCGGGACGAAACGCGGGGTGCGGCCCGGCCGGGTGGGGACCCGGCCCGCTTCCTCACCGAGCTCCTTCGGCGATGCGAACAGCCCCAGGTCGTCGCAGAGCCAGCGCAGCGCCGAGCCCGCCGTGGAGGTGTAGGCCTCCAGGCTGTAGTGGCTGATGTCGCCCTGACGCCGGCCGGGCTGGGCGAGCACCCCGGAGATGTCCGGCCGGGGCAGGGCGGGGGTGGTGCCGGTCGCCGCGTCGACGAAGGCGCCGGTCCCGTACATGCACATGCCCTGTCCGGCGGCGAGACCGCCGAGCGCGACGAGTGCGGCGTGCTGGTCGCCCATGGAGGCCGCCAGCGGTACGGCGATGCCGAGCGCGGCCGGGTCGGTGGTGCCGAATCCGGCGTCGTCGGAGCGGAGTTCCGGAAGCAGGTCGAGGGGGAACCCGAGGTGGCTGATCCATTCCTCGTCCCAGGCGTGCCGCTCCAGCAGATAGCCGCCGGTGGACGCGGCGTTGGTCGGGGTCGTGGCGTGCACGGCGCCGCCGGTGAGACGCCAGATCAGCCACGTGTCGACGGTGCCGAAGAGCAGCCGGCCCGCGCGGTGCGCGGCGGCGACCTCCGGATGTGCGGCGATCTGCCGGGCCGCCCAGAGGAACGGGGCGCGGGCGCCGACCGGCCGGCCCTGACGGGCCAGCAGGGGGGCGTCCCACTCCGCCTCGTACGCGGTGAGCTCGTGCGCGTAGCGCCGGTCCTGCCACACCACGGCGGGCAGCAGCGGCAGCCCGGTGTCCCGGTCCCAGAGCATCGCGGTGGCCCGCTGGGTGGAGAGCGCCACCGCGGAGATCTCGATCTCCTCTTCGTGGGCCCGGCCGACGGCCCGGCGTGCCACCTCGAGGGTGGCGGTCCAGATCTCCATCGGATCCTGCTCGACCGAGAGGTCGTCCGGGTGGCTGACCTTGATCGACCGGTAGAACACCTCGTGGGCGGCGCCCGAGTCGAGGACGACTCCGGCCCGGGTGCCCGTGGTGCCCTCGTCGATGGACAGCACACCGCGCCGTGGGGCGGCGCCGGGAAACGTCTGCGTCATTGCAGCCCTTTCTTTGCGAGCATCGCGCTGTGCGCAGGGGTACGGAAGGGAGGGGACCATCGTGTGATGCGGCAGGTCCGGCGGTTGGTCAGCGCGCGGTCACGGACGCGACGGATTCCGTCGAGCCGGCCGGTGCGCCGGTGGCGTCACGGTCCTGTCCGGCGGTCTCGTCGGGCGAGGCGGCCTTGGTCGGATCCCACTTGATGGCCAGGCAGGTGATCAGGCCGAGCAGCGGCACGACGGAGAGCACCAGGAACGTGTCGGCGAGCCCGAGCGAGTCCTTGATCTGCGGGAAGACATACAGCCCGACGACACTGCCGAAGCTGCCGACCATCCCGGTGACACCGGTGCCGAGCGCGCGGACGTCACTGCTGTACGAGAGCGCGGCGATGGACTTGCCGTTGGCGCCGGGGCCCGAGGAGTGGCAGAGGATGAACAGGACGGGCAGCAGGAACGCCACGGCCGTGGGGACCTTCTCGAAGGTCAGCCCCATCGCGACCAGGGCGACGAAGACCCCGGCGAACCCGGCGGCGGAGCTGAGCCGCAGCCCGAGCCGGCGGCCGAAGTACGCGGACAGCAGCCCGCCCGCGATACCGAAGGCGTTGAAGACCATCGAGCCGATGGTGGCCTTCTCGAAGCTCTCGCCGAAGATCGTCAGGCTGATCAGCGGCAGGTACCAGCCGACCGCGAAGTACTGCATCGACTGCCCGAGCGAGATCACCGAGGAGAGGACCGTGCGCGGCAGGTACTCGCCCTTGAAGAGCACTCCGGCCTGGCGGAAACCGATGGCCGGTGCCTCGGCGGCGGCACGGGTCGCCTCGTCGGGCCGGTCGGCGACGGCCTTGATCCCGTAGATCCTGTCCAGGTTGACGACCGCTTCGTCCAGCCGGCCCTTGCTCGCCAGCCAGGTGGGGCTCTCCCGGAGCATCAGCCACTGACCGACCAGCAGGACGACGGCGACGACCGCGGCCGAGCCGACCGACCAGCGCCAGATGTCCGAGCCGACGTCCAGGTTGAAGAAGAGCAGGGCGAGGGCGAGGTTGCTGGTGGTGGCGACGTACCAGACGGCCTGCCACAGGTTCAGCCGGCCGCCCAGCTTGGCGGGCGTGTACTCGGCGAGCAGCGCCATGGCGACCGCGAAGTCGATGCCGTACGCCACACCCACCAGCACCCGGCCGAGCCAGACGACGGTGAAGTCACCGGCGAAGGCGGCGAGCAGGGCGCCCGCGATGGCGAACACCTTGGCGAGCAGCAGAGGCGGGACGCGGCCGATCCGGGTGGCGAGCCAGCCGCCGACCGGGTTGAAGATGATCGCCAGGGCCGGAGCGGTGGCCGTGAGGATCGAGACCTGCGTGCTGGTCAGCTCCATCTGGGACGTCATCGGCCCCAGACCGGCGCTCAGCGCGGCATTCGAATAGGCGTCGAGGAACAGCCCGCCGAACACCAGGAACCAGATGACTTGCGCCCGGCCGGTGATCTTTCCCAGCCCATCGATGAGCGCAACGACGTCGGAGACGCCTTTGACACTCGGACGTTGTGCCATGAATCCGCCTTCGAGGAAGACCCATCGGCGGCACGGGGAGCACAGGAAAAAGGCATGACGAAACCACCGACAGGTGGTCTATGTCTGTGCCTGTCAAAACACTGCGGAAAGCGCCGCAGCACGTGAAATGCAGAAATGCGAACCTGCAGCGAGGTTAGGAAGGAGCCAGGAAGAACGTCAAGGGTTTCCGGCAGGTTACTCAAATGTGACGCGGGGCCCGAGGTCGGCGAGAGATGTCGCGTGAGCCGCTTGGTACGCGCAGGGCGGGGTGGTGCGCGATCCGCACCACCCCGCCCCGGGGCCGTGGCCGGTGCGTCAGCGCCCCGCCTGCAGCGCCGCCCAGGTGTTCGGCCCCACGACGCCGTCGGACGTCAGTCCGCGGCTCGTCTGGTAGCTGCGTACCGCCGTCGCCGTCCCGGAGCCGAAGCTCCCGTCGATGGTGACCGTCGAGCCGAGCGCCGCGGTCAGCGAGCGCTGGAGCCGCTTCACGGCGTCACCCGAGGAGCCCTGCGCCAGCGTCGTCGTCGAGCCGGCCGACAGCAGCGCGGTCCAGGTCTTGCTCCCCACGATGCCGTCGGAGGTCAGGCCGTGGGTCGTCTGGTACGCCTTCACCGCGCTCTCCGTGGCCGGGCCGAAGTCGCCGTCCACCGCGCCCACCGAGTAGCCCTGCTCGTTCAGCAGCTGCTGCACCGCCTTTACCTGGGCGCCGGTCGAGCCGTTGCTCTGGGTCGCGTACGAGCTGAAGCTCAGCGCGTCGGTGCTGGTGCCGCCGCCGGTACTCCCGCCCACCAACTGCATGTAGCGGTCCCAGTCCCAGTACGGGCCGGGGTCGGTGTGGTCGTTGCCCGGGGCCTCACTGTGCCCGATGATGTGCGACCGGTCCTTCGGGATCCCGTACCGGTCGCAGAGGTACGCCGTCAGGGCCGCCGAGGAGCGGTACATCGCGTCCGTGAACCAGGCCGGGTCGTCGATCCACCCCTCGTGCTCGATCCCGAGGGACGAGGAGTTCTGGCTCCGCGCGTGGTAGGCGGTGTCGCTGTCGCGGACCATCTGGGTGATCTGGCCGTCGGAGGAACGCACCACGTAGTGGGCGCTGACCACGGCCGACGGGTTCTGGAACCAGCTGATCGATCCCGCGTACGAGCCCTGGGTGACGTGGATGATCACCTTGTCGATCGTTGCCGACCGGCCCGAGGCGTAGTTGCCCGTGGCGGCCGGAACCCACAGCGCCGACGGGTAGTCGGTGCTCTGCGTGCTCACCGCGGTGGCGGCGAGCGAGCTCTTCTGCGGCGAGACGGCGCGGGCCGTCACCGAGACCTGCTCACCGTCGGGGACCGTGGCGTAGAGCCCGTTGGTCAGGAACGTGTACACGGTGTCCGCGTAGAGGGCGGCCGTGGATCCCTCCGCACCGCTGTACCGGGCGACTGCCGGGTACCAGGCGTTGATGTCGTCGCGCTCGTGGGCGTCGAGTCCGAGCTTGTCCGCGTAGCTGCGCAGCACCGCCGCGCCGCCCCGGATGTTGGCCGTGGTGTCCTTGCGGAGGTGGGAGACGGGCTCGCCGGTGAGGGCGGACGCCTGCTCCAGCGTCCGGTTCTCCGGGTTGCTCACCAGGTGCATGACGCCGTAGCCGTTGGCCTGGCTGGGGTGCCCCGAGTGGCCGTCGAGACGCGTCTCGCCGTACCCGACGGCGGCGAGCAGATCACGGGGTACGTCGAACTCCGCCGCCGCCCGCGCAAACGCCCGGTTCATGGAGTGGCCGGTGTCCGCGGCGGCGAGAGCCGGGCTGCCGGCCGCGGCCAGGGCGGTCACGGTGAGGGCTGCGAGGACCGATGCGCCGGCCGCGGTGTGGGCGGCGGTTCGTCTGGGCATACCTGCTCCTGCTCAGTGGGGGTAGGAGAACGGCCCCGGGGCCCGAGTGGGGTGGGCCGAGGGGCCGAAGCGTGCTCAGCGTATCGATCTGTTGCGCACATGACAATGGCATGCCTTTGGTTCGAACTTGCCGTCTCCCCAGCACAGTTGGGGGCGCAAACGGTCCCGTCCGGTGGTTACCGGACGGGACCGGCAGGCGAATCCCGCGCGTGTCGCGCCGCGCCCCGGGTGCGGCGTCCTACCAGCGGTCGCGGTGGATGACGTCCGCCGCCGGGCGGCGCTTGATCGGGCCGAAGTTGCCCAGCGGCCACCCGACCGGAACGGCGGCGAAGGTGTGCATGTCCTCCGGGATGCCGAGCGCGGCCTTCCATTCCTGTTCCAGCATCAGGTGCCAGATGGTGATGTTCGCCGCCAGCCCCAGCGCCCGTGCGGCGAGCAGGAGGTTCTGCACACCCGGGTAGACGCAGGACCCCTCGGCCAGCGCCTGGAAACGGGTCTGAATGTTCATCATGTGCTCGGTCCCGGCAGGGCCGAGCGCCTCGGCGGAGGCCTGCAGGCCCTCCTCGTCCAGCCGCGGCTCCGGGAACCGGTAGCAGGGGATGATCAGCGCGGGAGTGTCGGCGAAGTGGTCGCGCTGGTACTCGATCGCGGCGACCATCCGTCCGTAGGCCGCGTCGTCCATCCCCTTGGGCGCGTACTTCCCGGTCGTCGCCAGATAGGCGTCCACGCAGCGCTTCCACAGCGGAGCCAGGCGCGCCATCATCTCGCGGTCGGTCACCACCACGTACTCGTAACACTGCATGTTGCCGCCGCTGGGGCCCCAGACCGCCGCCTGTATGAGCTGCTCCAGCGTCTCGTCCGGCACCGGTTCCGGCTTGAGGCGGCGCATCGCGCGCATGGTGGACATGGTCGCGAAGAGCGCGGGTCCGTCGTTTCCGGTCGTGTTCGACGGTGTTTCCGTAGTCATGATCGCGGAGTTTACGGGTGAAACCTGAGTGGCGGGAGAGGGGTTGACCGGTCTTCAGTCGGCCGTTCGGCGTGGCCGTCACCCGCCTGCTTCCCCGACCCGTCGGAAAGTGACGCGAACGAGGCCGCCCGGGTATCCGGGTGGCCCCATCCGCACAGAAGGTCAGTTCCCGCCGTACTACTTGGCGTTGACCTTCACCCGCACGATCTGCGGGTCGTGGTCGCTCGCCTGGTCGGCGAACTCCGCGTTGATGTGCACCACGTCGTAGTCGAAGCGGCGGATACCGGGACTTGTCAGGATGTGGTCCAGCGCCTGGGAGTTGCCGTCGTACACATAGCTGTACTGCTCGTCCGCGGGCAGCGTGGTGATCAGGGGCTTGAGTACCTCGCCGCTGGTCAGCGCGTCCACCGTCGGGGAGAACGCGAAGTCGTTGAGGTCGCCGAGCGTGATGACCCGGGCAGAGTCGTCCGCGGCCAGCAGCGACTTGACGAAGGTGTTCACCTCCGCGGCCTGCCGCACCCGCTTGTCCTCGGAACTGCGCCTCGGCTCCTGGTACTTGCCGTGCAGGGGCTGGTCGCCGCCCTTGGACGTGAAGTGGTTGCCGATGACGAAGACCGACTTCCCGTGGAAGCGGAACTCCCCGACGAGCGGCTTGCGGCTGTCGGTCCACGCGTCGTCGGTCGGGGTGATCCGGCCGGGCGACGCCGAGAGCGTCACGCCCTTCTTCGTCTTCACCGCGGCCACGGCAGTGGTGGCGTCGCCGCCCGCACGGTCCACGAAGTCGACCCTCTCCGGGTTGAAGAGGAAGACATTGCGGATGTTGCCGCCCGGTTCGCCGCCGTCCTTGCCGTCCTCGGGTGCGACATAACGCCAGTCGTACCGCGGGCCGCCCGCGGCGACGATCGCGTCGGTGAACCGCTGGAGCGTGGCCTCGGAGCCGACCGTGCCGTCGTTCACCGCGCCGTTGTCGTCCTGGATCTCCTCGAGCGACACGATGTCGGGCGAGGACAGGTTGACCGCGATGCCCTCGGCGAGGGTGTCGAACTTGGCCTGCTCGTCGAGGGCGTCCAGGTTCTCCACGTTGTACGTGGCGACGGCGAGCTCGTTGCCCTTCTGCTTCCGGGTGACCTCGCGGGCGAGGTCGTGGTCGGTGAGCGTGCCGAGCTCGGTGGCCTGGAGGTTGTAGCCGCCGTACGACGCGTAGTCCATGACGCCGGTGGTCGTCCCGGACAGCACATCGCCCACGTCGGCCACCGGAACCGGCTGGGCCGGGTCGAGCGACATCACCTTGAGGCGGCCGGTGTTCTGGCCGTCGTACGAGGAGTACAGCGTGCCGCCCCGCCGCGTCGGGTTCTCCTCCGGCTTCACGGTCACCCAGACCTCGTCGTACGCGGTCGTCGCGCCCGTCACCCGGGTGTCGGAGACCTGGACCCGGACGCCTTCGAGCGACTCGTAGAGGTCGAGGGCGTACGCCGACGGTTCGAGGGGCAGCGCGTCGATCGAACCGCCGTCCGCCGAGGGGACGTAGGCGTCCGGCACCGAGGCGGCGTCGAGCACGACCGGCTCCGGCAGCGCGTTGCCCGAGGAGACGACCGTCGTCTTCGGTGCGGTGATCTCGGTGATCGACTGGGTGGTCGAGGACGGGTAGTACTCGTCCACCTTGCCGCTGACCAGCACCGAGTCGCCCACGGTGACCTGCGGGGCGGTGGAGCCGGTGTAGACGAACACGCCCTCGGCGGTGCGGGGGTCCGCGTCCGGCGTGGGGTCCTGGATCCAGAAGCCGCGCGAACCGCTGGTCCGGACACCGGTGACGACGCCGGGGACCCCGGCCACCGTCTGGCCGTCCAGGGCCGACACCCGGGTGGTGCCCTGGATGTCGTGGATCCGGACGGTGCCGGGGTTGGTCGGGCCGCCGGGGTCCTCCGGACCGGAACCGGACGTCTCGCCCGCCGCGTTGACCGGTGTCGGGGTGCCCGCGGTGAAGTCGGCGGCGTTGTCGTCCGTGTCGGCGAGGGACGCGGCGCGCGCCACCGAGGCGGTGTTCGACGCCCCGGCCGCCGGGCCGCTGCCCTCGCGCACGACCGCGGAGCCGTAGCCCACGAGGTCCACGATCCGTGTGTCGGCCGCACAGTCGGCCGCCGTCTTGCAGGTCAGCGCGGTCGTACCGGAGACCAGCGCGACGGTTCCGCCGGCGCCCGCCATCGCGATGGAGCCGGTGGCGTCCGGCGTCGGCAGGGCCACGGTGCCGCCGGTGCCCGCGGCCTCGGCGACGAGGTAGCGGCCACCGGGGGCGACGGACCCGCTCAGCGCGGAGACCTGCCACTGCGATGTGGCCGACGGGGCGGCCGGCAGGTACTGCACGCTGAGGCCGGACAGGCCGTACGCGGTGGTGCCGGCATTGGCCAGCTCGATGAAGTCGCGGGTCAGCGTGGCACCCGAGTTGCCCCCACCGCCGTACACCTCGGAGATCACGGCGGTCGATGACGGGGTCGCGAAGGCGGCGGGCAGCGCGGTGGCCGAGAGGGTCACGGCGACGGCGCAGGTCAGCAGGATGGAACGCGGTCTGGATATGTGCACGGTGGGCTGCTCCCGAAGTGTGGTGACAGCAAAAACTATGCGCGTAGAACCGGTGCTGACAAGACATCAGAAGTTAATTCGAGAAATCGTTCCGGCGAAGCGCACCCGTCGGCTCGCCCCGCAACCGGAAGGTTGCCTAGCCTGGAGGAGGGCAACGGACGGGCGAGGGTGGTCGTGATGGCGGCGATGGACCCGGTATTCAAGGCACTGGCCGATCCGAGCCGCAGAGAGCTGCTCGACCGGCTCCACGCGCGCAGCGGTCAGACCCTGCGTGAGCTGGGCGAGGGCCTCGGCATGAGCCGGCAGGCGGTCAGCAAGCACCTGGCCGTCCTGGAGTCGGCGCTGCTCGTCACCGCCGTGCGCCGGGGCCGCGAGAAGCTGCACTACCTGAACCCGGTGCCCCTCCAGGAGGTCGCCGACCACTGGATCGGCCGGTACGGACGGTCTCGGCCGATCGCACCTCCCCCCATCGAACAGACCCTGGAAGGAGCGGTCATGGACAAGGCGGAGTTCGTGTACGTCATCTACATCCAGACCACGGCCGAGAAGCTGTACCAGGCCCTGACCGACCCCGAGCTCATCAAGATCTACATGGGTGGTTACGGCCCCGAATCGACTTGGGAGGTCGGTGCGGCGGTCCGCTGGAAGATGGACCCGGACGGGGAGTTCGAGGAGGTCGGGCAGCGGGTCCTGGAGGCGGAGCCGGGCAAGCGCCTCTCGTACACCTGGCACACCCTGCAGCCCATGCACCGCCAGATGTTCGAGTTCGCCTCGGACGAGGAGTGGGAGAAGGCCGTCCAGGAGCGGTCGAAGGTCACCTTCGACATCGAGCCGGCCGAGGAGCCCGAGCTGGGTATCAAGCTCACCCTGACCCACGACGGGTTCGACAGCCCGGACAGCAGGATGCTGGAGGGGGTCAGCGGGGGCTGGGTCGCGATCGTCTCGTGCCTCAAGACCCTGCTGGAGGGCGGCAGGTTCCTCGGCGAGCCCGCCTGACGGCCGCGGCGGTCGACGGAGCGGCGGTCAAGGGAGGAGAGGGGTTGGAAGGGGCCTGAGGGTGCCGGCGGCTCACTCCTCGGTGTCGGCGATCACATGCACGGCAGCTTCCTCGGCCGATGCCCCCGCTCCGTCGACCCCGACGTCCTCGGCCGCCATCGTGTCCGGCTCGTCGATATCCAGTTCCCGGGTGAGACGGCCGGCGCGTACCGTGCCGACCTCCGCGTCCCAGGGCTCGCCCTCGCCGTTAGACAGGTCGCCCATGTCGTCGCCGTCGGCCTCGGCGTCCTCGGTGGTATCGGGCAGTTCCCGTGCCAGACGACTCTCCAGCGGTTCGCCACTGTGCTGTTCGGTGGCTGTGGTGCCCTGGTCCTCCACCGCCCATGGCCGTTCGGGCGGTGAGTAGCCCTCGTCCAGCAGGTCGGTCATCCCGACCCGGTTGTCCAGCGTGTCCTCGATGTCGAGCTGCTCGGTGAGGTCGGAGGCCTCAGGCTGCTGGGGCTGGTAGACATCGTCTCCCATGTCGGCATCCTTCATGGTGTGTCCCTTCCCGAAGTGCAGGGAATCCGGTCGTGTACGTCGCATACGCGACCCGGGGAAAGGGGGGGTGAATCTCCGGTATCTGCCCGAGTGACGTCGAACCGCCCGTATGGGTTCAGGATAAGCGGCCCGGGTGCGGGCCCGCAGCCGTGGGCGCTGCCCGGGGGCGGGAAGCGTTGCCGAGGCGGTGGAACGGGCCCGGGACGTCCTGGATGCGACGCGGGGGATGCCGGAGGAGACTGGAAACAGGCGGAATCCTCCGCGCCAGGCGGAAGGATTCCGGAACCCCGACGGGCCGGGGCCTCGGCCTCCAGGCCCGGAGCGTGACGAGGGACATCCGGTATGGATTACCCGGAGAGCTACCAGTTGGTATTTCAGTCGTCGGCCGTGGAGGACGACGCAGTGATCGTCCGGCGTACGGATCAGTCGGGTGCGGGTGGATACCCGATCTACGAGGACGAGACCGGAATCGTGCGCGCGGAGATCAGTGACCGGGGTGAAGTGCGCATGCTCGCCACTGGCGGACACCAGGTCCTCGGCACCCCACTGGTGGTGCGGGAGCCGAGTGCGTGAACGTGGCAGGGGGCCGCCCATGCGGGTGGCGGACTCCCGGCCGGCCCGCAGCACCTCCTCGTGGTTGAGCGGTTCCCCGCTCAGCCCCGCCGCCAGGTTGGTGACCAGC
>NZ_JBFAWU010000043.1:0-26560 GCF_040680455.1 Streptomyces sp. NPDC052052 | reverse complement strand
CTGCCGGAACCGGTCATCTCGAAGTCCCAGGGTGGTCGTGCTCCCCGGACACCGGACGAGCAGACGGTGGCCGATGTCTTCGCCGAAGTCCTCGGGGTGACCGCGGTCGGTGCCGAGGACAGCTTCTTCGACCTGGGCGGACACTCGCTCCTGGCCGTACGGCTGGTCACCCGGCTGAGCGAACGGCTCGGCCGGCCCGTGACCGTCACCGACCTCTTCGACCGGCCCACCCCGGAACTCCTCGCCACCACCACGACGGACGGGGCACGGGAGAACGCCGCCTCGGTGATGCTGCCGCTGCGGTCCGACGGGGCGCGTCCGCCGTTGTTCTGCGTCCATCCCGGAGGCGGTTTCGGCTGGTGCTACGCAGGTGTGCCGCGCATGCTGGGTGACGGCCGTCCGGTCCATGCCTTCCAGGCGCGCGGGCTCGACGGCAGGCGGGACGCGATCCTTCCCGGCACCCTGTCGGAGATGGCCGCCACCTACCTGGACCACGCCCGTGAGCTTCAGCCGACGGGACCGCTCCACCTGATGGGCTGGTCGCTGGGTGGCGTCGTGGCACACGCCATGGCGGTCGAGGCCCAGCGACGGGGCGAGGAGGTCGGTGCCCTGATCATGCTGGACAGCTATCCGGCCCCGGACCTCGGAGACGACGTGACGGCCGCCGTGGAGGACTTCGCGGATGTCGAGGCGTTGACGGCCGAGGCGATCGGCCCCGACCTCACCGCAGGCCAACTGCTGGGAATCGGCGGGGAGAACGGCGACGGGCACGCCGAAGCCGTACTCCGGCGGGTGGTGACCAACAACCTCAGGTTGCTCGCCCGGCACCGTCCTGAGGTCTTCCACGGGGACGCCCTGCTGGTCCCGGCCGCTCTGGAACCCGTTCCCGGCGGACCCCGGAGCCGTTGGGCGCCCTACGTCACAGGCGAACTCGCCGTGGCACCCGTTCGCTCCACCCACGGCGAGTTGCTGGCCGCCGAGCACAGCGAAGCCCTGGGCGAGGCGCTGAGGAACTGGCTCGGCCGAGGCCTCTGAGCCGTGCGGCCGGTCCGCGGAAACCCGATGTCGTCAACAACCGAGTCAGAGCAGAAACACCGGAAAGGGAACAAGGATGTCCGACACCATGGATCGCTACAAGGTCGTCGTCAACGACGAGGAGCAGTACTCGATCTGGCCGGAGCACCGCGACGAGCCGGCCGGCTGGCACGCCGTCGGCTTTTCCGGCGAGAAGTCCGCATGCCTTGAGCACATCGAGAAGACCTGGACCGACATGACGCCCAAGAGCCTGCGCTGACCGGTCGCCTCGGACACGGAGGGAGGGCGGGGAACATGGCGGTCCGGACCCGGAACACCCGGGTGTCGTCCCGGCTGACACGCATCGCCGGCACCGGTGCGGAAGGCCTGCGGCTGGTGTGTCTGCCGTACGCCGGAGCCAGCACCATGATCTACCGGAGCTGGCCGGCCGGGCTGCCGGCCGGGGTGGACATCCTGGGGGCCGACCCGCCGGGCCGGGCGCCCGACCCGGCAGGCAGGCAGACCCCGGGAGGGCTGCCGGAGGTGGCGGCGGTCATGGCCGCGGAGATCGCCGCCCTGCCCCGCCTCCCCACCGTTCTGTTCGGGCACAGTCTCGGTGCGCTGCTCGCCTACGAAGTGGCCGTCGAACTCGCCCTGCGCGGTGTGCCCGTCGAGCACCTCGTGGTGTCGGGGTGCGCGCCACCTCACCGGGGCGAGAAGACGGCGCCGATGAGCCATCTGGGGCAGGAGGAGTTCTTCGCGGCCTGGAACGCCACCATGGAACTTCCCGAGAACATCCGGGACAGTCCGGAGCTGCTGGATCTGCTGTATCCGATGATGCGATACGACATCTGGCTCTACGACACCTATGAGTGGCGCAGGCGGCCCGTACTCACCTGCCCCGTAACAGCTTTCGCGGGGTCCGCCGACGGCCTCACGGCGGATGGCGCCATGAACTCCTGGCGGGACCTGACATCCGGTGCGTTCCGCTCACGGCTCTTCCCCGGGGACCACTTCTTCCTGCACTCCAGTGAACGGGAGGTCGTCGAGGAGGTCGGGGATCTCCTCGACGGCGTCAGGAGAAGAGCTCTGCCGCACTGAGCCGAGATGCCGGATGACGGAGAGAACTGTGCCATGCGGGGGCGGTCCGGTCACGGGCCGCCCCCAGGGCGTTCGCTCCTGGGCACGCACGCCCAACTCCGGGACTGGCCAACGGCGTTGCACGGAGATTGTATCCGCGTCGTACGCGGCCGGATCGGCGCCGCCGGTACCGTCCCGGAGCACCAGGAGGAGAGGGTGGAGGATCCGGAACCGTCGGGCCTTTCCCCGGAACCGGTTCACCGGCCGCTCCTGGCCGAGGGACGTCCGCCGCAGGGATGTCCCGAGTTTCCCGTCGGCGTCGCCGACATCTCGGCAGGAGGAGAAGGAATGAGCCCGTCGCCCTCTCGTATGGCCCACTCGGAAGCGCAGGAGTCCCTGGTGGAGAAGGCAGCCGACCTCGCGGCCACCGCGGCCCTGCTGCAGATCGGCGCCGAGCTGGGCGTGGACCAGGTACTGGACGCCGACGACGCGTTCGACATCGACGAGCTGGTCCGCCTGACGGGACTGCCGGCGCCCGGCCTGCGCGAGTACATGACCGCACTGGCGGCCGCCGGCCTGGTCGTGGAGACGGGCACAGCGGGACAGTACCGGCCCGCGGACGATTACCCGGACCGACGATACGAAGCGGGGTACGTCTCCTGGTCGGTCGGCGCCAACTACCCGTTGATCGAGCACGCGGGCTCCTTCCTGCTGGACCCGGTCGCCGCCGGGCGGCTGCACCCCCGGGACGGGCGACGCGTCGCGGTCAGCTCCCGCTGGGTGGGCCAACGAGGCTTCTACCAGGGCGCCTTCGAGTACGTGCACGCCTCCGGAGCACGGCGGGTCGCCGACCTCGGCGCCGGCGCGGCAGGCCTGCTGATCAAACTTCTGCTGCAGGATCCGGACCGCACCGGAGTGGCCCTCGACATCAGTGGGGCCGCCTGCGCCGCGGCGCGGGAAGCCTCCGCGCGGTCGGGTGTGGCGGACCGGTTGGAGGTCACCGAGCGTTCCGTCGAGTCGCTGGTGGACGACGCGTCCCCGATCGAAGGGGCCGACGCCATCCAGGCCTTCTTCGTCATGCACGATGTCGTCCGCGACGACGCGGTGTTCCAGAAGGTCCTGTCCGTCTGCCGCGAAGGACTGGCCCCCGGCGGCTTCATGGCCATCGTGGACGCGGTCTCGTACGCGCCGGGCACGGAACGGAAGTTCAGCGCCCTCTTCACCTACCTGCACTCCCAGTTCATGGGCATCGCGCTGCCGGCCGAGCACGAATGGCTGGAGAAGTTCCGGGCCGCGGGATTCTCGTCCGTCACCTGCCTCCCGCAGCCCATGCCCGGCAGCCGACTGTTCATCGCTACCAAGTAGCGGTCTGACCGAGGAAGGAGCCGGGCCGATGACCCTGACGGCGGCACGTTCCCTGTACCGCGAACTCGCGGCGCAGCTGTGGGACTCCGCGCGGGAGCGGAAACCGGTGGAACCACTCACCGCACGCCATCCCGAGCTGTCACTGGAGGACGCCTACGAGGTGCAGCGTGAGCTGCGCGCACTGGAGGTCGCCGACGGCGCCGAGCTGATCGGATACAAGATCGGCGCGACGAGCGAGGCGATCCAGAAGGCGTTCGACATCGACCACCCGGACTTCGGTCATCTCACGGACCGGATGCTCCTGCCGGACGGAGCCTGCCTGGACGCCGGGCAGTTCATCGCCCCGAAACTCGAGGCGGAGATCGCCTTCCGGGTCGGCGAGGACCTGCGCGGCGGGTCGGTCAGCGCGGCGGACGTCCTCGACGCGACCGTAGCGGTCCATCCGGTGCTGGAGGTGCTGGACAGCCGGATCGCCGACTGGCGGATCAGGCTGGCGGACACGGTCGCCGACAACACGTCCTCGGCGCGCGTGGTCGTCGGGCCCGAGGTGCCGTTCGGCTCCGCGGGAAGGACAGATCTGGCCGCCGAGCGGGTGGTCTTCCAGACCGGGGACCGGATCCAGACGGCGTACGGCTCCGCGGTCATGGGCCATCCCGCGGAGTCCGTGGCCTTCCTGGTGAGGATCCTCGACACCTTCGGGGAGGGGATCAAGGCGGGCGACCTGGTACTCGCGGGCTCCTGGGCCGACGCCGTCGACCTGGTTCCCGGTCTCCGGGCCACGGCGTCCTTCGCGTCCCTCGGGTCGGTGTCGCTCACCGTCGCAGGGCCGCCGGCCGAAGCCCCCGCGGAACGGAACGAGGGGGAGGCATGACGGAGAACGGCCGACTGTCCGTCGCGGTGATCGGTGCCGGTCTCATCGGGGTCGATCTGGCGGTCAAGATCACACGCTCCGACCACCTGGAACTCGGTCTGGTCCTCGGCCGCGACGAGAACACTCCGGGGCTGCGGCGGCTGGCCAGGACGGGCCTGCCCGTGTCGGCCGGCGGCATACGCTCCCTGGTCGACCGTGAGGAGCCGTTCGACATCGTCTTCGACGCCACCACCGCGTCGGCGCACGTCGAACACGCGAAACTGCTCGCCCCGTCCGACACGCTGCTGGTCGACCTGACCCCGAGCCAGGTCGGCCGGATGGTGATCCCCACCATCAACGGGTCGGACGCGCTGTCCCACCGGAACGTGAACATGGTCAGCTGCGGAGGGCAGGCCGCCATCCCCGTGCTGCACGCCGTGGCGCGCCGTCACCGGATCGCGTACGCCGAGGTCGTCACCACCGCCGCCAGCAGTACCATCGGCCGGTCCACCCGGCTCAACCTCGACGAGTACATCGACACCACCCAGGACGCCGTCCGGGAGTTCAGCGGGATCGAGGACGTCAAGGTGATGGTCAACCTGAGCCCGGCCCGGCCCCCGGCCACCTTCCGGGTCGCCATGTCCCTGCTGGGAGAGGACCTGACGCAGGACTCGGTGCGGGCAGCGGTGGACACGGCCGTGGAGGAGATGCGCGCCTTCGTCGGCGGCTGCGCCGTGACCGCCTGCGCCGTCGGAGACGGCAAGGCGCTCGTCGCCGTCGAGGTCCACGCCTCGGGCGACCGGATCCCCCGGTACGCCGGCAACCTCGACATCATCAACTCCGCCGCCCTGCACGTCGCCGAACGGTATGCGGACCACCACCTGACCTGCGTTCCCGCGGAGACGTCATGAGCCATGTACTGATCCACGACCCGACGCTCCGGGACGGCCACCACGCCGTCCGTCACCAGCTCGACGCGGCCCAGCTGCGCGCCTACGCCGCCGCGGCCGACGCGGCACGCATCCCCGTCGTCGAAGTCGGACACGGCAACGGCCTCGGCGCCTCGTCGCTCCAGGTGGGCCGTGCCCGGCTCAGCGACGACGAGATGCTCTCCGTGGTACGCGAGGCACTGACCCACAGCCGGATGTGCGTGTTCATGCTCCCCGGCTGGGGACGCGCCGCAGACCTGGACCGGGCGATCGCCCACGGTGCCGACCTGGTGCGCATCGGCACCCACTGCACCGAGAGCGACCTCGCCGAACGACACCTCGGTCACCTGGCCGAGCGGGGCGCCGAGGCACACGGCGTCCTGCTGATGAGCCACATGGCCGGCCCCGGGGAACTGGCCGAGCAGTGCGCGCGGCTGGTCGGGTTCGGCGCGTCCGGGGTGGGGATCATGGACTCCTCCGGACACTTCCTGCCGCCGGACGTGACCGCCCGCATCGCCGCGATCCGGGAGGCGGTCGATGTGCCCGTGATGTTCCACGGGCACAACAACCTCGGCATGGCGGTGGCCAACTCGGTGGCCGCCGTGGAGGCCGGCGCGGACATCATCGACGGCTGTGCGCGCGGATTCGGCGCGGGGGCGGGCAACACCCAGCTCGAAGTGGTGGTCCCGGTCCTGGAACGGCTGGGACACACCACCGACGTGGACCTCTACCGGCTGCTGGACGCCGCCGACCTCGCCGAACGCGAGCTGATGAGGACTCAGCCCGTCATCGACTCGGTGGGCGTCGTCAGCGGACTGTCCGGAGTGTTCTCCGGGTTCAAGAGCCATGTGCTGGACGTCTCCCGGCGGGAGGGCGTCGACCCCCGCGACGTGTTCTTCGAGCTCGGCCGCCGCCAGGCGGTCGCCGGCCAGGAGGACCTGATCGTGGACGTGGCCGAGGCGCTGGGACAGGCCGCACGACAGGAGCAGCATGCCTAGGAAGCCCGCCCCCGCTCCCCGGTTCCGCGCCGTCCTCGACTCGATTCCCGGCTACCGCCCCACCGAGGGCGTCTACGACGGGGCACCCGCCCGTCCCCTGTCCGCCAACGAATCTCCGCACCAGCCGCTTCCGGACCTGGTCGAGGAACTCGCCGTCGCGGGCGCCGACCTCAACCGCTACCCCGACCCCGCGTGCTCCCGGCTCACCCAGGCGATCGCCCGCCGGCATGGCGCCGACCCGGACCAGGTGCTCGTCGGCGCCGGATCCGTCGCCCTGCTCCAGGCGTTGTTCCAGGCGGTGGCCGAGCCCGGCGCCACCGTCGTCCATCCCTGGCCGTCGTTCGAGCTCTATCCCGTGCTGGCCGCCCTCGCCGGAGTCCGGACGGTCCCCGTGCCGCTGGCCGGCGGCCACCTGGACCTGCCCGCCATGGCGGCCGGGATCACCGACGCCACCCGGCTCGTCCTGCTCTGCAGCCCCAACAACCCGACCGGTGCGCTGATCCGCCGCCGGGAGCTCGAGGACTTCCTGGACCGGGTCCCGCCGACCTGCTTGGTGGTGTTGGACGAGGCCTACTTCGAATACGCCCGCGACGAGGACGCGTGCAGCGGCATCGCCCTGCTCGACGCCCACCCCCATCTCGTGGTGACCCGCACCTTCTCCAAGGCCTACGGGCTCGCCGGCCTGCGCGTCGGCTGTCTGCTCGGCGCTCCGCACACCGTCGTGCACCTGCACAAGGTGTGCCTCCCCTACGCGGTGAGCTCGGTCGCCCAGCAGGCCGCGCTGGCCGCGCTCCGGCTGGAGGACGAACTGCTGCGGCGGGTCGACGAGACCGTCGAGGAACGCACCCGGATGTGCGAGGCCCTGCGGGCTGCGGGCTTCGACGTCCCCGACAGCCACGGCAACTTCCTGTGGCTCCCGCTGGGCGAGGGCTCGGCCGCGTTCGGCGAGCGGTGCGGCGCCGAGGGGATCGCCGTCCGTTCCTTCGCCCACGAGGGTGTCCGGGTGTCCGTCGGCTCCAGGCCGGACAACGACGCCTTCCTCGCCCTCGCCGCCCGTGGGGGGAGCCTGCCATGCACTCCGCGATGATCGGGCTCGGTACCTGTCTGCCGTCCCGTCTGGTCACCAACGCCGAACTCGCCGAGGGGCTCGACACCAGCGACGAGTGGATCGTCTCCCGTACGGGGATCCGCAGCCGGTACTGGGTCGAACCCGGCACCGCGACGAGCGACCTCGCCGTGGAGGCCGGTCTGCGCGCGCTGAAATCCGCGGGCCTCGCTCCGGAGGACATCGACGTGGTCGCGCTGGCGACCACCACGCCCGACCACCCCTGCCCGGCCACCGCCCCCGACGTGGCCTCACGTCTGGGGCTGGGGCCCGTGGCCGCCTACGACATCGCGGCCGTCTGTTCCGGCTTCCTGTACGCGCTGGCCATGGGGCACGCGCAGATCGTCGCCGGACAGGCCCGCACGGTCCTGGTCATCGGCGCGGACGCCTACTCGACCATCCTCAACCCCGACGACCGCGCCACCCGTGTCATCTTCGGTGACGGCGCGGGCGCCGTCGTGCTCACCGCGAGCGATGTCCCGGGCCGGCCAGGGACGGTGCTCGGCGCTCACCTCGGCTCGGACGGCGCCCACAAGGACCTCATCCGTATCCCGGCCGGTGGCTCGCGTCAGCCCGTCACCGCCGACACGGCGAGCGCCGACCGCTACTTCGTCATGGAGGGGACGAAAGTCTTCCGTCAGGCCGTCCGCCATATGAGCGAGTCCGCCACCACGCTCCTGGGCCGGATCGGCTGGCAGACCGGCGAGATCGACCACTTGGTCGGCCATCAGGCCAACGCGCGCATTCTCGGCGCGCTCGCCGGACACCTGGACATCCCCGTCGAACGCGCCGTCGTCGACATCGACCGCGTCGGAAACACCTCCGCCGCGTCCATCCCCCTGGCCCTCGCCCATGCCGCCGGGCAGGGGCGGTTCACGCGCGGCGACCGCGTCCTCATGACCGCTTTCGGCGGCGGGCTGACCTGGGCCTCCGCAGCCATCACCTGGCCGGACATCACACCCCTGTGAGCGGCCGCACCGTGCTGAACGTTCCGGACATCTGAGGAGTGAATAGTCATGAGCATGACCATCTCGCTGCTGGAGCGGCGGATTCTCGACCGCCTGGTGGAACAGTTCGCGGTTCCGGACGACACCGGCCCGGACACCGGCTGGGAGGACCTCGGCTTCGACTCGCTGGCCCTGGTCGAACTGGGCCTCGTGCTGGAGAAGGAGTACTCCGTCCAAGTGGACGACGTGGAGCTGAAGGAGGCCGGCAACGTCGCGGGGGTCGCGGCACTTCTGATCTCCAAGGGTGTCTCCGGTGCCTGAGGCCGTCTCCGACGCCACGAGGCGGCGGTCGTGACGGTCCCCGAGGGGCGGGCCGGCTCAGTCGCTGCCGACCGCCCCCGGAAAGGCGTTCTCCCCCTCGACCCGCGAGATATGGCAGCGCATCTCCTCCGCCGCGGGGTCCAGCAGCTCGTCGAAGATCTCGGCAGCCGCCAGCCACTCGGTCGTCGCCGCAAGCGGGCGGCCCATCTCTTCCAGCGTCTCGCCCAGACGGCCTCGGGTCTCGGCCTCGTGGTAGCGGTCCGCGGAGGCGCCGAAAAGGGCGATCGACTGCCGGTAACTGGACACTGCGAGCTCCCACCGGCCCAGATGGTGGTAGGCGTATCCCAGGGTGTCGAGTGTGGCGGCCTGGCCGTTCACGTCCTCGATCCGCCGCTGGATCTCCAGGGCCTGCTCGGAACTCTCCACCGCCTGCGCGTAGTCGCCGATCGTTGCCGATACCCAGCCGATGCCGTTGAGGGCGCGCGCCTCACCGGCGGGATGGCCGGCGAGCCGGTGAAGCCGCAGGGCTTCCCGCGCGTGGACCAGGCACCCCTGCCCGTCTCCGGTGGCGAAGGAGACCTCGCTCCTGTTGTGCAGGCACTGGGCCACCCCCGCGACATCACCGACCTGTTCGAACTCGGACTGGGCCCGCTTGAGGTGGTCGTCGGCCTCCGGGAACATCCCCAGGCGGGTCAGCGCACGACCCAGAAGGCGATGGGAGGTCGCCTGCCCGAGCGCGTCCTCGCTCTGCTCGGCGGCGGCGACCGCGAGACGCTGGACGGTGAGCTGGGTCTGCCACAGGCCTTTGGGGGCGAGGTAGGCGGTCAGTGCCCAGGCCGTCTGCCAGGCGTGCACTCCGTATCCACGCTCCGTCGCCTGACGGACGAGACGGATGAGGACATTCATCTCCGTCTTGAACCAGGTCAGAGCCTCGCCGTGATCGGTCACCGGAGTGAGGGACCGGGGCTCGGACGGGGCGAGCGGAGTGAAACGCAGCCACTGAGGCTGCATGCACACCGCCGCGGAGTGGGAGCGCTGAAGGTAGTGGTCGTACATCCGCGTGCGTGCGGCCTGCCGGCTGTCGTCGGGCTCGGACGACCGCAGCAGTTCGGCCGCATAGCTCCACAACAGATCATGGGCGGAGTATCTGCAGGGGGAGACCTCCTCCAGCAGATGCAGCCTGACCAGCTCACGCAGGCACTGTCCGGTCTCCTCGGCCGAGAGTCCGGTGAGAGCCGAGACCGCCTCCTCCCCGACCTCCGGCCCGGGATGCAGTCCGAGCAGCCGGAAGACCCGGGCCGCGCCGGGCGTCAGTCTTCGGTAGGACCACCAGAACGTTCCCCGCACGTCTCCTTCGGCCAGGGCGTCGAGGCGTCCGCGGCTCTGCCGGAGGCTCTCGGCGACGCTCCTGAGCGAGAGATCGGTCTGGATCGCCATCCGGGCCGCCACCACGGACAGCGCCAGGGGAAGGCCGCCGGTCGCCGTCGCGATCGCGTCGAGGGACGCCGGGTCCCCGCCGGTGCGGTCCTCTCCGATGCGGCGGTGCAGCAGCCGCCGGGATTCCTGCTGGGAAAGAGGCGGCACCGGAAGAGTGCGGGCACCCTCCGAGATGATCAGCCCGGGCAGCTGGTCGCGGCTGGTCACCACCACCGCGATGCGTCCGGCCCCAGGAAGAAGGGGACGTACCTGCTCCGCGTCACTGGCATTGTCGAGGACCAGCAGCAGCTGCCGGGGCGCCAGCAGACTGCGGAAGAGCGCGGTGCGTGCGTCGAGCGTGGCCGGCATGCCGGACTGTGTGATTCCCAGTGCGTTCAGGAAGTCTCCGAGGACTTCGAAGGGAGACAGCTGGCTGGCGCCGTCGTAGCCGCGCAGATCCACGAAGAGCTGGCCGTCGGGAAACGACGCGGACACCCGGTGGGCCCAGTGCACGGCCAGGGCGGTCTTCCCCGATCCGGGCATCCCGCACACCAGGGTGATTGCCGTCATCTCCGCGCCCTCGGCGGAACGACTGCTCAGCGCAGTGTCGAGCTGCGCGATCTCATACTGCCGTCCGACGAAGTGGGAGGTGACGGGGGGAAGTTGCCGAGGAACGACATCGGGCCGGAACCCGGGCTGCCGAGTCGCGCCGGATCTGCTCCTCGCCCTTTCCACCTTCAGCGGGCGGTGGTTGAGAATGGTCTCGTGCAACTGGGTCAGCTGCACGCCTGGTTCGAGACCGGTCTCCGCGACGAAGATCTTCCGAGCCTGCCGAAACGCGGCAAGGGCGTCTGCGGTGTTCCCCATCTGATAGAGCCCGGTGAGAAGTTGGCACCAGGCCCGCTCCCTGAGAGGCGCACGGTCGAGAAGCTGACGCATGCACTGAACGGCATCCATCCAGTTCTCGGTCTCGAGGAGCAGCTTGCCGTAGTCCTCCTCCGCGGCCAGGTACCGCTCCTCGACACGGGTCACCCACTCGTCCAGCGGGGGGTGATGCGGCAGTCCGGCGAGCGGGGTTCCTCGCCGAAGGCTGAGCGCGCGCCCGAACTGGGCCTTGGCGATCACGGGATCGCCTCCGGCGGCAGCCTCCTTGGCCCTGGCGACGGCGTTGTCGAACGCGTCCAGGTCGAGCTGATCCGGTTGCAGACGCAGGATGTAGCCGCCACGGGCGACGGGCAGCCCGTCCCACGAGTCGCTGCACAGCACGGTCCGCAACCCGCGCGCGTAGGAACGGAGGTTCGCGGAGGCCGAGACCGGAGGCTCATTTTTCCACAGGACATCGATCAACTGCTCTGAGGTGACCAGTTCGTTGGGCCTGGTGAGCAGAGCGGCCAGCAGCAGACGCTGTTTGACGGATCCGAGAACAAGCTGCTGATCGTCCCGGTAGGCCCTCAGCGGGCCCAGTACATCGAATCGCGTCGACATGTGACACCCCTGAAGATCAGCAGCCGCACCTGCGGCGCAAAGATATCGGTGCCTGTACACATGTCAACCCTGTCCTGGGACCCACCCGGTTCGACAGGGATCTCTCACTCGGACCGACGCGCGACGAGGAGAGTTCGTCGACCCCCGCGGCGGGGTCGTTTCCTCAACGGCCTTGCAGGGAGGCACTGGTGGCCCGCCTGGAGCGGGGACCCGTCTACGGTCGGGCGCATCGAGCAGGGGGTGCGCCGACACATGCGCAGCTCGGATCCCGGCCGCTGAACGGCGTTGGCGCGGAGACGCTGCGCAACTGCTTCAATCCCTGGGCCCGCAGCAGTCACCGCGCAGGCGCATAGTCCCGGAGCGGTCCCGCGGGCGCCGCCGCCCCATCCGAACCAGCGTTTTACCTGGTCAGAAAGGGCGGCGGCCTTCTTTGATCAAATATCCCGGAAGATCTCGATCTGCGCGCCCACGGAGTTGAGCCGCTCCGCCAGCTCCTCGTAACCGCGGTTGATGACATACACATTGCGCAGGACCGACGTGCCCTCCGCCGCCATCATGGCGAGCAGCACCACCACGGCAGGGCGCAGCGCGGGCGGGCACATCATCTCGGCGGCGCGCCACCGGGTGGGCCCCTCGACCAGGACCCGGTGCGGGTCCAGGAGTTGCAGCCTGCCGCCGAGACGGTTCAGGTCGGTGAGGTAGATGGCCCGGTTGTCGTAGACCCAGTCGTGGATGAGGGTCTGGCCCTGGGCCGAGGCGGCGATGGCCGCGAAGAAGGGCACGTTGTCGATGTTGAGCCCGGGGAACGGCATGGGGTGGATCTTGTCGATCGGCGCCTCCAGCTTGGAGGGGCGGACCGTGAGGTCGACCAGCCGGGTGCGGCCGTTGTCGGCGGCGTACTCGGTCGTACGGTCGCAGTCGACGCCCATCTCCTCCAGCACCGCGAGCTCGATCTCCAGGAACTCGACCGGTACCCGGCGGATCGTCAGCTCGGACTCGGTCACCACGGCGGCGGCGAGCAGGCTCATCGCCTCGACCGGGTCCTCGGAGGGGGAGTAGTCGACATCCACATCTATGTGCGGGACACCGTGCACGGTCAGCGTCGTCGTACCGACGCCGTCGACCCGTACGCCCAGTGCCTCCAGGAAGAAGCACAGGTCCTGGACCATGTAGTTGGACGAGGCGTTGCGGATGACGGTCGTCCCGTCGTGGCGGGCCGCGGCCAGCAGCGCGTTCTCCGTCACCGTGTCGCCGCGCTCGGTCAGCACGATCGGCCTGTCCGGGGTCACCGAGTGGTCTATCTGGGCGTGGTAGAGACCCTCGGTCGCGGCTATCTCCAGGCCGAACCGGCGCAGCGCGATCATGTGCGGCTCGATGGTCCGGGTGCCGAGGTCGCAGCCACCCGCGTACGGCAGGGTGAACTGGTCCATACGGTGCAGCAGCGGGCCGAGGAACATGATGATGGAGCGGGTCCGGCGGGCGGCGTCCGCGTCGATGGAGGCCATGTCGAGCCGGGCCGGCGGGACGATCTCCAGATCGGTCCCGTCGTTGATCCAGCGGGTGCGCACACCGATGGAGTTCAGCACTTCGAGGAGGCGGTAGACCTCTTCGATCCGGGCGACCCGGCGCAGTACCGTACGGCCCTTGTTCAGGAGCGAGGCGCAGAGCAGTGCCACGCACGCGTTCTTGCTGGTCTTGACATCGATCGAGCCGGAGAGCCGGCGTCCGCCGACGACCCGCAGATGCATCGGCCCGGCGTAGCCGAGCGACACGATCTCGCTGTCGAGCGCTTCGCCGATGCGGGCGATCATCTCAAGGCTGATGTTCTGGTTGCCGCGCTCGATGCGGTTCACGGCACTCTGGCTGGTGGCGAGTGCCTCTGCAAGCTGACTCTGTGTCCAGCCACGGTGCTGACGGGCGTCACGTATGAGCTTGCCGATGCGTACGAGGTAGTCGTCTGACATGGCGACAGGTTATCTCAGATATGAGATGAAGATCGTACGGGGGTGTGGCATTCGGGTGACGGGTGCGCGGGGAGCAGGTGAGAACGGGAAGTGTGGGGGATGGCGGGGGAGGTGGGCGACGGCCGTTGTCGCGGCGGCCCGTCGCTGGTTTCGGGGGCGTGCCGACCGTTCTCATCATCCGCTCGGTGCGGCGGTCCGGCATGCGGGGTGCGTCCGCGTGGGTGACCCGGAGTGCGCACGGGGTGCACCGCCTGTGTCCGCATGCAGAACGAAGACCGCCACCGGGTCCTCGAATCGGCGGAGCGCGGCACGCGCGTGCCCGTATTCAAAGAACTCGTCTCCGTATTCAAAGAAGTAATAAACACCTGCGGACACGTAGCGCCATCGGGAAAAGGGATGCCTCGCGCCCGCAACACTGTGATGTCCACTCATCCGCGACGTGGAAGGCGCTCACTCCGGTGGAGCGAGGCGCCGTTTCGGCCGACCAGGAGTGATTGACCTTGGAAAAGTCTGAATTCCTTACCGACCTGAACACCGGCATGGGTCACTCTGTGATGAAGAAGCTGCCGGAGGTCACCCTGGCCTTCTGGATCATGAAGATCACCGCGACCACGCTCGGCGAGACGGCCGGCGACCTGTTGGCCCAGACCCTCGGGCTCGGCTACTTCCTCACCACGGTCGCGCTGTTCCTGATCTTCGTTGTCACGCTGGTCGTGCAGCTAGCGTCCACCCGCTACAACCCCTATTTCTACTGGACCGTCATCCTGTCCACCAGCATGGCCGGCACCACGATGTCCGACTTCATGAACCGTGACGCCAGCTCTCGGTACCTGTCCGGCGGGGCCACTTCGCTGGGCTGGGGGCCGCAAGGCCTGGGGCTGGGGTACCCCACGGGAGCCGCGATCTTGATCTCGTTACTGATGGCCATCTTCGTCATCTGGAAGTTCACCGGGCTGACGTTCTCCATCCGCGACATCGACACCTTTCGCGGGGAGGGTCTCTTCTGGTCGGCGATTCTCGTCTCGAACACGCTCGGCACTTCCATGGGTGATTTCCTGTCCGACAGCTCCGGGCTCGGTTATGCGGGTGGCGCGCTTCTCGTCACCGGGCTGCTCGCGGCGCTTCTCGCACTCATGTGGGTGCCTGTCGTGCCGAACGTGCTGCTGTTCTGGATCGCGTTCGTGCTCACGCGCCCTCTTGGTGCCACCGTCGGTGACTTCCTCACCAAGCCTGTCGCCAAGGGTGGTCTCGACCTCGGGACGGCGGGCTCGTCGGTCGCACTCCTCGCGCTTCTCCTGGGCCTCGTGACAGCTGCGCACGTGCGGGAGCGCAGGAGCGTCGTGCCGCGCAACGAGGTCCTGGCCGAGAACTCCTGACCGCGTCGGGCGCCGGTTCGGGCGGCTGCCGTGCGTGGTCGGGCGGACGGCAGCCGCCGCCGCGGGGCCGTGCCGCGCGGGGCGGTGCGAGAACGGCGGGATCGTACGGGTGGCCGGGCATGACCGTTCCGAAGTGATGTACTAGAGTTATCTCGACATCGAGATATATGCCGAAGGCGCACCGCAGTCCGCCGACAGGTAAGGGTTACCTAACTAACTCTTACCTTAGCGGATGGTCGAGGGGCCGTAGGCGGCACCACGCGGCGCCCGCCGTAGTGAGGCGCGGCGCGGAGTACGCGCACATTGATGAAGGAGACTGTCGTGTCGGCGAACAGCTTCGACGCCCGCAGCACGCTGCGCGTGGGCGACGAGTCGTACGAGATCTTCAGGCTGGACAAGGTCGAGGGCTCCGCGCGCCTCCCTTACAGCCTGAAGGTCCTGCTGGAGAACCTGCTCCGCACCGAGGACGGCGCGAACATCACCGCCGACCACATCCGGGCGCTCGGCGGCTGGGACTCGCAGGCTCAGCCCAGCCAGGAGATCCAGTTCACCCCGGCCCGCGTGATCATGCAGGACTTCACCGGTGTGCCGTGCGTCGTGGACCTCGCCACCATGCGTGAGGCCGTCAAGGAGCTGGGCGGCGACCCGGCCAAGATCAACCCGCTCGCCCCGGCCGAGCTGGTCATCGACCACTCCGTCATCGCCGACAAGTTCGGCACCAACGACGCGTTCGCGCAGAACGTCGAGCTGGAGTACGGCCGCAACAAGGAGCGCTACCAGTTCCTGCGCTGGGGCCAGACCGCCTTCGACGAGTTCAAGGTCGTCCCCCCGGGCACCGGCATCGTCCACCAGGTCAACATCGAGCACCTGGCCCGTACGGTCATGGTCCGCAACGGCCAGGCGTACCCCGACACCCTCGTCGGCACCGACTCGCACACCACCATGGTCAACGGCCTCGGTGTGCTGGGCTGGGGCGTCGGCGGCATCGAGGCCGAGGCCGCGATGCTCGGCCAGCCGGTCTCCATGCTCATCCCGCGCGTCGTCGGCTTCAAGCTGACCGGCGAGCTCCCGGCCGGCACCACCGCCACCGACCTCGTGCTGACCATCACCGAGATGCTCCGCAAGCACGGTGTCGTCGGCAAGTTCGTCGAGTTCTACGGTGAGGGCGTCGCCGCCACCTCCCTGGCCAACCGCGCCACCATCGGCAACATGTCGCCGGAGTTCGGCTCCACCGCCGCGATCTTCCCGATCGACGACGAGACGCTGAACTACCTGCGCCTGACCGGCCGCGACGCCCAGCAGGTTGCGCTCGTCGAGGCGTACGCCAAGGAGCAGGGCCTCTGGCTGGACCCGGCCGCCGAGCCGGACTTCTCCGAGAAGCTGGAGCTGGACCTGTCGACGGTCGTCCCGTCGATCGCCGGCCCGAAGCGCCCGCAGGACCGCATCGTCCTCGCGAACGCCAAGCAGCAGTTCGCCGAGGACGTGCGCAACTACGTCTCCGAGGACGAGGAGTCGGGCAAGGAGTCCTTCCCGGCCTCCGACGCCCCGGCCGCCACCAACGGTGTCCCGTCGCGCCCGACCACGGTCACGGCCCCCGACGGCACCTCGTACGAGATCGACCACGGCGCCGTCACCGTCGCCGCGATCACCTCCTGCACCAACACCTCGAACCCGTACGTCATGGTCGCCGCGGCGCTCGTGGCGAAGAAGGCGGTCGAGAAGGGGCTGACCCGCAAGCCGTGGGTCAAGACCACCCTCGCCCCGGGCTCGAAGGTCGTCACCGACTACTTCGACAAGGCGGGCCTGACCCCGTACCTCGACAAGGTCGGCTTCAACCTCGTCGGCTACGGCTGCACCACCTGCATCGGCAACTCCGGCCCGCTGCCGGAGGAGGTCTCCAAGGCCGTCAACGAGCACGACCTGGCCGTGACCTCGGTGCTCTCCGGCAACCGCAACTTCGAGGGCCGGATCAACCCCGACGTCAAGATGAACTACCTGGCATCCCCGCCGCTGGTCGTCGCGTACGCCATCGCCGGTTCGATGAAGGTCGACATCACCAAGGACGCCCTGGGCATCGACCAGGACGGCAAGCCGGTCTACCTCGCGGACATCTGGCCGTCCGAGTCCGAGGTGAACGACGTCGTCGCCAACGCCATCGGCGAGGACATGTTCAACAAGTCCTACCAGGACGTCTTCGCGGGCGACGCCCAGTGGCAGGCGCTGCCGATCCCGACCGGCAACACCTTCGAGTGGGACCCGCAGTCCACCTACGTGCGCAAGCCCCCGTACTTCGAGGGCATGACGATGGAGACGACCCCGGTCGAGGACATCGCCGGCGCCCGGGTGCTCGCCAAGCTGGGCGACTCGGTCACCACCGACCACATCTCCCCGGCCGGTGCCATCAAGGCCGACACCCCGGCCGGCAAGTACCTCACGGAGCACGGCGTCCAGCGCCGCGACTTCAACTCCTACGGCTCGCGCCGAGGCAACCACGAGGTCATGATCCGCGGCACCTTCGCGAACATCCGCCTCCGCAACCAGATCGCCCCGGGCACCGAGGGTGGTTTCACCCGCGACTTCACCCAGGCCGATGCCCCGGTGTCGTTCATCTACGACGCCTCGCAGAACTACCAGGCCGCGGGCGTCCCGCTCGTCATCCTGGCGGGCAAGGAGTACGGCTCCGGTTCGTCCCGCGACTGGGCCGCCAAGGGCACCGCGCTCCTCGGCGTCAAGGCGGTCATCGCCGAGTCCTACGAGCGCATCCACCGCTCGAACCTCATCGGCATGGGCGTCCTCCCGCTCCAGTTCCCGGAGGGCGCGACCGCCGAGTCCCTCGGCCTGACCGGCGAGGAGACCTTCTCCTTCACCGGCGTGACCGAGCTGAACAACGGCACCACGCCGCGCACGGTCAAGGTCACCACCGACACCGGTGTGGAGTTCGACGCGGTCGTCCGCATCGACACCCCCGGTGAGGCGGACTACTACCGCAACGGCGGCATCATGCAGTACGTGCTCCGCAACCTGATCCGCAAGTAAGGTCCGGCTGCACCAGCAGGAAGGGACGCACCCCGGCGACGGGGTGCGTCCCTTCGGCGTTCACGCGGCCGTGGTCAGCGTGTGGATGCCGTGCAGATGGGTCATGACGTCCCGCAGCGAACGGCAGTCGCGCGGCCCCGGGCCCGGGCGGGTTCCGCCGCGGCCGCCCTCCAGCGCGTCGGCCGCCGCCGCCAGCGCGCTCGTCACCTTCTCCACCTCGGCCGCGGGCGGCCGGGGCACGCCGTACTCGACCCGGAGGGCGCACGCGGTCGCCGCGTCGACGATCAGTTCGGCCGCGTCGGCCACTGCCGCCCAGTCGTGCCGCTTCCCGCCGTACGGGCCCGGAAGTTCGGCCGCGGCCGTCTCCGCCGCCGCGCGTGTCTCGGCGAGCGCACGGTAGGCGGCGCTCCGCAGGGCCAGACCCTGTGCGCCCGACCTGCGCGGGTCCGGCGTCTCCTCGTCAGGGTCCGCCAGCACATGGCGCAGATACAGCTCCGTACAGCGCAGGGTGACCGCGCACCGGTGCCCGACCCGCACCCGGGGATCGGTCAGCCGGGGAAGGTGCCCGACGAGCAACACGATGACGCAGGCGAGCGTGGTCTCCAGCAGCCTGGCGGGGGCGGCCTCGGTGTCGCCGGCCGTCCGTACGAAGGAGAGCACCAGCACCGTGATGACCGCGGTCTGCAGACCGAAGTGGCGGACGGAGAAGGGCACCAGCGCCCCGCCCACGACGACCAGTGCCACGGTGCCGGGAGCACCGAGCCCCCCGAACACCGTGGTGCACAGCAGGAAGGCCAGGACTCCGGCGACGGTGCCGGCGAAGCGGTTCACCACCCGGGAGAACAGCGGCCCCAGGTCCGGCTTCACCAGGAATGCCGCGGTGGCCGGCAGCCAGTACCAGTGCACCTCGTGCAGCAGCAACGCGACGACGCCGGTGACGGTGACACAGAGCGCCACCCGCAGCCCGTACTCCCGCCCCGCGGGCGACAGCACCCTCTGCCAGGGCCGGGACAGCACCGAGCGGTTCCCGGAGCCCGCGTCGGCCGCACCGTGCCGCGTGCGGTCGAAGACGACGGCGGCCTCCAGCAGCGCGTGATCGAACGCCGTCCGCTCGACCGTGTCCGACACCGGACTCGGCAGCGGCCCCGCCGGGCCGCCGCTGCGTACGGCGGCGGCAAGGCGACGCGGGCCGTCGGCGACCGTGCCGGGGACGGCCCGCCCCACCCACAGCAGCGCGATGCTCGCCTCGCACAGGGCCACCGCCGCGCCGAAACGTGCGGCCAGCGGATGCACCGCCGCGACGCCCCGGCCGGGCCAGGGCAGCAGCCGCAGCAGGCGCAACGCCTCGTCCGCCTGCTGCTGCGCGGCGACCAGCCTGCGACGCGCGGCTGCGGCCTGCGGCCCGCCGAGCGCGAGCAAGGCGTCCGCGAGGGCGTCGAACACGGCGGCGACCGCCTCGCGCTCCCCGCTCGACCGGGAACCGTCACCGGAACGCGGCACCCGCAGGACCAGCCGCAGCAGAAGCAGCCACACCGCGCCGGAGAAGAAACAGAGGGCTTTGAACCAGGCCGGTCCCGGCATCGGCATCCCCAGCCCGACGGTGAGGGCGACCAGCATCTGGAGGGATGCGGCCGACCACACCGCACCCACCGTGCTCAGCGCACCGGAGAGCCAGCCCACCAGGAAGAGCACGGGTACCGCCGCCCAGCGCCCGACGCTGTCGGCGACAACGGCCCCGGCCATCAGCCCGAGCGATCCGGCGACGGCCGGACATCCGATGCCCACCACACCCGTGCGCCGTGTCCCCGGACGGTCGTTGACCCCGGCGAGCATCGCCCCGAGCGCCGCGAGGACGCCCGCCCCCGCATGCCCCGTGGCGATACCGACACCCAGCACAGGCCCCGCCCCCAACGCACCGCGCACCATCGCCGTGCGGGGCACAGGGACACGGCGGCGGCTCAGCACGTGGCCGAGCCACGCGGGGGAGGGGCCTCGGCCGGACCGGGACCGGACACCCCGACGAGCCTCGATGCGCACGGCTGACCTCCTCGTTCACCGGCCGGACAGAGGTCCGGGGCTGTCGGGGCGGGCAACGGCGGCCGCGTTTCCGGTGACCGTAACAGGCGGATTTGTCGAGCGGGCTGCGTCGAGGTTTCAGCGATGTGATCAGTAGGGTCCTGCGCGACGCCGGTCTGGTCGAACAGCGCGACCAGGGCCCCAAGCGACTCAACCGGCTGCGTCGTGAGGAGTTCGACGCCCGTTTGCCCGGCCTCCTCGACCTGACCCTCCGCGCCGACGACACCGAGTGACGGAGGCCGGCTTCTTGGCGCGGCCGTACGCAGTCGGGGGCAACGGCCAACAGGAAAACGGTTTGACGGGCCGTGCGTGGGAGCGTTCGTATGGCCGCTGGTCGGCAACTCCCCGTCGGCGTACCGTTCCTGAAGGGTGCTCATGATTGCCGGAAAGATGCACGTCGGCGAACCGGACATCGATCCCTCGCTGGTGCGTCGGCTGATCGCGGCGCAGTTCCCGCAGTGGACCGGACTGCCCGTCGCACCGGTCGTCTCCGTGGGCACCTCCAACGCGATGTACCGGCTCGGCGAGGACATGGTGGTGCGCCTTCCTCGTACGGAGGGGGCTGCCGGAGACGTGGAGAAGGAGCACCGCTGGCTGCCCCGGCTCGCTCCGTTGCTTCCCGTCGCCGTTCCCGTACCTCTGGGCAAGGGAGTGCCCGCCGCGGGCTATCCGTGGCACTGGTCGGTCTTCCGGTGGCTGGAGGGCGGGAACCCGGCGGTCGGACGCATCACCGAACCCGGACCGCTCGCGGCGGACCTGGCCGAGTTCGTCGGCGCGTTGCGCGGGATCGCTCCCGCCGACGGGCCGCCCTCCTACCGCAGTGAGCCCTTGTGCGCGCGGGACGGCTCGACCCGCGCCGCGATCGGGGACCTGGACGGTGGCGTCGACGCGGAAGCGGCGGTCGCGGTCTGGGAGGCCGCGCTGCGGGCCCCTGCGGGGACCGGTCCGGCCGTCTGGATCCACGCGGACCTCCAGCCCGGGAACCTGCTGCTCGCGGACGGGCGGCTGAGCGCCGTGATCGACTTCGGCTGCCTGGGGCTCGGTGATCCCGCCGTCGACCTGATCGCGGCGTGGTACCTGCTGCCGGCACCCGCACGCGGCATCTTCCGCACCGCCCTGGCGGCCGATGACGCGGCCTGGGCACGCGGCCGCGGTTGGGCGTTGTCCACCGCGCTCGGAGAGCTGCGCTACTACGCGGACTCCAACCCCGCCATGGCGGCCATCGCACGGCACGTCATCCAGGAGGTGCTCGGCGACGAGCGGACCGGATGAGCGGACCGGATCCCGCGTCGGACCAGGGCACGCCCGGACCGGACCCGGACCCGGCGTCGGCCGCCCTCGCCTCGGCTGGGGCATCCGGAGGAATGCCGCGGGGTATGGGGCCGCCGTACCCGGAAACGGGGCATCGGCCACCCGGTCCGGGGCCCGCGGAGTGCGATGGTGGATCCGGAGGTTCGACCGGCTGCACAGCACGGACTGCACAGAGAGCGGATGGCATCCATGGGCGAGTTGATCCTGATCCGGCACGGTGAGACCGAGTGGTCGCGGTCCGGGCGGCACACGAGCCACACCGATCTGCCGCTGACCCCCTTCGGGGAACGCCAGGCCCGCGCCCTGGCACCCCTGCTCGCCGACCGGCAGATCGCACTCACCCTGGTCAGCCCCTCGGTACGGGCCCGACGCACCGCGGAACTTGCCGGACTTGCCGCACCCCGCATCACACCCGAGCTGCGCGAGTGGGACTACGGCGGATACGAGGGAGGGACCACCGAGGAGATCCATCGCACCCGCCCCGACTGGAACCTCTGGACCGACGGAGTCGCCCGGGGCCCCGAGGCGCACCCCGGTGAGACCCCTGCCGAGGTCGGTGCGCGCGCCGACCGGGTGCTCGCCGAGGTCGTGGCGGCCGCCGGACGCGAGGAGGACGAGGACATCGCGCTCGTCGCCCACTCCCACTTCCTGCGCGTACTGACCGCTCGCTATCTCGGGCTGCCCCCGGCACAGGGCACGCTGTTCCAACTCGCCACGGGTGCGGTCTCGCGGCTCGGCACCGAGCACGGCAACCCGGTACTGACGGCGTGGAACGTGACCCTGCCCGAGAGTCTGTTTCCCCGGGCCGTTCCGGAAGGCCCGGAGCGGAGCTGAGCCGGATCCCGGCCGTCCTGAGAGGGGGCTGCGCTCCGGGCGGGCCGGGAGCTGGTGGTCCCGGTCATGACCTCATCGGTATCTGGCCGGGGCCTACCTGTCCCAGCCGGTGGGCTCGACCGGCAGCCGCGTGGTTTCCGGGCTGTCCGTCGATCGGGACGTCCTGCACCTCCCCGCCGCCGGTGTTCTCGGCACGGGGACGGACATCCACACCGCGTCGGTGACATTACCCGTTGTTCCTATCGAGAGGCCGTCATCGACACCCGTCGACCGTTTCTTTCCTGCGGGACCGTCTTCGGCGGCGTTGCGGCAGTCCGGCTGTTTTCTCCGAGCATCGAAGGATGGGCCGAATGTCCGTACGCGGGCCCGGCCTTGACCTCCTTCGTCCGTAACGGCCTTTGACACGGCGGCCGCAGGGGGGTTGCCGTGACGGGAGTGAGTGAAGGGCGGTCGACGAAGCCGTACGGCTCGGTCCTCGGGGGAACCGTCTCGGGTCCGCATGCCACCCCCGCCCTCCGGGAGCCTGCGTGGACAACGGTGTCTCCCTGATGCCCCGGATTCGGGAGTGAGTCAAGTGACGCCAGATGTCAAGGATGTTGGCTTGGAATCGCCGGTGGAATCGACCGTAATGCGGAAAACGTTACGCCGGGGCCCGGGTGTGCGTGCTGCAGGTATCTGTGAGGTCTCAACTCGGGAAAGACTCCCGACCGACCTTGCATTTGATCTTGCTCAGGCGGCTGTGAGTGGACTATACCTGTCGGCGTCCGCACAGCTTTCCGGGTGACGCGGACAAGGGGGACTGGGGGACGCGGCGAGGAGTGCACGACAGGTGCATCTTCCGCCCGATCTCCTGAAGCCTCCCATTGCACGTGGCTAGCCTGAAATCAGTACGACCCAAGCGCAACTGAACGCGGTGGCGGGGCCCTTCGCCTGAGGCGAGTTTTGACGGGCGACCGGTACACACCGCCTGAGTCCTGGAGAAGGCGAGGACTTGAGCATGGGATCCACCTCCGCCCACAAGAATGAGGGCCTCGGCCGTCGCGATGTGATCAAGCGATCGGCCGCACTCGGTCTGGTCTCTGTTCCGACGATGAGCTTCCTGGCATCGTGTGCGAGCAGCGACAGCAGCGACGGCAAGAAGGTCGAGAAGGGCAAGACCACCAAGACCAACCCGCTCGGGGTCAACGAGTCGGCGCCGCTCGAAGTGGTCATCTTCGACGGCGGTTTCGGTCAGCAGTACGCCATCGACGCCGAGAAGAAGTACAGCGAGGCGTTCCCGAAGGCCAAGGTCAAGCACGCGGCGACCCAGAAGATCCAGTCGCAGCTGCAGCCGCGCTTCAACGGGGGCACCCCGCCGGACCTGATCGACAACTCCGGTGCCGAGCAGATGGACATGGGTGTCCTGGTCGGCAAGAAGCAGCTGCTGGACCTGACGCCGCTGATGGACGCCCCGTCCATCGACGACCCGAACAAGAAGGTCCGCGACACGCTGCGTCCGGGTGTTCTGGAGATGGGTCAGTTCGACGGCGACCCGGTCTGGATCATGTACTACGCGTACACCGTGTACGGCGTCTGGTACTCGCAGACCGCGCTCGAGAACCTCGACGCGGAGTACCCGGAGAACTGGGACGACATGCTCGCCCTCTGCGCGAAGGCGAAGAAGAAGGGCATCGCCGGCTGGACGTACGCCGGTAAGTACCCCTACTACCTCCCGTTCTCGCTCTACCCGTTCATCGGCAAGATCGGTGGCCGCGAGGTTCTCGACAAGATCGACAACCTGGAGCCGAACGCCTGGAAGGACCCCGCGGTCAAGGCGGCGTTCGAGGCGTACTACGAGCTCTACAAGAAGGGCTACATCCTCAAGGGCACCCCTGGCCTGACCCACATCCAGTCGCAGACCGAGTGGACCAAGGGCAAGGCGCTCTTCCTCCCGAACGGTTCGTGGGTGGAGAACGAGGCGGCGCCGACCACGCCCAAGGACTTCAAGATGATGGTCGCGGCGCCGTCCAGCCTGGACTCGTCCGACAAGATGCCGTTCGGCACCATCTGGGCCTCCGGCGGCGAGCCCTTCGTCGTCCCGGCCAACGCGAAGAACCCCGAGGGTGGCATGGAGCAGCTGCGCATCATGCTCTCCGAGGAGTCCTCGAAGAACTTCACCCAGCAGGTCAAGTCGCTCAGTGCCTTCAACGGCGGCACCGACGGTCTGACCCTGTCCACGGCCATGCAGTCCGGTGTCGACGCGCTGAAGAAGGCCGGCGACAACGTGGTGAACCCGCGTCTGCAGGACTGGTACGTGAAGCTTCAGAAGGAGCAGATCGGCATTGCCGGTATCGGCGAGATGATGGCCGGCCGCGCGACCCCGGCGGAAGCCATCAAGAAGATCCAGGCCTTCGCCGACGCGGCGGCCAAGGACCAGTCCATCAAGCACTACAAGCACCAGTGAGCAACCGTCACCAGCGGCGGCACCCGCGGAAAGAACGGGGTCGGTAAACGATGCAGCACGGCAAGTACCGTTTCATCGTGGGATTCCTGATAGTCCCACTCGCGTTGTACGCGGTCTTCGTCATCTGGCCGTTCGTCCAGTCCATCTACTACTCGTTCACGGACTGGACCGGTCTGAGCCCGGACTTCAAGATGGTCGGGTTCGACAACTACACGAAGATGCTCAAGGACGACATCTTCTGGAAGTCGTTGCAGCACAGTGTGCTGCTCGTGCTGCTGCTGCCGCTGGTGACGCTGGGCCTGGCGCTCTTCTTCGCCTTCATGCTCAATGTCGGGGGCCGGCGGCGCAAGAACGCCGCGGTCTCCGGCGTGCGCGGTTCGGGTTTCTACAAGATCGCCTACTTCTTTCCGCAGGTGCTCTCGATCGTCATCGTCTCGCTGCTGTTCCAGTTCGCTTTCAACCCCACCAGCGGGATGCTGAATTCGATCCTGAGGACGATCGGCCTGGACTCCGTCCAGCCGGACTGGCTGGGCGACCCGAACCTCGCGCTCACCTGCGTCATGGTCGTGCTGATCTGGTCGACGGTCGGATTCTTCGTCGTGCTCTTCTCGGCGGGGATGGCCTCCATTCCGAAGGACTTCTACGAAGCGGCGCTCCTCGACGGCGCCAACCGCTTCACGACGTTCTTCCGGATCACCCTGCCCCTGCTCTGGGACACGGTGCAGTCGGGCTGGGTCTACATGGGGATCCTGGCGCTCGGTGTGGAGGCGTTCACCGCCGTGCAGGTCATGACGGTGGGCCCCGGTGGTCCCGACTACTCGACCACCATCCTGCCGCTGTACGTCTACCAGACGGCCTTCCGTGACGGGCAGGCCGGATACGCGACGACGATCGGGGTCGGACTGCTCATCGTCACCATGGCCTTCGCCGCCATCGTGATGCGACTGGGCCGGCGCGAGCGGCTGGAGTTCTGATGCTGCGACGGACGGGAGAAGGTCCCCGGATCCCCAGCAGGTACCACAGGTCGGTCTCCGTGTCCGGCTCGACAGTACGAGGTGAGTACACGTGAAGACCACTGACACCCCTCCCGCGGTCCCGGCGCAGACCCGGGGCCCGGTGACCAAGGCGCCCGCGCCCGCGGTCAAGGAGAAGAGCAGCGAGGGCAAGGTCCTCAACGTCTTCTCGCACGGTGTGCTGATCATCTGGGCGATCCTGGTCGTCCTGCCGCTGCTGTGGGCGGTCATGTCGTCGTTCAAGACCGACGACGCGATCCTGTCGACCCCCTGGTCGCTGCCGGACAAGCTGCACTTCGACAACTGGTCGCGCGCCTGGAGCCAGGCGCACATGAGCGACTACTTCTTCAACACCATCGTGGTGGTGGGCTGTTCGCTCGTCGGGACGCTGCTGCTCGGCTCCATGGCGGCGTACGTGCTGGCGCGGTTCGACTTCCCGGGCAACCGGTTCGTCTACTTCCTGTTCATCGGCGGGATGAGCTTCCCCATCATCCTGGCGCTGGTCCCGCTGTTCTTCGTCATGAACAACATGGGCCTGCTGAACTCGCGGCACGGACTGATCATGGTCTACATCGCGTACTCGCTGCCGTTCACCGTGTTCTTCCTCACCTCGTTCTTCCGGACGCTGCCGACCTCGGTGGCGGAAGCGGCGCTGATCGACGGCGCCTCGCACACCCGGACGTTCTTCCAGGTGATGCTGCCGATGGCGAAGCCCGGCCTGATCAGCGTCGGTATCTTCAACTTCCTGGGGCAGTGGAACCAGTACATGCTGCCGACGGTGCTCAATACCGACCCCGAACAGCGGGTGCTCTCCCAGGGGCTGGTCGAGCTGGCCAGCAGCCAGGGGTACAAGGGTGACTGGTCCGGTCTCTTCGCCGGTCTGGTGATGGCGATGCTGCCGGTCGAGATCGGCGACATGGCGCCTGGCCTGTTCGACACCGCCCCGCAGATGGGCCGGCTGGACCCGGGAGGAGCCGAGGATCGTACCGCCGCGGGC
>NZ_JBFAWU010000042.1:0-34303 GCF_040680455.1 Streptomyces sp. NPDC052052 | reverse complement strand
TTCTGCGCGTCGGAGAGCCGCTCCAGGACAAGCATGCCCACACCCTCGCCCCAGCCCGTTCCGTCCGCGGCGGCGGAGAACGCCTTGCACCGGCCATCCGGGGAGAGCCCCCGCTGGCGGCTGAACTCCACGAAATTGGCCACACCGGCCATGATCGTGGCACCGCCCGCGAGTGCGAGCGAGCACTCGCCCTGGCGCAGCGCCTGCGCCGCCAGATGCAACGCCACCATCGACGACGAGCACGCCGTGTCCACCGTCACCGCGGGACCCTCGAACCCCAGGGAGTAAGCGATCCGGCCCGACGCCACACTCGCGGTGTTGCCGCTGGAGAGGTAGCCCTCCAGTCCCTCGGGGAGCCGCGCGAGGCGGCTCACATAGTCGCCCGCAATGACTCCGACGAAGACGCCGGTGTCGGTGCCGTGCAGGGTGGTCGGGTCGATACCGGCCCGCTCGATCGCCTCCCACGACGTCTCCAGGAGCAGCCGCTGCTGCGGGTCCATGGCCAGCGCCTCACGCGCGTTGATGCCGAAGAAGTCCGCGTCGAAGCCGCCCACATCGTCGATGAAGCCGCCGTGTCGGGTGTACGAGGTGCCGCTGACCTCCGGATCAGGGTTGTACAGCGCGTCGAGGTCCCAACCCCGGTCCGTGGGGAACGCACCGACGGCGTCGACGCCGCCCTCCAGGATCCGCCACAGCTCTTCAGGGGCCGTGACACCGCCAGGGAAGCGGCAGCCCATGGCGACGACGGCCACGGCGTCCGCGCCCGTGCCCGTGTCCGTTCCTACGGCTGTGCGTGCCGCGCGCGGGGCCGGCAGGGTTCGGCCGCCGAGCAGTTCGTCGCGGAGCTTGTCGGCCAGGGCCGCCGGCGACGGGTGATCGAAGACCAGGGTGGCAGGCAGCCGGAGCCCGGTGACGGTGGCGACTCGGTTGCGCAGTTCGACCGCGGCGAGTGAGTCGAAGCCCAGTTCCTTGAAGGCGCGTCGTGGGTCGAGCGTGTCGCGGCCGCGGCCGAGGACGGCCGCGACCTCGGTGCGTACGAGATCCAGGAGCAGCTCGTGGCGTTCGTCCTCCGGGAGCCCGGTCAGCCGGTCGGCGAGCGACGACGCCTCGTTCGCGGCGCGGCCCACCGCCTTGCGGGCGCGGTTGCGGACCAAGCCGCTGAGCGCTGGGGGTAGCTCGCCGGACTCCGCGAGGGAGCTGAGCACCGCGCCGTCGACGTGGACGGGGACGAGGTCGGCCCGGTCGTGGCCGAGAGCTGCGTCGAGTGCGGCGAGGCCCTGTTCCGCGGTAAGGGCGACGACACCGGATGCGGCGATCCTGCGGCGTTCGGCTGAGGTCAGCCCGCCCGCCATGCCGTCGGGCAGGTCCCACAGGGACCAGGCGAGTGAGGTGCCCGCGAGGCCCAGGGCTCGGCGGTGCCTGGCGAGCGCGTCGAGGTAGGCATTGGCCGCGCCGTAACTGGCCTGTCCGGCGTTGCCGAGGGTGCCGGCGACGGACGAGTAGAGCACGAACTCCGCAAGGTCGAGGTCGCGGGTGAGCTCGTGCAGGTGCCGGGCCGCGTCCGCCTTCGGGCGCAGTACGCCGCTGATCCGTTCCGCAGTGAGCGAGGCCAGGAGCCCGTCGTCGAGGGCACCCGCGGTGTGGAAAACGGCGGTCAGCGGGTGCTCGGCGGGAATGTCAGCGAGGAGCGCGGCCAGCGCGTCCCGGTCGGCGACGTCACAGGCCGCCCAGGTCACCTCGGCGCCCAGCGCGGTCAGTTCGGCCGTGAGCGCCTCGGCGTGCGGCGCGTCGCCACCCCGACGGGCCGCCAGAAGCAGGTGCTTGATGCCGCGCTCGCTCGCCAGGTGACGGGCGGTGAGGGCGGCGAGGGCGCCGGTGCCTCCGGTGACGAGGACGGTGCCTTCGGGGTCGGGTGTGGCGGGCAGGGTCAGGACGACCTTGCCGGTGTGCCGTCCCTGGCCGAGGCGGCGGAACGCCTCACGGGCGTGGCGGATGTCCCAGGCGGTGAACGGCAGCGGGGTCAGTGAACGGTCGTCGAAGCGGGCACGGAGATCGGCGAGGATCTCCTGGATGCGGTCGGGGCCCGCCTCGCCGAGGTCGAACGCCCGGTAAAGGACGCCGGGGTGGTCATGCGCGACCTGCTCGGGGGCCCGGACATCCGCCTTGCCCATCTCGAGGAAGACGCCGCCACGGGGCAACAGCCGCAGCGAGGCGTCGACGAACTCCCCGGCCAGCGAGTCCAGTACGACGTCGACGCCGCGCCCGTCGGTGGCTCGCAGCAGCCGCTCCTCGAACTCCAGGGTGCGCGATCCGGCCAGGTGCGCGTCGTCGAAGCCCTGGTCGCGCAGGGTCTCCCACTTGCCCGCGCTCGCGGTGCCGTAGACGGTGGCGCCGAGCCCGCGGGCGATCTGCACGGCGGCCATGCCGACGCCGCCCGCAGCCGCGTGCACGAGAACGGACTGGTCCGCGCGCAGCCCGCCGAGGTCCACCAGGCCGTAGTACGCGGTGAGGAAGACGATCGAGGTGGCGGCGGCCTGCGCGTACGTCCAGCCTTCGGGGATACCGACGAGGGTGCGGTGGTCGGTACGGGCGACGGGGCCCGCACCGTCCGTGAACAGGCCCATCACGCGGTCGCCGGGCGCGAATCCGGTCACGCCGGGGCCGCACTCCAAGATGACGCCTGCGCCTTCTCCGCCGATCGGGGCCCGTCCCGGGTAGCTGCCGAGCGCGATGAGCACGTCGCGGAAGTTGACACCCACTGCGCGCACCTGAACCCGTACCTCCCCGGCACCGAGCGGCGCGGTGGCGTCCGGGGCGGACACCAGGGCGACGTTCTCCAGAGTGCCGCTGCCTGTGGTACCGAGCCGCCAGGTGCCGGGTCCCGCGGGCAGCGTGAGCGCCTCGGGCGAGGCGGCCCTGGTGAGCCGCGCGGTGTACACGACGCCCTGACGTACGGCGAGTTGGGGTTCTTGAGAGGCGAGGGCGGTGCGCACCGCGTCGCGAGTGGGGCCACCGATGTCCGGGTCGTTGGTCAGGGCCTGCGCGAAGTCCGGGTCGAGGTCGAGCAGGGTAATGCGCCCGGGGCGCTCCGTCTGGGCGGAGCGGACCAGGCCGGTCAGTGCCGCCGCGGCCAGGTCGCCAGGGGCCTCGCCGGGGACGACGGCGGCGGCACCCTCGGTGACGACAACGAGGCGCGCTGCAGCGAACCGTGCGTCGGCGAACCATTCATTGAGGGTGTGCAGCAGTTCGGCGGTGGCGTCGTGCAGCGCCGCCTGCGGATCCGCGTCGGCGGCGGTGCGGTGCGTCCAGAAGACGGTCCCGGGGGTGTCGTCCGCCAGTGCGGCGAGGCCGGTCCGCACGACGGGTTCGCCGAGCGCGGTCGCAAGGGCGGGGCCGTGGCCGCCGATGAGGACGGGGGCCGGCCCTTCCGTGTCCGCTCCGGCGTCTGTCGTGGCAGTGAGGGGGGTCCAGCCGAGCCGGTGCAGCGCGTCGGCGCCCGGCGCAACGGTGGCGAGCTGTTCGGCGGCAACGGGGCGCAGGGTGAGGGCGGCCACGGAGGCGACGGGGGCGCCGGTGACGTCGGCGATGTCGATCGCGATCCCGTCGGCGTCGCCCGACCCGCCTTTGTCCACCGTGCCGTTCAGGGTCAGACGCACCCGCACGGTGGTGGCCCCGGTGGCGTACAGGGTGACGCCGCCCCAAGCGAAGGGGACCCGCAGCGGGAGGGTGCCGCCCGCCGCGTCGGCCGCGGCGAGGGCGGTGACGAGCAGCGGGTGCAGGGCGGTGTCGAGCAGCGCGGGGTGCAGGGCGTGCCCCGCCGGGTCGGTGCCCTCGGGGAGGGCGATCTCGGCGTGCAGAGTGCCGTCGGCCCCGCGCCACAGTTCGCGCAGGCCCTGGAAGGTGGGTCCATAGGCGTAGCCCTGGGTGGCCAGGCGCTCGTACACCTCGTCGAGACCGAGACGTTCGGCGTCATGGGGCGGCCAGACGGACGCGCTCGCCGCAGGATGCGCACCGTCGGCGGCGGCGAGGGTGCCCGTGGCATGCCGGATCCAGGGGTTCGGCCCCGCATCAGGGCCCTCAGCTTCGGGCCGGGCGTGGATGAGCAGCCCGCGCCGTCCCTGGGCGTCCGGGGCGTCGACGGTCACCTGGAGCTGGACCGCGCCGCCGGTGAAGGCGAGCGGGACCTCGATGGTCAGATCCTCGACAGCGCCGAGACCGGTGCGGTCGGCGGCGGACAGCGCCAGGTCGACAAAGGCGGTGCCCGGCAGCAGGACCGTACCGGCAACGGTGTGCTCGGCGAGCCAGGGCAGACCGGACGGAGAGATCCGTCCCGACAGCACGAGTTGGCCACTGTCGGCGAGGTCCACCGAGGCGCCGAGGAGCGGATGCCCGGGTGCGGCGAGCCCGGCCGCCGTGATGTCCGCGGCGCCGGAGCCGGTCAGCCAGAAACGGTCGCGCTGGAAGGCGTACGTCGGCAGGTCCGCGGCAGGCACGGTGTGACCATCGGGCAGGAAGGCACCCCACTCGGCGCGGTGCCCGTGCACATGTAGACCGGCGAGGACGCCGAGCAGGGTGGACGTCTCCGGCCTGCCCTTGCGCAGGGGTGCCACGAACACGGCGGATTCCGGGTTACCGATGGTCTCCCGGGCGAGCGCGGTGAGCAGGGGTGCCGGGCCGAGCTCGACGTAGCCAGTGACGCCCGACGCGTCGAGGGCGCGCACCCCGTCGAGGAAGCGGACGGGCCTGCGGATGTGCTGGACCCAGTAGTCGGGGTCCGTGAGTTGGCCGGGCTCGGCGGGCTCGCCGGTGACGTCGGAGATCACCGTGAGCACCGGCTCTCGGTAGGTCAGGTCCGCCGCGATCCGCCGGAACTCGGCAAGGACCGGCTCCATGTGCGCCGAGTGGAACGCGTGGCTGACCTGGAGCCGACTGGTCCTGCGACCCAGCGCACGGAAGTGCCCCGCGACGGCCTCGACCGCGTCGGCGTCGCCGGAAAGGACGGTGGAGGTGGGGCTGTTGAGAGCGGCGATGCCCGCGCCCGGGTGCCCGGTCAGCTGGGCCAGCACCTCGTGCTCGGCCGCCTGAACGGCGATCATGGCGCCGCCGGCGCGTGCAGACTGCATCAGCCGGCCGCGCGCGGCGACCAGTGTGCCGGCGTCGGCGAGGTCGAGGACGCCCGCCACGTGGGCGGCGGCGAGGCCGCCGATGGAGTGGCCGAGCACCGCATCCGGGGCAACACCGTGCGACTGGAGCAGCCGGAACAGCGCGACCTGGAGCGCGAAGAGCGCTGCCTGGGTGTACTCGGTGCGGTCAAGGAGGGCGGCCTCCTCGGTCCCTTCCGCCGCGAACAGCACTTCCCTCAGTGGGCACGACAGTTGGGTATCCAGCTGGGAGCACACCTCGTCGAGCGTGGCGGCGAACACAGGGAACGCCTCGTACAACTCGCTTCCCGCTCCAGGTCGCTGACTTCCCTGACCGGTGAACAGGAAGGCAGTGCGGCCCGGTTCCTCATCCGCGAATCCGGTGATGGCGCCGTATCCGGTACGGCCGGAGGCCAGCTCGTCGAGCGCCTGCACAAGCTCGGCACGGTTTCGGCCGATCGCCACCGCACGGTACTCATGAGTGGCACGCGTCGTGGTGAGGCCACGCCCGATCGCGGCCGGATCGAGCCCGGGGTCGCGTTCGACGAACTCACTGAGCCGCCGTGCTTGTTGGGCAAGGGCTGCGCCGCTCCTCGCGGAGATCGGCCAGGGGATGGCGACGGGGGCGGGAGCTGTTGCGGCGTCGTCCCCGTAGCCATCGGCACCACCCACCTCGTCATCGGCCACCCTCATCGGCGCCTCTTCGATCACGACATGGGCGTTGGTGCCACTGATGCCGAACGAGGAGACCGCCGCGCGACGCGGGCGCTGCGAGTCGGGCTCCCAGCGCTGAGATTCCGTCAGTAGTCGGACCGGGCCGCTGTTCCAGTCGACGTGCGGCGTGGGCTCGTCGACGTGCAGCGTCCTCGGCAGCTCGCCATGGCTCAGCGCCATCGCGATCTTGATGACGCCGCCCACCCCGGCCGCGGCCTGGGTATGGCCGACATTCGACTTCAACGAGCCCAACCACAAAGGCTGTTCTTGCGGACGCCGCATGCCGTACGCCGCGATCAGCGCCTGCGCCTCGATGGGGTCACCCAGTCGGGTACCCGTGCCGTGGCCCTCGACCGCGTCGATGTCCTCGGGGCGCAGACCCGCATCCGCGAGCGCCTGCCGGATGACCCGTTCCTGGGAGGGGCCGCTGGGCGCGGTGAGACCATTGCTCGCGCCGTCCTGGTTGACGGCTGTGCCCCTGATCACTGCGAGCACGGGGTGCCCGTTGCGCCGCGCATCGGCGAGCCGCTCGACGAGCAGCAGCCCCGCGCCCTCGGCGAAACCGGTGCCGTCGGCACCGCCCGCGAAGGCACGACAGCGACCGTCGGGAGACAGTCCTCGCTGCCGGCTGAACTCCACGAAGAGCCGGGGCCCGGCCATGACGGTCACTCCGCCCGCAAGGGCCATGGAGCACTCGCCCCTGCGCAGGGCCTGCACGGCAAGGTGCAGTGCGACCAGCGAGGATGAGCAGGCGGTGTCGACGGTCACGGCCGGGCCCTCGAGGCCGAGCGTGTAGGCGATCCGCCCTGAGGCGACGCTGGTGACGAGTCCAGCGCCGAGGTAGCCCTCCACCTCGGCAGGCACCTCACGCAGCGCAGGGGCGTAGTCCTGGGCGATGGCACCGACGAAGACTCCGCTGTCGCTACCGCGCAGCGTGCCGGGGTCGATGCCCGCGCGCTCCAGGGTCTCCCAGGCGACTTCGAGGAGGATCCGCTGCTGCGGGTCCATGGCCAGGGCTTCTCGGGGGCTGATCTCGAAGAAGTCCGCGTCGAACGCGTCGGCGTCGTACAGGAACCCGCCGTGCCGGGACGAGGTCTTACCCGCCGCCTCCGGGTCGGGGTTGTAGAGCCCTTCGACGTCCCAGCCCCGGTCGGCGGGGAACTCACCGATCGCGTCCACGCCGTCCGCGACCATCCGCCACAGCTCGTCGGGGGACGTCACCCCGCCGGGGTAGCGGCAGCCCGCCGCGACGATGGCGATCGGCTCGTGATCCCGTGCCTCAGCCGCGCGCAGACGCTGCCGCGTCTGGTGGAGGTCCGTCGTCACCCGCTTGAGATAGTCGCGGAGCTTCTCCTCGTTCGCCATGCAAAGCCATCCCTAGATATCGCCGACACGCGCACCATCAGAGATCGCCACGGTCCCCTCGGGCACTTAGCCATTCCTTTCCAGCCGCTAAAGCGGCGATTGGCCGTCCGCACCGGGGGTGCGCCGCCCCGTGGACGCCGTTTAGACAGCCTTTAGACCGCATCGCCAGAGTGCGAGCTCGAGGTGCCCTGGCCGGGGGCGGGGCGTCGGGAAGCCCTGAACCGGCTTATCTGCTCAAGGAGATGGCTTTGTACCTATCGACGCGCTTCCCGGACCGCCGGCCTTCCGCGCGCATCCGCCGCCCGGCTGCAGCGCTCTGCGGCCTGCTCCTCGCGGGCGCCGGGCTCTCCGCCTGTGACGCCGGAACCGCCGGTTCAGGGACCGCCGGAGGACAAGGCGGTCTCACCTTCGCCACCGACACCGAACCCTCGTGCATCGACCCCGCGGTCAGTCCGCTGGACGTGACGGCACTGATTGACCGAAACATCTTCGACTCGCTGGTGAACGCCTCTCCCGACGGCAAGATCCACCCGTGGCTGGCGAAGAGCTGGACGGTCTCGAAGGACGCCAGGACGTACACCTTCGAGCTCCGCAAGGGCGTGACGTTCCACGACGGCACCCCGCTGGACGCGGCCGCCGTGAAGGCCTCCCTGGACCACGTCGTCGACCCGGCGACCAAGTCCTCTTACGCTGCGGGTCTGTTGAGTGCCTACCGCGAAGCGAAGACCGAGGGTCTGTCCACCGTGCGCATCGTCCTGAAGCGTCCGGACGCCACGCTGCTGCAGTCACTGAGCACCGCCTATCTCGGAATCCAGTCGCCCAAGGCACTGAAGAACACCGCCACACTGTGCCGGACCCCGGTGGGCACCGGACCCTTCCGGTTCGTCGGCTGGAAGCAGAAGCAGAGCATCGAGCTGCGGAACAACGGCGCGTACAAGTGGGGTCCGCCGACCGCGGCGCACACCGGCCCCGCGAAGCTGCCGGGCCTGACGATCCGCTTCATCCAGGAGAACGCCGTCCGGGTCGGGGCGCTGAGCAGCGGCGAGGTCGACGTCATCGGCGGTCTTCCGGCGCCGAACGTGAAGGCGCTCAAGCGTTCCCCGCGGCTGCAGGTGCTCAGCTCGCAGGCGCCCGGCGGCACGTACAGCGTGCATCTCAACCCCGCGCGCGGACCACTGAAGGACAAGCGGGTGCGCACCGCGTTCGTACGCTCGGTGGAACTCGACCAGCTGGTGAAGTCGGTCTCGTTCGGCCAGTACGAGCGGGCCTGGAGCCAGCTCGGCCCGCGCACGCTCGGCTACGACGAGCAGATCGAGGGCAGCTGGGCTCCCGACCGGAGGCTCGCGAACCGGCTCCTGGACGAGGCCGGCTGGTCGGAACGCGACAGCGAGGGCTACCGCGTCAAGAACGGCAAGCGCCTCACCCTCCACTGGCCGTTCGTGCCGCAACTGCTGCGCGAGCAGCGGGACGTCCTGGGCCAGGGCATCCAGACCGAGGCGAAGAAGGTCGGCATCCAGGTGCGGCGCGAGGCGAAGGACACCGGTACGTACTCCAAGGAGATCTTCGCCGGGGACGCGGACCTGTGGGACTCCAGCAACGTACGGGCCGACCCGGACGTGCTGCGCACCCTGTATGCCTCGGACCAGACCCTGACCCAGGGCGGGATGAACGTCTTCAAAATATCCGACCCGGAGATCGACACATTGCTGCGGCACGGCGCGGCCACTGCCGACCCGGCCGCCCGTGCCGACGACTACGTCAAGGTGCAGCGCAGGCTGCGGGACGAGGCGCTGGTCCTGCCGGTGTACGTGCCCACGTACCTGATCGGGGCATCCAAGGACGTGCAGGGCCTGTCCTTCGAGGCCGCCTCCTACCCGCTGTTCTACGACGTTTCGCTGGGCGACTCGTGACCGGCTCCGCCCGCCCCGTGGTGCACTGGCTGGTTCGGCGGATCGCCCTGTCGGCGCTGGTACTCCTCGGCTCGGCGACGACGGCGTTCCTGGCGCTGCGACTCACCCCGGGCGACCCGGTCCGGGTCATCCTGGGAGGGTCACCCGCAACGCCCGAGGTGGTGGCGCAGGTCCGCCGCGAGTTGGGCACCGACCGGCCGTTGTCGGAGCAGTACTTCCTGTTCCTGGGCAAGCTGCTCCGCGGCGACCTGGGCACGTCGTACCAACTGCGTGACAGCGTCTCGCACGTGATCGGCAGCCAGCTCTGGCAGACCGCGGAGCTCGCGCTGTCCTCCTTCGTACTCGCATTCGTCCTGGCGCTGCTGCTCGCGGTATCCACGGCGGGTCGCTGGCCGGTGCTGCGCGGGATCTCCACCCAGGTGGAGCTGGTGCTCAGTTCGAGTCCCGGCTTCTGGGTGGGCGTCCTGCTCCTGACGCTGTTCTCGTTCCGCTGGCACGTTTTCCCCGCCGCGGGCGGGGATGGTCCATCCGCTCTCGTACTGCCCGCGGTCACCCTGGCCGCCTCGATGGTCGGCGTATTCGCACAGGTCATGCGAGCGGGCGTGGAACGGGCCCTGGAGGAACCGTTCGTGCTCAGCGCGCGGGCCCGGGGCTCCGGTGACACCGCAGTGAGGTTCAGGCACGCGCTGCGGCACGCGTTGGTCCCCATGGTCACCCTCTCCGGGTGGGTGATGGGCACGCTGTTCAGCGGCGCCGTGGTGGTGGAGACCGTCTTCAGCAGGCAGGGCCTCGGCCGACTCCTCGCGACGGCGATCCAGAGCCGTGACTTCCCGGTGGTCACCGGTGTGGTCGTGGTCAGCACGCTGGTTTTCGTCGTGGTCAATCTTCTCGTCGACTGGCTGTACCGGGTGATCGATCCCCGGCTGAGGGAGGTTCCGTCATGACCGAGCGGATCTACGCGGCGAGCCTGCTGCTGCACGGCCCGGCCGGCCGGGCCCAGGAGGACGGTGCCGTACGTGTCACGGGATCGACGATCACGGACGTCGGGCCGTACGACGATGTGGTCTCCCGTGCCGCGCCCGGCACCGAGGTGATGCGCTTCGCGAAAGGCACGCTGCTGCCCGGGCTGATCGACGCCCATGTGCACCTGGCGTTCGACGACCACAGTGACGACCCGGTCGGCGCGCTGCGGGCGGCCGGCGCGCCCGCGCTGGCCCTGAACGCCGCCGGCGCCGCCCTTCGGCTCCTCGGCAGCGGGGTCACGACCGTGCGGGACCTGGGCGACCGGGACGGGGTGGGCGTGGCACTGCGGGACAGCATCAGGGACGGGGTGCTGCCGGGGCCGCGAATCCTTGCAGCCGGGGCGCCCGTCACGGTGCCCGGCGGCCACTGCTGGTTCCTGGGCGGCGAGGCGCAGGGCATCGACGGGGTGCGTGCAGTGGTCCGCGCGAATCTCGCGGCTGGAGCCGACCTGATCAAGGTGATGGCGACCGGCGGCACCCTCACCCCGGGCGGCCCCGCTCCGGCCGAACCCCAGTTCAGTGTCGCTGAGTTGAAGGTCGCAGTGAAGGAGGCGCACGCGGCTGGTTCTCGGGTGGCGGCCCATGTGCACGGGGTCGCCGGAGTCGAGGTGGCGCTCGACGCGGGCGTGGACACGCTTGAGCACTGCTCGTTCATCTCGGCGGCCGGTCCCGCCGCGGGGCCGGAGAACCGGCCCGACGTGATCGATCGGATTGCGGAGTCGGGCACATTCGTGTGTCCCACCTACAGCGGCTCACTCGACCGGGCCGCCGCCGGTATCGGCAACGACCGGCTGCGGCCGTGGCTCGACGTGGTGCTGCGTCAGCACGAGCGCGGGGTGCGGCTGATCGCCGGGACCGATGCGGGGATCCCCGGCGCGGGCTTCGACGAGTACGCGGTGGGCCTGGGCTGGTTCGTGCGCGCCGGGCTGCCCGCGCCAACCGTTGTCGAGATGGCGACGAGCAGGGCCGCCGAAGCTCTCGGGCTCTCCGACGTCACGGGGCGGCTCGCGCCCGGACTCGACGCCGATCTGCTGGTGGTCCAGGGCGATCCGCGCCAGGACATCTCGGTGCTCGGGGCACCTGAGATGGTCGTCGCGCGCGGCCGCGAGCATCTGCCCCAGGGCGCAGGGACGGCGCACGTCGCGGGAATCGGGAGCACAGTGTGAGCACGGTCGCGAAGAAGGCGAAGGGGCTGACCGCCAGGCCGGCCGAGGGCGGCCGCGGGCTCGCCGCCCGGCTGCGCCCCCGTACGTGGGCGGTGCGCCCCTCGGTCGTGGTGGCCTGGGCCGTCCTCGCGCTGATCGTCGTGGCCGCCCTGTGGCCCGGGCTGCTCACCGACCGGGCACAGGACGCGGCCGACCCGTTGCAGGCGCTGGCACCGCCGGGCGCTGACCACTGGTTCGGCACCGACCAGCTGGGCCGGGACGTGTACAGCAGGGTGGCGTACGGTGCCCGTTACTCACTGGCCGCAGGGCTCGGCGCGACCGGACTCGCCATCGTGGTCGGCGCGGCGCTGGGAGTCGTCGCGGCCACGGCTGGGCGCGTGGTGGACGAACTCGTCATGCGGATCACGGACATACTGCTCGCGTTCCCGGGACTGCTCCTCGCCCTCCTGGTGGTGGCCGTGCTCGGCCCCGGCTCGGTCCACTCGACGCTCGCCATCAGCGCCTCGATGGTGCCCGGCTTCGTCCGCCTGGCCCGCGCCCAGGCGCTCGTCATCCGCAACTCCGACTATGTCCAGGCAGCACGGGTGCTCGGGCGCTCCAGGACCAGCGTCTTCGTACGGCACCTGCTGCCCAACGCGCTGCCCCCGGTACTCGTCCTGGCCACCGTTGGTATCGGCACCACCATCATCGCGGGTTCCTCGCTGAGCTTCCTCGGCCTCGGCCCCCAGCCTCCGGCACCCGAATGGGGAGCCATGCTCTCCCAGGGCCGGGACTTGCTGGACATCTCCTGGGCCCCTGCGGTCTTCCCCGGCGCTGCCATCACCCTCACCGTGCTGGCCGTGAACGTGGTCGGCCGGGACCTGCAGCACCGCTTCGAAGGAAGGACTGATGGTGTCCGGCTCTGAATCCAGCGTCCCCGCGCGCACCCTACTGACCGTCCAGGGGCTCCACGTCGGATTCAGCAGCCGGCGAGGCAAGGTTTCCGCCGTGCGCGGGATCGGCTTCTCGCTGGCTGCCGGGGAATGCCTGGCCATCGTCGGCGAGTCCGGCTCCGGCAAGAGCGTCACCGCGCGGGCTCTGGTCGGGCTGAGTGCGCCTGGCGCCTCGGTCGGCGCGGAGGTCATGGAACTCGACGGCGAGGACCTGCGGGGCCTGAGCGACAACCGCTGGCGACAGGTGCGCGGCCGCGGAATCGGCCTGGTCCTCCAGGACGCCCTGGTCTCGCTCGACCCACTGCGGACAGTCGCCGCAGAGGTCGCCGAGCCGCTGCGCAATCACCGTACGGTTCCGTCCCGTCAGATCCATGAGACGGTCCTCTCACTCCTCGCCTCGGTCGGGATGTCCGACCCCGAGGTGCGATCCCGGCAGTATCCGCACCAGCTCTCCGGCGGACTGCGGCAGCGGGCGCTGATCGCCTCCGCCATCGCTGCGAGCCCCTCCGTACTGATCGCGGACGAGCCGACGACAGCCCTGGACGTGACCCTCCAGGCCCGGGGGCTCGATCTTCTCGCCGCCCGCAAGGCCGCGGGCACCGGGGTGCTGCTGATCAGCCACGACCTGGCCGTGGTGGCGAGGCTGGCAGACCGGGTCGCGGTGATGTACCAGGGACGGTTCGTGGAGGAGGGAAGCGTCCAGGACGTCCTGCGCCGCCCCCGACACCCGTACACCCGCAAGTTGCTGGAGGCCGTACCGGCCAACGCGACGCGGCACACCAGGCTGAGCGGCCCGTCCGGCGGCGGCATCGGACAGCAGGCCTCCGCGGACGGCTGCGCCTACGCGGCGCGCTGCCCCGTGGCCGTGCCCGAGTGCGGTGCGCACGATCCCGTACGGGTGGAGCTCGACGCCGGCCACGCGGTCTGGTGCCCGCGCACCCAGGAGCCGTGGCCCGCGCCCACGATGCCCGCGCCCCGAACGGAACATGCCGGGAAGGACACGAGGGACACGGCGGAGCCGGTGCTCGAAGTACGCGGTCTCGCCAAGAGGTTCCGCGATCCGGACGGGCGGGTGCGGCCCGCCGTTCACAAGGTGTCCTTCGCGCTGCCCGCCGGGCGCACGCTCGGCGTGCTCGGCGAGTCCGGGTCAGGGAAGACCACCGTGGCCAGGATGGTCCTCGGGCTGCTCGAACCGGACGCGGGCGAGATACGGATCGCAGGACAGCCGTGGTCGGGGGTGCCCGAAAAGGAGCGGCGGCACCGCCGCGGCCGGGTGCAGCTGGTTCAGCAGGACCCGCTGAGCGCCTTCGACCCGCGCTGGACCGCGGAGCGCATCGTGGGCGAGGCACTGGGCTCCCCCGGCCGCCGACGGATCCGCGCCCACCGGACGCGGATCAGGGAGCTGTTCGAGCTGGTTGGGCTCGATCCGCTGCTCGCGGAGCGGCGACCCCGGCAGCTGTCGGGGGGCCAGCGGCAACGGGTGGCGATCGCCCGCGCCCTGGCGCCCGGTCCCGAACTGATCGTGTGCGACGAGCCGGTCTCGGCACTCGACGTATCAACACAGGCCCAGATCCTGGACCTGTTCACCGACCTTCAGGAGCAGCTCGGGCTCTCGCTGCTGTTCATCTCGCATGACCTGGGGGTGATCCACTACCTGAGCGACGAGGTGGTGGTCATGCGGGACGGCGAGGTGGTGGAGGCCGGTGCGGTCGAGGAAATCTTCGCGGGGCCCACGCATCCGTACACCAAGGCGCTGCTGACCGCGCTGCCCCGTCCCGAGGACGCCTGGGCCGCTCCCGAAGTCGCCCGCTAGGCGGACTTTAGAGGCCGAGGCAAGTATCCACCGCGGCGGCCACGGTGGCCGCTCCCACTCGACCTCGTGGAGGGGTTGCGCATGGAACGCACTGTCGTCATCGCGGGCGGAGGCCCAGCCGGCCTGATGCTCGCGGCCGAGCTGGGTCTGGCCGGCGTGGACGCCGTCGTACTGGAGAAGCTGGACGAACCCCCCGGCTGGTCACGGGCGTTGGGCCTGCAGTGGGGTTCCATCGAGGCACTGAACCAGCGGGGTCTCGCCGCGCCGGTCTTCGAATACCCGCAGATCAAGTACTTCGGCTTCGGCCAGCTGCGGTTCATGGGGCTCGAGGGGAATTTGGTGCCGCGCAGGGTGCCGCAGCGGCGGATCGAGCAGCTCCTGGAGGCGCGGGTCAACGCACTCGCCGGGGTCGAACTGCGCCGCGGCCACGCGGTGGTGGGCATGGAGCAGAACGCGGAAGGCGTCACCGTGCGGGTCAGCGGCAAGGGCAGGGACTACGACATCCGCGCCCGGTACCTGATCGGCTGCGACGGCGGCGGCAGTACCGTGCGCAAGCTCGCCGGAATCGGCTTCCCCGGCACGGCGTCCACCACCAATGCCATCACGGGCGACCTGCGAGTGCCGGTGGAGCAGCAGGAGCGGTGGGATCCGCAGCTGCGTGAGCGAGGGCTCTTCGCGTACATCCCGCTGGGCGGCGAACTGGTCCGGGTCACCGCGGCGGAGTTCAGGACCCGGCCGGCCCCCCGGGACGCGCCGCCCACCATGGAGGAACTGCGCGCGCTCGCGGAGCGAATCGTTGGCGAGCCGCCACCGCTCGGAGAGCCGGTCATGCTGTCGCGGTTCGGCAGCGCAACCCGGCAGGCCGAGAAGTACCGCGAGGGCCGGGTGTTCCTGGCCGGCGACGCGGTCCACATCCACTTCCCGATCGGCGGCCAGGGTCTGAACACCAGCATTCAGGATGCGCTGAACCTGGGCTGGAAACTGGCCGCCGACGTCCACGGCTGGGCGCCGCCCGGGCTGCTCGACACCTACGAGGCGGAGCGGCATCCGGTCGGCGCGCGGGTCTGCATGAACACCCGGGCCCAGCTGACGCTGATGGAACGGCCCGGGGAGATGGGGCCGCTGCGTGAGATGTTCGGTGAGTTGCTCGCCCTCGACGCGGTCTCGGAGCATCTGGTCCACATGATGTCGGGGGTGGACATCCGCTATCCGATGCGGGAGACAAGCGACGGGGCGGCGCCGGACCATCCGCTGACCGGGTTGCGGGTGCCCAACGCGCCGTTGGTCACCGCGGCCGGGGAAACAAACGTGGCACAGACCCTCCACGAGGGCCGGGGGGTGCTGTACGACCTGTCGGGCGGCGAAGCCGTGCTGCCGGACGTGGCGGGCTGGAAGAGCCGGCTCGAAACGGTGGCCGCCGCGCCCGCCGAGGGCATCGACGCGCCGGCGCTGCTGGTGCGGCCGGACGGCTATGTCGCCTGGGCTGGTTCCCCCGAGAAGGACGCCCCAGGACTGCGGGCCGCCCTCAACACCTGGTTCGGTGCACCGTCGGAGTGAGGCGGTGGGGGTCGGCTCCGCCGGACGCCGGAGATGACGCCTCCTCATATCCCTTTGGGAGCCGCCACTCGCGGGCCGGGCAGCCCAGCGATTGAAAAACGTAGGATGCCTCCGTATCGTAAACAGAGCCACCCTCCGTTTAGTGGTGGCCCGCCCGACGGGCTTTGTGCTGCCCCTTGTCCCGGCCGCCCGCCCGTAACACCTCGCGCCCGAATTTCACATGGAGGAACCATGTCGACTCAGTCGGCAGTGAGCACACCGGCCGGCTCCGGAGCCGCCGAAGCCCCTCGGCAGCACCCCGGACTCGCGCTCACGGTCATCCTGGCCTGCCAGCTGATGGTCATCCTGGACGCCACGATCGTGAACATTGCCCTCCCCGACATCCAGGGCGACCTGCACTTTTCGTCGGCCAAGCTGGCCTGGGTGGTCAACGCCTACACGCTGGCGTTCGGCGGGCTGCTGCTGCTCGGCGGGCGAACCGGTGACATCCTGGGCCGCCGCAAGGTGTTCACGCTCGGCATCGTCGTCTTCACCGTCGCCTCTTTCGTGGGCGGATTCGCCACCAATGACATCTGGCTGCTGGCCGCCCGGGCGTTCCAGGGAGCCGGTGCCGCCTTCGCCGCGCCGAGCACCCTGGCCCTCCTGAACAGCAACTTCGAGGGTGCCGAGCGGACCAAGGCACTCTCCATCTACTCTGCGGTATCCGGAGCCGGCATGGCGGTCGGCCTGATCCTCGGCGGGCTGCTCACCGACTGGCTGTCGTGGCGCTCGGTGCTCTTCATCAATGTGCCCATCGGCCTCGCGATCCTGGTGCTCGCGCCCCTGTACGTCCGTCAGCCCGAGCGGCACCCCGGCCGCTTCGACCTGGGCGGTGCGCTGACCTCCACGCTCGGCATGGGCTCGCTGGTGTACGGCTTCATCCGCGCCTCGGAGGAGGGCTGGCGCGACGGTCTCACCGTGGGCTCGTTCGTCGCCGCCGTGGTCCTGCTGGTCGCGTTCCTGGTCATTGAGTCTCGGGCGGAACAGCCGATCACCCCGCTGAAGCTGCTGCTGCACCGCAACCGGGCCGCCGCCTACACCAATATGCTCCTGCTGCCCGCGACCATGTTCGCACTGTTCTTCTTCCTCACCCAGTTCCTCCAGGACGTCCTCGGATTCAGCGCGGTCGAGACCGGCTTCGCCTTCCTGCCGATGGCACTGACCCAGTTCGGCCTGGCCCGTGCGACGCCCAAGCTGCTGCCCAGATTCGGCCCCAAGCCGCTGCTCGTGGTCGGCGGCGTGCTGGTCACGGCGGGCATTGTCTGGCTGACCCAGATCGACGCGGGCAGCAGTTACGCGGCCGCCGTCGTCGGCCCGATGCTGCTCTTCGGCACGGGCTCCGGCATGAGCTTCCTGCCGCTGAACATCGTGATCCTCTCCGAGGTCAAGCCCCAGGACGCCGGTGCGGCCTCCGGTCTGCTGCAAGCGATGCAGCAGGTCGGCGCGACGCTCGGCCTGGCGATCCTGGTCAACCTCTTCGAGACCGCGCGCCAGGACGCCACCCCGGCGGCCGGGGCGACCCCCGACGAGGCCAAGCACTACGTACTCAGTGAGGGCGTCGCCTCCGCGGCGGTGGGCGGCACCGCCTTCGCGGTGGCCGCACTCCTGATCTCGCTGTTCGCCGTCAAAGTGCCCAAGCCGCCCGTGAAGCCGGCTGCCTGAGACGCTCGGACGCCCAACGATCGAAACGAGTGAGAGCATGACTGAAACCCAGCAGGACGCGATACCTCTGTCGGTACTGGACTTCTCCCCCGTGGTCAGCGGATCCGACCCGGGCCAGGCCCTGCGGGACACGATCACCATCGCGGAACGCGTCGACCAGCTCGGCTACCTACGGTACTGGATGGCCGAACACCACAACGCCCCCAATATCGCCAGCTGTTCTCCGCCAGTCCTGATGGACCGGATAGCGAGCGCCACCACCCGGCTGCGCGTGGGCTCGGGCGGCGTCATGCTGCCCAACCACTCCCCCTTAGTGGTCGCCGAGCAGTTCGGCACCCTGGAGGCCCTGCACCCTGGCCGGATCGACATGGGCATCGGCCGGGCAGCGGGCACCGACCCGGTCACCGCCCGCGCCCTGCGCCGCGACGTCAGCAACGACGACTTCGGGCAGCGCCTGGCCGAACTGATCGGCTACTTCGGGACACCGGATGAGGGCAGCCCCGTCCTGCCGGTTGTCGCGACCCCGGCCCGCGGCAACCGCCCTCCCCTGTGGCTGCTCGGGTCGAGTGGCAACAGCGCCCGTACAGCCGCGATGCTCGGCCTGCCGTTCGCCTTCGCTCACCACTTCAGCGCGGAGAACACCGTCCCGGCACTCAAGCTCTACCGGGAGAACTTCCGCCCCTCGGCCGAGCTGGACCATCCGTACGCGATCGTCGCGGCGATCGTCATCGCGGCCGACACCGACGAGCGGGCCGAGTACCTCGCGGGGCCGATGGCGCTGTCCTCGCTCCTCCAGCGGACCACCGGCATAACAGGCCCGTACCCCAGTCCGGAAGAGGCCGCGGCCCACCCGTACAGCCCGCCCGAGCTCCAGTACGTGCACGAGCGTGTCCAGGCGCATCTGGTGGGCGGCCCCGAGACGCTGGAGCAGAAGATCGCGGCTTTCCTGGAGCGCACGGGAGCCGACGAGCTGATGTCGCTCACTCTGGTGCACGGCGTCGAGGACCGCATCCGCTCCTTCGAGATCCTTGCCGAGGCCGGGGCACGGCTGCGACCGCGCCTGGCCTCCGAGCGAGCATCCGGCTGACCCCCGTTCCACCGGGCCCGGCGCATCCCCCGACCGGGCCCGGTTCAAAACCTCGGGGAGCAAACCCCCTCGTCCGCCCAAGGGGTGGGCGGGTACCGGTGCGCGTCGAACTCGACTGTGATCACTGACCCGCGGTCGAACCGGTCACCCAAGGCGACCCCGAGGAAGACCAGATCCTGCTCTGCCGCCCCCTTGCCGGCCGCCAACGAACCTGTCAGTGCGATCAGTTCGTCCCGATCAAGGGCGTCACCGAACACCCGCCACCGGAGCCACGGGCCCACCGGCAGGTTGGACTCGCAGTTCCTGCGGTCCGCGGGGGTCAACGGTCGACGCAGAGCGGCCCGGTACCACTCGACCACCTGGTCCGGATCCCGCCGGTCGCCTGTGTGAGGGAACCGCTCCAGCCGCGCGTCGGCCGAGGCCGCCGATGCGGGCGGATCGGCCCCGTACTCGTACGGCATGACCGGCCTCCCCGTAAGCCGCGATGACACTCCACGATAACCAACTACCCTCAGGGGAACGGTCGTTATCCTGACCTGTGCGGGGGAAGGAGGACATGGCGAGGGAGCCTGGACCCCGCCATGAGCGGCTCGGGGAACTGTGCCGCAGGCTGATGCCGACACCGGCCGGGCTGACCGCCGACGCCACCATGCACCGGCTCGTCGACCACATCCTCGCCGAGCTGCGCTTCGGCCGTCCCCCCGAGGAACTCGAGGACTCCTTCGACGCGGTGGAGGAACTCCTCCTCGCCACCGGGCACAGCGCCGGGCTCGGCTCCTACCGCACCGCCTCGGGCACGTACGAACCTCTGCCGGGCGCGAGCAACAGCCATCCGCCGCTGTATGTGCTGGCCTGCCCCCTCGGCCACTGCGCACGGGTCGAGGCCCCCTCCCCCCGACGCCGTCCGACCGCCACGCTGCCACGTCTTCGATCAGCAGCTGCGCGAGATCCCCCTGAGGCCATGACCGCCTTCCTCAACACGCTCGGCGGCCGACTCGCCGAACGCTGGATGTCGCTCCCGGCGGTCCCGGGGCTGATCTACCTGACGGCTCTCGTCACCGCCGTCACCCTGGGCCAACGCCACTGGCACGACACAGAACGCCTGCGTGCCCGGCTCGACGTGCTGGCCGCCGCCCCCGGCGCCCACAGCCCGGGTGCCATCGCGGTGTCCGCGCTCGCCGTCCTGGCCGGTGCCGCAGGCGTCGGAGCCGCCGTCCAGGCGGTGGGAACATGGTGCGAGAAGGCATGGCTCACCGACGCTCGCGGTCCCGTGACCCGTCGGCTGACCGCCCGTCGCCTACGCCGCCGGCAGGACGCCGACCGTGCCTACCGCTCCGCGGTGGTGGCCGCCGGACGCGCCACCATCGCCGGCGCCGACGCCGCCGGCCCGCTCACCGAGTCCGCCGAACGACGCCACGCCGTCCGCGCCCGCATCTCCCTCGCCGCGCCACGCCACCCGTTCTGGGCCGGCGACCGCATCACCACGCCCGAGGACCGGGCCTGGCGCGCCTACCGCCTCGACCTCACCGTTGCCTGGCCCCACCTCTGGCTTCTTGCCCCGACGGAACCTGCGCCGAACTCACCACCGCCCGCGCCACCTTCGCCTCGGCCGCCCGCCTGCATGCCTGGGCCGCTGCCTACCTCCTGCTCGGCGTCTGCTGGTGGCCCGCCGCGGTCATCGGCCTGCTGGCCACCGCGACCGCGGCGCCCCGCGGCCGCGCCGCCGCCTCCACCTTCGCCGACCTCGCCACAGCCCTGACCGACCTCTACGGCAAGGACCTCGCCCTGACCCTCGGCGTCCCCTGCGACGACGGCCTCACCCGCGAGGTGCGCGCGGCCATGATGCGTGTGCTGAGCAGAGGCGTTGCCGACTGAGGAGTGCTTGGCGAGTCCTGCTGGGCAAAGGTCTGGAGCGAGGTGGCCGACCAGGAGCCGGGCGGCGGCGCGGAGGGTCAGGCGGCGGGCTGGAGGGCGCGGCGTTCCAGGGCGGAGGCGAAGCCGTCGACGACGCGCTCGAGGTGACGGGCGGTCCCCGGTTCGATGTCCAGGGTGCCGTCGGGGGCGGAGGCCAGGTGCTGGTCGAGGACGAACCAGCCGGGGGTGATGTGCTCGGCGCCCATCGAGGCGAGGACCGGGCGCAGTGCGTAGTCGACGGCCAGCACATGGGCGGTGGAGCCGCCGGTGGCCAGCGGCAGTACGGTCCGGCCGGTCAGGGCGTACTGCGGGAGCAGGTCGAGCAGCGACTTCAGCAGGCCGGAGTAGGCGGCCTTGTAGACGGGGGTGCCGATCACGACGCCGTCGGCGCGTTCGAACAGGGCAGTGGCCTCACGGACCGCGGGGTGGCCGAAGTCGCCGCCGAGCAGCGCCTCGGCTGGCAGGGTACGCACGTCCAGCGGGATCACTTCATGCCCCCTGGCGGTGAGTCGCGCGTCCAGGTGGCGCAGCAGGCGGGCGGTGCGGGATGCGGCGGAGGGACTGCCGGAGACGGACAGGACGGTGGACACGGTGATCACCTTCGGGTCTGCGTGCGGGGGACGGGATGCGGTGGAGCGGGCCCGGGTGCCGGGGCGACCCCCGGGCCCGCATGCCTGCCGGGCGGCGGGCCCGGGGACGGGGTTGGGGCGCGACCCGGCCCCGGGTCGGCCGTTTCCTCAGGCGGCGTCGGCGAGCGGTTCCTGCACCCGGGCGACCGCCTCGATGCGGCCACCCCGGCGCAGGGTGTTGTAGATCGGACAGCTGCCGGTGAAGAGCCCGACCAGGACATCGGCCTCGTCCTGGTCGACCCCCTCGAGCAGCAACTCGATCCGCAGGTACACATAGCGGGTCGGGTCCTGGGGGTCACGCTGGAAGCTGACCTCGGCCCGGCCACCGGTCAGACCCGAGCCGCGTTCCTCGGCATGGAGCTGGACATTGCCCAGGGAGCAGGAGGCCAGGGCGGACAACAGCAGCTCCCCCGCCTGCACGGCCTCGCCCGGCCCGGTACGGGCGTCCGAGACGAAGTGGTTCGTCCGAGCGGTCACCAGGAAGCGCCCCTGGGTGTCGGTGGTGCGGCCGGTGATTCTCGTGATGTCGCCTGCTGCTGTCATGCCGTGAGGTCCTTGGCGTCGCTGTGCGGGATCCGGTGTGTGGAGTGTGTGGTGCGGGTCAGCCGTTGTCGGTGTTCCCGTGACGGCGGTGGTGCCACTGACCGGTATCGGGGCGCTCCAGGCCGAGGTGGTCGCGCAGGGTGCTGCCCTCGTACGCGGAGCGGAACAGGCCGCGGCGCTGGAGTTCGGGCACCACCTGGCGGACGAAGTCCTCGAAGGCGCCCGGCGTGTGGACGGCGCCCACGGTGAAGCCGTCGCAGGCGCCTTCGGTGAACCACTGCGTCATGCCGTCGGCGACCTCGGTCGCGGTGCCGACGAACGATCCCTCGGTGCGGCCGCCGTACTGCTTGCCGAGCTCACGCAGGGTCAGCGCCTCGCGCCGGGTCATCTCCACGACCTCCTGGTAGTGCCCCTGGACACCGGGGACGTCGACGTCGGGCAGCGGCTCGTCGAGCGGCAGCTCCGAGAGGTCCACGTCCAGGTGGTAGGCGAGGGTCGACAGGCCGGCCAGCGGCGGCACCAGTTCGGCCAGGCGCCGCTCGGCCTCGTGCGCGGCCTCGGTGGTGGGCCCGATGATGGGGGTGGCCATGGGGAGGATCTTGACGTCCTCGGCACGGCGGCCGTGGCGGACCGCGCGGGCCTTGATGTCCTGGTAGAAGTCCTTGGCCGATTCCAGGGAGGCGTGGCTGCAGAAGATGACGTCGGACCAGCGCGCCGCGAAGTCGCGGCCCTTCGGTGAGGCCCCGGCCTGGATGATCACCGGGTAACCCTGGGGCGGCCGGGGCGTGTTCAGCGGTCCGCGGACACTGAACCACTCCCCCTTGTGGTCGATGGAGTGCACCCGGTCGGGGTCGGCGAACAGGGGGGTTTCCGGGTCCGCCACGAGGGCGTCATCCTCCCAGCTGTCCCACAGCTTGCAGGTCACCTCGAGGAACTCGTCGGCCCGGGCGTATCGCTGGTCGCGGCCGATGTGCCGGTCCTCGCCGAAGTTGCGGGCCTCGGAGTCCTGGAAGGAGGTCACCACGTTCCAGGCGGCGCGTCCGTCACTGAGGTGGTCGAGCGTGGCGAAGGAGCGTGCCACGGGGAAGGGGTCGAAGTAGCTGGTGGAGATCGTGGCGGCCAGACCGAGGTGGGTGGTGGCGGCGGCTACCGCCGACAGCACGGGAGTCGGATCGAGCCGCAGCGAGCCGAGTGCGCCGTAGCGGAGCTGGCTGTCCCTGCTGCCGCCGAGGCGGTCGGGCACGGACAGGATGTCCGGCAGGAACATCAGGTCGAACTTGCCCTGTTCGAGCACGCGGCCGATGTGCTGGTAGTAGGAGGCCGACAGCCATCCCGGTTCGGATCCGGGGTGGCGCCAGCCGCCGGGTCGGCCGGGGCCGGCGGTCACGAAGGCGGCGAGGTGCATCTGGTTCTGGGGGGTGCTCACTGCGTGTTCTCTCTTCCCTGCTGTCGTGCACGGTGTCCTGCGGTACGGCCGGTCGGTCACTTCGCCAGTGCGGCGGCCACCGTCTTCTTGATCGAGTCGAACCGCGAGTCCTGCAGGAAGCCGGTCACGTCGATCTTCGACGGGTAGACGCCCAGGTCATGGAAGTTGACGGCGAGGTCCTGGGTGTTCTCGATCGCCTTGCTGTCCACCGGTGCGAGCGTGTCGGCATGGGACTCCGAGAGCCGCTTGTCCTTGGTCAGCTCGAGGAACACCGTGCGCTCGAGGTCCTCCGAGCCGAATCCGCCGATCTTGTCGAAGAAGTCGACGCTCGCCTCGGGGCGTGCGTTGATACGGCGCTGGGTGTCCCGGATGGCACGCACCACCGTGGCCGCGGCCTCGGGGAACTTCTCGACGAACGACTCACTGGCCACGTAGAAGGTGTAGTCGTAGGTCCTGACCTTCGGCAGCGAGCGGGCCTTGTGCCGGGCCCGGCCCAGGCTGATGGCCGGGGTCCAGCTGATCCAGGCGTCCACTTTGCCGTTGGCGAAGGCCGATTCGGCGTCGGCCGCCGGCAGGTTGACGTACTCGACGTCGTCCAGCCGCAGGCCGGCGGTCTGCAGGTACTTGATGAGGCTGTAGGTACCGGTGGTGCCCTGCTGGTCGGCGATCCGCTTGCCCTTGAGGTCGGCGGCGCCCTGGATGGGCGAGTTCCGCGGGACCAGGATCTCGACCTGGTTGGAGGGCAGCGGGTAGGCGGCGAGCGGCACGATGGGTACGTCGCCACCGATCGCGTAGGCCACGGCGGTGGCGGTGGCAAAGGTGAAGTCGACGTTTCCGGACTTGAGGGCCTCCATCACCGGCAGCGAGGCGGTGAATCCGGACGGCCAGGAGACGGTGGTGCCGCCGAGTTCCTTGCTGAGGTCCACGCCGTCGAACTTGTAGCGCAGCGCCGCCGGGATTCCGGTCTTGCCGCTGCCGATGACCGCGTAGCGGAGCTTCTGCGGCACGCCGTCGGCGAGCGCGGCACTGCTGGGCCGTGATCCGCCGCCGCAGGCGGCCAGGACCGGAGCAAGGGCGGCGAGGCCGCTCGCGGCCAGGGCGCCGCGGCGCGAGAGCGCGCCGGACCGAAGCAGGGAGGCTCCGGTGGTCGAACGGGCGGAGGGGCGGTTCACGGTCACGGTCGGTTCTTTCTCGGTGAGGGTTGCTCGGCTGGCCGGATGGGCAATACGGGCGCTGTGGCCACGTTCTGTCGTGGCGTCAGATGGCTGCCGGGGAGGTGGAGTGCTGTGCGAGAAGGCCCTGGAGCAGTTCTTCCTTCCAGGCGACGAGGCGGGGGTGGCCTCGCCTCTCCCCGCGGGGCAGGTCGATGTGCAGGTCGCGGCCGACGGCGCCGTCGGCCAGTACCAGGACGCGGTCGGAGAGCACGAGCGCCTCCTCCACGTCGTGGGTCACCAGCAGGACGGTGCGCGGCTGCTCCAGCCACAGGCGTTCCAGGAGTTGCTGCATGGCGATCCGGGTGATGGCGTCCAGAGCGCCGAACGGCTCGTCCAGGAGCAGGAGTTCGGGGTGGTGGAGCAGGGCGCGGGCCAGGGCCACGCGCTGCCGCTGACCGCCGGAGAGCTCGGCCGGCCAGGCGCCGCCGCGGTCACCGAGGCCCACCGCCTCCAGCAGGGTGCGCGCTTCGCCCCTGCGGCCCCTGACACCCAGCAGTACGTTGTCCTCGACCGAGCGCCAGGGCAGCATCCGGTCTTCCTGGAACATCATCCGCACCATGGGCGGTTGCGGGCCGCCCCCGTGGAGTTGGACGGTTCCCGCACTCGGCTGCTCCAGCCCGGCGACGATCCGCAGCAGGGTGCTCTTTCCCGCGCCGCTGGGGCCGAGGAAGGAGACGAACGAGCCGGGTTCGATCTCCAGGTCGAGGTTCTCCAGGACCCACCGGCCGTCGTACTGCCGGCCCAGACCCTCCAGGGCAAGGCGGGCGCCTGCCCGCGCGGGGGTCACTGGTGCGCCCTGGGACGGTAGTTGGGGTGCCACCGGAGCACCCTCCTTTCGATGAGCCGGGTCAGCAGGTCGGCGAGCAGACCGGCCAGTGCGTACAGCACGATGGCGAGGACGATCTGGTCGGTGCGCAGCAACTCGCGTGCGTTCTGGGCGAGATAGCCGATCCCGTCGCTGGCCGAGATGGTCTCGGCGATCACGAGGGTCATCCAGGCGACGCCGAGGGAGTACCGGACGCCGGAGAGGATGGTGGGCATCGCACCGGGGACGGCGATGTCGCGCACCAGGCGCCAGCGCCCCAGTCCGTAGGAGCGGCCCAGCTGCAGCAGTTTGGGATCGACCCCGCGGATGCCGGTCACGGTGTTCAGGTAGATGGGGAAGAAGGTGCCCAGCGCCACGAGCAGGATCTTGGGCTCCTCCCCGATGCCGAACCAGGCGATCATCAGCGGCACCAGTGCCAAGTGCGGGATGGTGCGCACCATTTGCAGGGAGCGGTCGAGAAGGATCTCGGTCACCTTCGACATGCCGACCAGGAAGCCCAGGAGCAGGCCGGTCGCCGCGCCCAGGGCGAAGCCCTGGAGGATGCGCCGCAGGCTGGTGAGGAGGTGGAACTGAAGGTCTCCGGTGGCGGCCAGGTCGGTTCCCGCCTGCAGTACCGCCTCCGGAGCGGGGAGAACGGACGGCGGGAGGATGCCGGCCGCGGCGGTCCACTGCCACACCAGCAGGACCAGCAGGGGGACGGCCCAGGGGCCGGCCGCGCGGGCGGCGTGCGGCAGCACCCGCCGGTTGCGTGCGGCGAAGGGCGCCCCGGCACCCCGGTGCTTTTCGGTGTCGGGCCGGCCGGACGGGTCGGATTGCGGTTGCGGGTCCTTGGCGAGCAGGAGCTGCTCAGGCATGGAGATCCCCTTCAGGAGTGGTTCGGCCACCGTTGTGGGCCGCCGGCCGGAGAGCGGCGGCAGCTGAGGGGGCCTGCGGGGTCATGAGAGATGCGGGCGCGGCGCCCGAGGCCTGTTCCCACGCCATGCCGAGAAGCGGGCGAGGTGTGCGACGGAAGAGAGACGCGCCTGGCATCGGGCCGGACACAGCAGCGCCCGCCGCTGATGTCAGCGGCCGGAACGCAGCTTCCGGAGGAGGCGTGTGATCAGCAACAACCCGTGCTGGACACGCGCATGAGGTCGATGTGCCGCCGACTCGTCAGGCCGCTGCAGAAACAGGAGATCGTCCCGGCTACCGGGTGCGCCGAGTGGGCGGTGTATCGCCCTGGCTGCGCGCCACGATGCATCAGAAACTCCCGAAATCCTGTCAGGCGTGCATGGGGGCCTGCACATGAACGCATGGACCCGGACCTGTGGACGGGACAGTACTCAAGTCCGGATTCAGCTGCAAGCAACTGTATACAGATGTAGATAGTGGCAGACTGTGCCGTCTCGCATCGCGAGAACACCTGTCGGCCGGAGAGCGCGCGGCTCCGCGAGAGCCGCCGACCATCCGGCCCTCGGCACGGAGGAGCGAACAAGCTTGAGCACCGCACGGGAAGACCGGGGCACCGGTACGGGCAGCCACTACGCCCGTATCCGGCAGAACATTCTCGACGGCCAGTCACCACCCGGCACCGTCCTGATCCCCACGGAACTCAGCACGCAGTTGAACGTCTCGCGCACCCCCGTCCGGGAGGCGCTGATCAGGCTCGAACAGGAAGGCCTGGTGACCCAGGCCACCCGCGGCTACGTGGTTCGTGCACGCACTCCCCAGGAGATCCTGGAGATCTGCGAGGCGCGCATCGCCCTGGAGTCATCGGCCGCGCAGGCGGCCGCGACCCGCCGGACCGAGCTCGACCTGGCCCGCCTCGTCCACGTCCACGAGCGCGCCGCGGCGTCAGCGGACCCGGCCGAGCTGCAGGGCCTCAACGAGCAGTGGCACGTGGCGTTGCGCGAGGCCGGGCACAACACGACGATCATCGAACTGATGGACCGCCTGGACGCCCAGCTGAAGGTGTACGACTCCGGCACCACCACCCAGCCGGACAACCTTGCGCTGATCCTCGAGGAGCACACCCGGATCCTGGACGCGATCCGCCGCGGCGACGCGGCGGCCGCCGGGCAGCATGTGATCGAGCACCAGAGCCGCACCCGGGACCTGCGCATAGCGGCCCTCGCGCGGTCCTGAACCCCGTGCGAAGTCCGGTGCTCGCTCGCCGGCTCCGCACCCCACACCCACCGCGGTACACACCTGGCGGGCCGCCGCGAAGCGCCCGCGACCTGGGAGGGCGCCGCTCGCACCGACGACGTGAGGCGCCGAACGGGTCTGTTATCGTCGGGCCACGCCCTGCGACCCCGGAAGGCGGCGCGCACGGTGTCCGTACCTTCCCTTCTCCGCAAGGGAACCGCCACGACCGTGCTGCCGCCTCAACCGGCCGGTCCTGTCCCGCTCCCCTCGGCCGGGCTGCTTCCGCCGCGTGACGCGGCCCCGCGCCTCTCCTGACCGTTCGAGACTTCCTGCCGCACGGCGGCATCGCCCCGAAGTGGCCCGTCCCCCTTCCCTGTTGGGGATCACCGCTCCGGTGTGCGTGGGCGGAGTCGACCCGCTCCTGCGCCCGCCGCGCGTACCCGGCACCCACGCCCCGGAAGCCTCACACCCCTCGCAGAAAGCAAGACCGCGATGACTACGAAACGGATCCGACTGAACGGATTCAAGACGTCGGCCGTGGCCCACACCACTGCCGGCCTGTGGCGCCACCCCGCCAGCCAGTCGCACCGGTACACCGACCTCGATTTCTGGATCGAGACCGCGCAGACCCTGGAACGGGGCACCTTCGACGGCCTGTTCATCGCGGACGCGTTGGGCGTGCTCGACGTGTACCGGGGCAGCGGCGACCAGACGATCAAGGAGGCGTTGCAGACACCGACCGACGATCCCATGCTCGCCGTCTCGGCCATGGCCGCCGCCACCCGCCGCCTCGGCTTCGGCATCACGGTCTCCGCCCTGTACGAACTGCCGTATCTGTTCGCCCGCAAGATGACCACGCTCGACCACCTCACCAAGGGACGCATCGGCTGGAACGTGGTGAACTCGGCGCTGGAGAGCGCCGCCCGCAACCTCGGGCGGCACGAGCAACTGCCCCACGACGAGCGGTACGCGGTGACGGACGAGTCATGGACGTCGTCTACAAGCTGTGGGAGGGCAGTTGGGAGGATGACGCGGTCGTCCACGACCGGGCCTCGGGCGTCTACGCCGATCCCGCCCGCGTCCACCCCATCGAGCACCACGGGCGGTACTACGACGTCCCGGGCATCTTCCTGTCCGAACCCTCCGTCCAGCGCACCCCGGTCATCTACCAGGCAGGCACCTCCCCGGCCGGCCGGGCGTTCGCGGCCAAGCACGCCGAGGGCGTGTTCATGAGCGGCCAGCGGCCCGACGTGCTGCGCCCGCACTCGGACGACATACGGGCCCGTGCCGCGCGGCTGGGGCGTGACCCGCAGAGCATCAAGATGTTCGCCATCATGACGGTGGTCACCGCGCCGACCGACGAGGAGGCCCACGCGAAGTTCGCCGGCTACCGCTCCTACGCCAGCATCGAGGGCAACCTGACACGGCTGAGCGGCATCACCCAGGTGGACATGGCCCAGTTCGACCTCGACGAGCCGCTCGCCTACGTGGACGCCCCCGGCATCCAGAGCATCCTGGCCAACTTCACCAAGGCCGACCCGACCCGCGACTGGACACCGCGTCAGATCGCGGAACACATGGCCGTCTCCAGTTTCGGCCCGGTCGTCGTCGGCTCCCCGCAGACCGTCGCCGACGAACTCGAACGCTGGATCGACGAGGCCGGCATCGACGGCTTCAACCTCACCGACATCCTTCCCCCGGCCTCCTTCGGCGACTTCATCGACCTGGTCGTCCCGGAGCTGAGGGCCCGCGGACGCGTCTGGGAGGACTACGAGGGCACCACGCTACGGGAGAGCTTCCACGGCCCGGGCCAACGACGCGTACGACCCGACCACCCTGCCGCCGCTCACGGAAGGCGCACCGATGCCGCTTCCTGACCACCTCACCGCACCCACCCCGCCGGCCACCGCCGTCGACCTGCCGGGGCCCCTGGTCGACGCCGCCTGGCTGCGGGAGAACCTGCACCGCCCCGGCCTCGTCGTGCTCGACGCCACGGTGCGGCAGAAGCCCCTTCCGGCGGACCCGGCCGCGCTCCCTGCAAACGGAGCGGGCAGCGCCGCACCGCTGCCCTCCGGCCGGGACGACTGGGAGCTCGTCCGTATTCCCGGTTCCCGCTACGCCGACCTGGCGGGCGCACTCGCCGCACCGGACGCCGGGTTCTCCTACGCGATGCCCGACAGCGAGCGGTTCACCGCCGCCCTGCGCGAGCTGGGCGTCGGCCCGGAGTCCCGCGTCGTGGTCTACGACGACGACTCCCGCATGTGGTCGACCCGCCTGTGGTGGGCCCTGCGGGAAATCGGCCTGCACACCGTCGCGGTCCTGGACGGCGGCCTGCAGGAATGGCTGGCCCAGGGCGGACCGGTCGCCTCCGGACCCGAGGCCGGCCAGGGCGCGGCAGGCCCGGCGGTACCCTGCGCCAGCTGGCCGGCCGAGCGCCGCGGCACCCTCGTGGACAAGTCCGCGGTCCTCGACGTCGTGCACGGCTCACGCCCCGACCAGGTCCTGGTCTGCGCCCTCGGCAAAGACGCCTTCCACGGCTCCGCGCCCACGCGCTACAGCCGCCGCGGCCACATCCCCGGAAGCCTCAACCTGCCTGCAAAGGACCGGCTGTTGGACGCCCACGGCCGGTTCCTGCCCCGCCCGGAACTGGAGGATGCGGTCAGCGGCCTGCCCGCGGACGCCGGCACGCTCCTCTACTGCGGCGGCGGCATCTCGGCGACGCTGCTCGGGTTCGTCCTGGTCCTGCTGGGCCGGGACGACGTGACCGTGTACGACGGGTCCATCGAGGAATGGTCGGCCGACCCGTCCATGCCCATGACGCAGACGGTACCCGGGGACAGCTGAAGGTGGGGGGGGCGAAAAGCTCATCCATGGCTTGTGATGTGCAGGTTCTGGTGAACTGCCACCGGTCGCCGGATGGGCGTGTCAACCCGCCCGCCCGGGACACCCCAGCAGGCCTGGATCAACGACCCGGCCAAGCGCCGCGGACCCGGACCACAAACCTCATAGCCTCACGACCGTCTCACTGGACTTGAATCTTCCGCCCGAGATGTCTGCTCCCTGCCTGCTTTTGCAGGTCAAGGGAGTTGTCCGGAGAGTACATCGATTGCCTTGTCTGGTCAGATGTCCGCTTGCCCCGCTCGCTCCAGCTCCGAGGCAGTGCGCGAGCGACTTTTTCAGGTACTACCTCACACACATCTCCAGCTCGATACCGTGTCGTTCCGGTCGGATGAAGGGGGCTCACATGAGGCATGGAGATGCGGACTACATGGCTGCCCGGGACGCCATGGTGGAGATTCTGAGGGGGTGGGCCCGGGAGGGCCGAACCAACACCTACAAGGCGCTGAGCGAGGCCGTGGCACCGGAGCATCAGGTGCATTACCACGGCCGGATGATGTCGCTCCTGCTGGCGGACGTCTGCCGCCGGGACAGCACCGGACCCGAGCCGATGCTGTCAGCACTGGTGGTCAATGGATCCAGCGGGAAGCCGTCCGACCAATTCTTCGAGCTGGCCGTTACCGAGTTCCACCGTCGGGACTCGGATTGGACGTGGGAGCGGGAGCGGGAGGCAGTGTTCGACCGTTATCGCAATCCGGTTCTGCCGTGAGTCCACCGCGCGTGCGGCTGCCCTGCGCATCCGCCGGGGTGAGCACCCACCGCCGTAGACGGTCGGGGTTGGAACCTGCCGGCTACGCCGCATACCTCGTTGCATCGACGGTGCAGCGGACGGACCTTGACCGCCTCCATGCTGTCAAGGTCCGCCTCCGAGCGAGCGTGTCGACCGCGAGCGGATCACGCGGGTGATGCGGACCACAGATCTGGCGGGTGTGCGGCTGCGTCGCAGGCACCGCACCACTGTCAGTGGCCCATCCGGCGCTGCTTGTCGAACCGAAGCAGCACCCGTACCAGACGCCACACTCCGGCCACCGCTCCAAGCACTGCACCCCCTGCCAACACGCCTTTCTCTGTCGAACCAGAGAGGTCAAGGGCCAGGGCGAGAGTCCAGACGACGGCAAAGACCACCCCAGCCAGCACGGCGGCAGTCACCAGGGCGAAAACGATCTCCACCGTCATTGCGTCCTTTTCCCACCGCGACTCACGCCCCATGTCCATGCTGCAAGTCTCGCACCGCGGTCACGACACCGCGCCTGCGCCTGATCGCTGACTCTCACGGGCGGCTCGATCGCCAATTGAGATGACTTCTCACGAGGTTGTGCTCGATTGTGGGTGGGGCGTCGTGATCTTGATGCTGGTGGTCATTGCCTTTCAACGGGCCTGCTTGTGACCGATGGGAGGCCGAGCGCATGATGACCACGTGAATGACTGGATGCGTGCCCGGAACGGTTGGACGATCCTTCTGATGTTGTGGGGGGCCACGCTGACCGGCGGGCTGCTCGGGGAAGCAATGTCGCGGATGGTCTTCGAGCAGCACCCCGCGGCATCCGTCACCTCGAACCTGCCTTGGGTAGTGGGTGGCTCTCTGTTTGTGGCCCTTGGCGGCACCGTTGGTGTTCTGCGGCAGCGTCGACGGCAAGGCTGACGAGCACCGGCAATGCCGGTTCCAGCGGTCGGGGATGTGGAGAAGGCCGCGCGAGTTGGTGTTGTTGTGACGCACTACCTGGCCCGCACGGCCTTGTCCCATCGTGTCTTCACTGGTCTCCATCGCCGTCGACTTGGTGCGCTGATCGGCGAGTTGGCCGACGCGTGAGCGGTATCGGAAGAGGGGCGACTGCACGATCGCCGGGGCCACGACCGGATGCGTGCGGCTGGAGCAGGACCCCGTCACCAGTTGGTGTTCACCGACCGCGTCATCGCTGCTTTGGTCATCCTGCGCTTCCAACTTCCCCACGCGGCAATGGCCGTGCTCTACGGAGTGGACCGCTGCACGATCACCGGGCCGTCCACGAGATCCGCCCGCTCCTGGCTGCCCCTGGCTTCGCCGTGCCAGGCCGTCCCGGCGCGCGGCTTCGCACGACGGCGGATGTCTTCGCCTGCGCGCCGTCCCTGGCACACGCATCGGCCGCTCTCAGGACAGCACTCGCGCGCTCCCGCGTGTGCGGGCGCGGCCTCGACGATCGGTTCGCAAGGGTCTCCGATTCGGATCACGTGTCCACCACCGCCGGCCAGTGCGCGCGGTCGGTCACCAGGCGACGTGCGCGCCCTTCGGGTCCGTCCGGTCCGTACGATGCAGGGACCGGAGCGGCGCATGGGCTCCGGCACCAGGCCATCGACGTCCCGGGTAACCCCTTTGCCGGGACGCCCCGAGGGACAGGAAACGCGGAGGGTGCGGTGCGGGCCGGCGGCCCGTCAGTCCCAGGGGTCGGCCCACCCCCAGAGACCGGGGGCGACCGCGTCGCTGAGGACGTCCTGCCGCTCCGGCACGCCGAACTGGCCCTGGAAGAACAGCATCGGCCGCGGACCGGCCGCCGTCTCCAGCCCGAGGACCCGGCCGACGACCACGTCGTGATCGCCGGCGGTGTGCACCGCGCGCACCTCCGCGTGGGCTCTCATCAGCACGCCCCGCAGGGACGGGGTGCCCCAGCGCGAGAGGTCCCAGTCCAGTCCGTCGAACTTCCGCCCCCGGCTGGAGCCGAAGCGCGCGCAGAGGTCGGTCTGGTCCTCGGCAAGGACGTTCACACTGAACCGTCCCGCCTTCCTGATCCTCGGCCAGGTGCGCCCGCTGTGGTCGGCACAGAACAGGACGAGGGGCGGGTCGAGGGAAACAGAGGCGAAGGACTGGCAGGCGAACCCCACCGGCTCGTCGGCGTCCAGCCCGGTGACCACGGTGACGCCGGTCGCGAACGCTCCCAGCGCCCGCCGCATCGCCGAAGGAGTGGGGGCCGTCTCCTGCTGCGCAGCGGGTACGGTCGCAAGTTCTGCTGTCATGAGCTTTCCCCGGGCAAGACCAGCACGTTCACGTGCTCCTGAATACGCATGTCAGGACGGTAAGGCCACCGTGCGCGGCCCCGGGCGCCGCGCTCCCGATGAGTGGAACCGGGGCCGCAGGAGCGTCGCGGGGCGCCTGAGCCTCCTGCGGCGCCGCTTCCTCCAGTGCGGTGTGCCCGCTCCCCAGTCGGCTCCCGGTGATCGGGAGGGACTCGGGCGTCTGCCCGGCACCCCTGGATAGGTTCTCTCAGCCATGACCACCGGAACACCGAGGACGGGAACGGCGAAGGAGCCGTGAAGCGCTTCCGGTCGGCGACCGGAAGCGGCTTGCCTGCACCGCGCCGCCGGCCGCGAGAAAGGAAGACCCGTGGGAAGACTCGAAGGCAAGGTCGGGATCGTCACCGGAGCCGGGCAGGGAGTGGGTCAGGGCATCGCCCTGGCGCTCGGCGCAGAGGGGGCGTCGGTCGCCGTGCTCGGGCGGACCGCCGAGAAGCTGGAGACGACCTGTGAGTGCCTTCACGCACGCGGCGTGAAGGCCGAGCCCTTCGTCTGCGACGTGGTGGACACCGACCGTGTGCCGGAACTGGTGGACCGGATCGCCGACCACTTCGGCGGGATCGACATCCTGGTCAACAACGCCTACAGCGGCGCCTTCGGCCCACTGCTGTCGATGAGCGACGCGGACCTCCGGGCCGGCTTCGGCAGCGGGCCCTTTGCCACCTTCGCCTTCATGAAGGCCGCCCACCCCTATCTGGTCCGGCGTGGCGGCGGTGTGATCATCAACCTGCTCAGCTCGGTCATGGTCCGCTGGGATCAGAGCAACTACGGTGCGTACGCGGCGGCCAAGTCGGCCATCCGCTCCCTGACGCGCACAGCGGCCAGCGAGTGGGGGCCGGACAACATCCGGGTGAACGCGGTGGCCCCGCACGCCGTGTCCCCCACGTACGAGAAGTGGGAGGCCGAGAGCCCCGAGGAGGCGGCGGAGTTCCGCAGGACCATCCCGCTCGGCTACGTCGGCGACTGCGAGAACGACATCGGCCGGGCCGTCGCGATGCTCTGCGGAACCGATGCCCGTTATCTCACCGGGGCAACGGTGCCGTTGGACGGAGGCCAGGCCAACTTCGGCTGACGGCAACCGAAGCCACTGCGGCTGAACCCCGTCACCGTTCGAGACAAAGGGAGTTCACCGCGTCTCAGGTTGTACCCGCGTGCCCGGCTGGGGTGTCTGTCCGCGGCTACGGACCTGGTCTCCCGGCTGCCCTCTTCGTCCGCGGACGGACCGGATTTCGTCCGCGGGCGGACCAGAGGCGGGACCGGCCTCCACGGCCGGTCC
>NZ_JBFAWU010000041.1:0-35736 GCF_040680455.1 Streptomyces sp. NPDC052052 | reverse complement strand
GACCGTCAGGTCATCGGCGAAATGCCGGTCGCCGGTGGCGTCGGGCACGTACTTCACACAGACAACGATCCTCAAGCTCACGCCGGCTCTCCTACTGCATCGTCTTTTCCGGGCTGCCTTGTTGCACGCAGCATAGGCGCCTGATGGGGGCGGTCTCCGGTCCGGGCGACCGGCGCACCGATCCAATTATTACTCGCCAGTACACCGAGTGCGGCACTCTTGGGCAAGCGCTTTGACTGTGACCTCGGCGACGCTCGGCGCCCAAGTGCCACTTGGGATCTCTCAGTCCCGCAGCGCCGTGAAACGACCCTGATGGTAAAGGAGCGGGCGACCGCCGCCGGCCGGGTCCCCGACGACGGCCTGCGCGACCACGATCCGGTGATCGCCCGCCGGGATACGGGCCACCACGCGGCAGACCAGCCATGCCAGCACACCGTCGAGCACCGGCACACCTTCCGGCCCACTGCGCCACCGGGTGGACGGGCCGAACCGGTCGGCCCCGCTGCGGGCAAAGGTGGCGGCCAGCTCCTGCTGATGCTCCCCGAGTATGTGGACGCCGACATGCTCGGCCTCGGCAACGACCGGCCAGCTCGATGACGAGGTCCCCACACCGAAGGAGATCAGCGGTGGCTCGGCGGCGACAGAGTTGAGCGAGGTGGCGGTGAAGCCGACCGGCCGGTCACCTGCGGCGGTGATCACTGCCACACCGGCGGCGTGCTGCCGGAAGACCGAACGAAGAAGTTCGGGAGATGCCGTGCGGGACGTACGGAGCTCGGGTGAAGCCGTCATGGAGATGCCCTTCTGCGGAGGAGGCGTACGGGAGCCGGTTACTCAGGCACCCGGACAGCGCGCGCTCGCGTTGCGGGCGAGATCCACGTGGACCCGGCCGAAGAGAAGGAGGTCTGACGGCATGACGTCACAGTGACGATGCGTGGTGAGTGCAGTCAAGAGCGTTCCGCGATGTGGGAGATGTATCACGCTCCGTCATATCGCCCGGCCCAGAGCGGCGAGAACATCGACGGTGCGCGGCTGTCCGACGGCACGGCGCACGATCCGTCCGGCGGCGTCCAGGATCAGCACGGTCGGCGTCCGGCTGATCTCCAGCTCGCGCACGAGAGCGAGATGCGCCTCGGCATCGATCTCGACATGGGCGACGCCCTCCACCATCCGCGCCACCTCGACGAGCGTGCGGCGGGTGGCCCGACAGGGCTGACAGAAGGCGCTGGAGAACTGTACGAGTGTGGCCCGCTCCCCCAGTTCCGCGCCGAGTCGAGCCGCGTCCAGAGTCGCCGCGCCTTCCTGCCCGTCCACCTTCGCCCTCCCGTTCAGAGCCCTTCCCAAGGGGTCAGCACCACCGGGCGCCGAGGCATTCCCCCCGGTTCCACGTGACAAGAATCTCGCGCCCCGCACCCTCCGAGACTGGCCACCGACGTCACCCATGGGGGACGATCGGCGCAATGCCGCAAACCTACGGCTGCGTAACTTCCGCCGGGAGAACCCTCCCCAGGCGCTGAAGAAGGGTCTTCCCCAGATGGCAGAACTCGTCTATCGGCCGGTCATCGGCGCCGCTCTCACGTTTTTCAAGGCGCTGGACCTGAAGATCGACGCTCAGGGTTCGGAGCACATCCCGAAGACCGGTGGCGCGGTTCTGGTCAGCAACCACATCAGCTACCTGGACTTCATCTTCACCGGGCTCGCAGCCCTGCCGCAGAAGCGTCTGGTCCGCTTCATGGCGAAGGAATCGGTCTTCCGGCACAAGGTCTCCGGGCCGTTGATGCGCGGCATGAAGCACATCCCCGTGGACCGCAAGCAGGGCGAGCACGCGTATGCGCACGCCCTGGAATCGCTGCGGTCCGGCGAGGTCGTCGGTGTGTTCCCCGAGGCCACGATCTCGGAGTCCTTCACCCTGAAGAGCTTCAAGTCCGGCGCTGCCCGGCTGGCCCAGGAGGCCGGTGTGCCGCTGATCCCGGTGGCCCTGTGGGGGACGCAGCGGCTGTGGACCAAGGGGCGGCCGCGCAACTTCAAGCGCGAGCACATTCCGGTGACGATCCGGGTCGGCGAGCCCGTGGAGGCGCCCACCGACCAGTACGCGGGCGCGATCACCCGGCGGCTGCGGGAACGGGTCCAGGAGCTCCTCGAGGCGGCCCAGCGCGCCTACCCCGTGCGCCCGAAGGACGCCGGCGACACCTGGTGGGTGCCCGCGCACCTCGGCGGTACGGCTCCGGCACCCGCCGACGTACGCGGGCGGAGCTGACGCGGCCGGGTCCCGGCCGCGCCCGCGGGTTACGTCTCATCGCCGCCCGCACCGGGCACCCGACGGCGGTGCACACCATGATGCGGTCGAACGGATTTCCATCATTTTCCGTTCGGCCGCATCACCGTGTTCAGGACGAGCTGTGCCGGAGCTGTGCCCGACGGACTACTTCGCCATCTCTTCCTTCAACGCGAGGACGAACGCGTCGACATCGTCCTCCGTGGTGTCGAAGGAGCACATCCAGCGCACGTCCCCGGCCGCCTCGTCCCAGAAATAGAAACGGAAGCGCTTCTGCAGCCGCTCACTCACGTCGTGCGGCAGCCGGGCGAAGACGGCGTTGGCCTGCACGGGATGGAGGATCTCCACACCGTCCACGGCGCGCACCCCCTCCGCGAGGCGCTGGGCCATGGTGTTGGCGTGCCGGGCGTTGCGCAGCCAGAGGTCTCCGGCAAGCAGTGCCTCCAGCTGCACGGAGACGAACCGCATCTTCGAGGCGAGCTGCATCGACAGCTTGCGCAGGTGCTTCATGGCACGGACGGCGTCCGGGTTCAGGACGACCACGGCCTCGCCGAACATCGCCCCGTTCTTCGTGCCGCCGAAGGAGAGGACGTCGACGCCGACGGTGTTGGTGAACGTACGCATCGGCACGTCCAGCGACGCCGCGGCATTGGCTATCCGGGCCCCGTCCAGGTGCACCTTCATGCCGTGGCCGTGGGCGTGGTCACAGATGGCGCGGATCTCGTCGGGCGTGTAGACGGTGCCCAGCTCGGTGTTCTGGGTGATCGAGACGACCTGCGGCATGGCACGGTGCTCGTCGTCCCAGCCGTACGCCTGCCGGTCGATGAGCTCGGGCGTGAGCTTGCCGTCCGGTGTGGGCACGGTGAGCAGCTTGAGGCCGCCCACCCGCTCCGGGGCACCCCCCTCGTCGACGTTGATGTGCGCGGACTCCGCGCAGATCACCGCACCCCAGCGATCGGTCATCGCCTGGAGGGAGACGACGTTGGCACCGGTTCCGTTGAAGACCGGAAAGGCTTCCGCGGTGGGGCCGAAGTGGCGGTGCATGACCCGCTGGAGGTGCTCGGTGTAGTCGTCCTCGCCGTAGGCGATCTGGTGACCGCCGTTGGCGAGGGCGATGGCCGCAAGAATCTCCGGGTGCGTGCCCGCGTAGTTGTCACTGGCAAAGCCGCGCAGCTGCGGGTCGTGATGGCGTCGCGCGTCGGTCCTCACGGTTGCGGGGTCAGCCACAGGCGCTTTCCGTTCACTTCCGGGGCGGGCCGGTCCCAGACGCCGGCGATGGCCTCGGCCAGCTCCTTGACGTCGGTGAAGCCCGCGAATTTCGCATGGGGGCGCTCGGCGCGCATCGCGTCGTGCACCAGTGCCTTGACGATCAGGATCGTAGCCGCGGTCCTGGGCCCTTCCTCGCCCCCCGCCTTGCGGAAGGCATCGGCGAGGGCGAGTGTCCAGGCCTCGGCTGCCGCCTTCGACGCGGCATAGGCCGCGTTTCCCGCGGTGGGCTTGCTCGCCCCGGCCGCGCTGATCAGCACATAGCGGCCCCGGTCGCTGCGTTGCAGAGCCTCCTGGAAGGCCAGCGAGGTGTGCTGGACCGTGCGGATCAGCAGCTTCTCCAGCAGGTTCCAGTCGGCGAGGTCGGTCTGGCCGAAGGTGGAGCTGCCGCGCCAGCCGCCGACGAGATGGACCAGGCCGTCGATACGGCCGAATTCCTTCTCCGTCTTGTCCGCCCAGTCGCGGGTGGCCGCGACGTCCAGCAGGTCGACGGTGTCACCGGTCACCGTGGCGCCGCCGTGGGCATAGCGTGCGGCGTCGACCGCCTCGGCCAGGCGGGTGGCGTCCGCGTCGGACGCGACGACGGTCGCACCCGCCTCGGCGAGCCTGAGCAGGGTGGCCCGGCCGGCCGGGCCCGCGGCCCCGGCGACCGCCACCACGGCGCCTTCGAGAGCGCCGCTCCCGTTGCCCTTGCCGTTTCCGTTCATCGCCACCGCCTCCTCAGCCCCGGCGCTCACGCGGCTGCCCGCTCGGCGGCCGCAGCGGTGATCCCCTTGGTCGAGGCGACCACGCTCTTCAGCTTCTTGGAGAGCGCCTCATAGAACATGCTCAGGGGAAACTCGTCCGCAAGCACCTCGTCGACGAGCTTGCGGGGCGGCTGGGAGACGTCCAGCGCATCCGGGCCCTTGGCCCAGCGGGAACCCGGGTGCGGGGCCAGGTAGGTGGAGACCAGGTCGTACGCGGCGAACCAGTGAACCAGCTTGGGGCGGTCGATGCCGTCGCGGTAGAGCTTCTCGATCTCGCCGCAGAGCTGGTTGGTGACCTGCGGCGCGCGCTCCCAGTCGATCCTCAGCGTGTTGTCGGTCCAGCGGACCACGTCGTGCTTGTGGAGGTACGCGAAGAGCAGCTGGCCGCCGAGGCCGTCGTAGTTGCGGACGCGCTCGCCGGTGACGGGGAAGCGGAACATCCGGTCGAACAGCACGGCGTACTGGACGTCCCGCCCCTGTGCGAATCCGTCGGCCTCCAGCTTCACTGCCTCCTTGAAGGCGGTGAGGTCACAGCGGAGCTCTTCGAGTCCGTACATCCAGAACGGCTGGCGCTGCTTGATCATGAAGGGGTCGAACGGCAGGTCGCCGTGGCTGTGCGTGCGGTCGTGGATCATGTCCCAGAGGACGAAGGCCTGCTCGCAGCGCTGCTGGTCACCGACCATCTCGCGGATGTCGTCCGGCAGCTCGACTCCGAGCAGCTCGACCGACGCCTCGGTGACCCGACGGAAGCGGGCGGCCTCGCGGTCGCAGAAGATCCCGCCCCAGCTGAACCGCTCGGGGGCCTCGCGCACGGAGACCGTCTCGGGGAAGAGCACCGCGGAGTTGGTGTCGTAGCCCGAGGTGAAGTCCTCGAAGGTGATGCCGCAGAACATCGGGTTGTCGTAACGGGTGGCTTCGAGCTCGGCCAGCCAGTCGGGCCAGACCATCCGCAGAACGACCGCTTCGAGGTTGCGGTCGGGGTTGCCGTTCTGGGTGTACATCGGGAAGACGACCAGGTGCTGCACCCCGTCGGCGCGGCCCCTGGCCGGCTGGAAGGCGAGCAGCGAGTCGAGGAAGTCCGGTACGCCGAAGCCGTCCGCGGCCCAGCGACGCAGGTCCATGGCAAGGGCTTGGTGGTAGGCGGCATCGTGCGGGAGCAGCGCGGAGAGCTCCTCGACGGCACCGGTCACGCGGTCCAGGGCCTCCTGGGCGGTCGCCCTGGAGGGGGCCCCGTCGGCGTCGAAGTCGATGGAGCCGTCCTTCGACTGCCAGGGGCGGATCTCCTCCACGGCATTCTTGAGCACAGGCCAGGCAGGGTGGTCGACCACCCTCGGGCCAGCAGCTTTGTCACCCGCGGCCACGTCCCGCACAAGAATTTCCGTCATAGCACTTCCTCCACAGGAGAACCTCGCGTCAAGCAACCGTATCCATGCGCAGTTCCTCCGGACAAGTAGGTGTCAGGAAATTATCCTGCCACCCCTCCTGGTCACCACGATTTTTCCTGCCAGAAGCACCACCTGCGAACACTTCCGTCACCAATGACCGCTCCAGGGTCGGTGCGCCCGGCCTCGCACGTCGGAACGTCCAGGCTGTGCGGGGCCCGCCCACGGATGAGTGACACAGCTCGCCGGGCGCGGCCGCCTGCCGGTAGGCCGGACACGGCATCCGCCCTTCCCGCCTTCCGAGGAGAACCGTCCTGTGGACGTCCGTGCCGTTGCCGTCGCAGCCGTCACCACCGGGGGACACGGCACCACCCCGCCGCGTTCCCTCGGCTCCTTTTCGGAGGCGGGCCGATAGGCTTCCGCACTGCCGAAATGCCGAAGCGCCTCGTGGGTAGGAGCCGTACACGGGGCGCCGTCGACGGAAGTGAGTTGCCTTGTCTTTTCTCACCATCGGTCATCGCGGAGTGATGGGTGTCGAACCTGAGAACACTCTGAGGTCGTTCGTCCATGCGGAACAGGCCGGGATGGACGTCATCGAACTGGATCTCCATCTGAGCAAGGACGGCGCACTGGCCGTCATGCACGACGCAGAGGTGGACCGCACGACGGACGGCAGCGGTCCGATCGCCGAGAAGACCCTGTCCGAGCTGCGTGAGCTCGATGCCGGACAGGGCGAGCGGGTGCCGGTCTTCGAAGAGGTGCTCGACGCCGTTCGGTGCCCGGTACAGGCCGAGATCAAGGATGTGGCCGCGGCCCGCGCCCTGGCCGACGTGATGCTGCGACGCGGTCTCGTCGACCGCGTCGAGGTGTCGTCGTTCCACGACGAGGCGGTCGACGAGATCGCCCGCCTGGTGCCGGGGGTACGGACCGTGCTCATCGCGAGCCGCTGGCGGAACGACGTGGTGGACCGGGCGAAGGCGGTGGGTGCGGCCACGCTGGCGCTGAACATCCGCCGCCTCACCCTGGAGGTGGTCGAGCAGGCCCACGCCGAGGACCTGAAGGTCATCGGATGGGTGGTGAACACCCAGGACCACCTGCGCCTCGTTCGCGCACTGCGACTGGACGGCGCGACGACCGACTATCCGGAGATCCGTCGCACCGGCCGCTTCACCGCGTGACGCCAGGCCCGGTCAGGTTGGTGGCACGCCCGGTCAGGCCAGGTCCTTGACCAGCAGTTCGAACGCGAGGTCGTCGCGCTGCGGGATGCCGAAGCGCTCGTCGCCGTACGGGAACGGGCTGAGCGCTCCCGTACGGCGGTAGCCGCGGCGCTCGTACCAGGCGAGGAGTTCCTCGCGCACGGAGATCACCGTCATGTGCATCTCGGTCGCACCCCAGTTCTCCCGTGCGGCACGCTCGGCCTCGGCGATGATCACCTTGCCGAGGCCGCCGCCCTGCAGCTCGGGGCGGACCGCGAACATCCCGAAGTAGGCCGCTCGACCCCGGTCTTCGAGCTGGCAGCAGGCGACGAGCGCACCGTCCCGCTCGGCCACGAGCAGTCGGCTGCCGGGGGCGCCGATGACCTGGCGGACCCCGTCCGGGTCGGTCCGCTGCCCCTTCAGGATGTTCGCCTCGGTGGTCCAGCCCGACCGGCTGGGCTCCCCGCGGTAGGCCGATTCGATCAGCTCGACGAGTGCGGACACGTCGTTGTCGGCCGCGTCGCGGAACGTCAGCTGTCCCGAGTCCTGAGCAGGGGCTGTGTCCATGGCGGTGGCTCTCCGTTTCTCTGCTGTGGCCGTGCCGAAGCAGGGTAACCCCCTTGCTCAGGACCTATGGTCGGCGCATGGTTCATGTGCTGAGCAGCCGGATCCTGATGCGCCCGGTGGATCCCGAACGGTCACGGATCTTCTACGGGGAGTCCCTGGGGCTGCCCGTCTACCGCGAGTTCGGTACCGGCCCCGAGCGGGGGACGGTGTATTTCCTCGGTGGCGGCTTCCTGGAGGTCTCCGGGCGCGCCACCACTCCCCCGGTGCCCGGCCTCCGGCTGTGGCTGCAGGTCGCGGACGTCCGCGCGGCGCACGAGGAGGTCTCGGCCCGTGGCGTAGAGATCCTGCGGCCGCCGGTGCGTGAGCCGTGGGGGCTGGTCGAGATGTGGATCCGCGATCCGGACGGGCACAGGATCGTCGTGGTGGAGGTCCCGTCGGACCACCCGCTGCGCTACCGCCCCTGAAGGCCTTTCGTCCGGATCGTGCCGGGCTCGCCGGGGTGGCACCGCAGACCGCTGCGTGGAGGAAAACGCTCCGGTCGCGCGCTCCCGAGTGCTCCGATGCGCCGCGTACGACGGTCCTGGTCCGGGCATCGACCAGGGGACGGATGTCGTACGTCCAGGGGGAGGTGCGCTGTGCACGGACCGGCGGTGTCCGGGTGGCTCCTCATGGCGCTGTGCGCGCTGACGGGAGCGTACTGCCTGCTGCGCACGCGCAGCGAGACCGGTGAAGGCCGCAGGACGGCACGTGCGGAGGCGTTGATGGGCTTCGGCATGGCCGCGATGGCGGTGCCGGCCGCCGTCGTGACACCACCGGTGTGGGGCTGGGTGGTGTATGCGGTGCTGTTCGGCGCCGCCTCATTGCGCGCACTGTGGTTCTCCCGGCACAGCCGGCACCATCTGCACCATCTGGTCGGGTCGTCGGCCATGGTCTACATGGCGCTGGCGATGGCACCGGGCGGCGGCGGGGCGCACGACGGACACGCGGGCCACGGGGGCGCGGCGACAGCCGGGGGCATACCCCTGCTGACCGGGCTGCTGCTGGCCTATTACGCGGTCTACGTACTGCGTTCGGGTGCCCGGTTGATACCGGTGACCCCCACGGTGGCCGGCGGGGGCCGAACCGCCGGAAGCGGCTGGGCCGCACGGCTCGAGCTGACGCTCGCCTGCCGACTGACGATGGGGATCGCCATGTTCGCGATGCTGCTCACCCTGTGAGACGGGCGGCGGACCAAGCCGTGGCGTACGTCACTTGCCGCGCACATCCATATCCGCGGCCACTGCGCCGCTCATAGGCTGCCGTCATGTTGGTCTCCCTCGCGCTGCTACTGCTCGGTGCACTGGCCGCCGTCGTGACTCCGCGTCTGATGGCGCGGACCGAATGGCCCGAGCGTGAGCCCGTCATTGCGCTGTGGGTCTGGCAGTGCGTGGTGGCCGGGGTCCTGCTCTCCTTCGCGCTCTCCATGACGTTCAGTGCGGCCGCCGCCTGGCAGGCGGTGCGCGGGCACGTGTTCGCACCGGCACCGCATGCGGTGGTGGAGGCGTACGCACTGGGCGGACACGGGCAGTGGTCCGCGGCCATCGCGGTCCTGCTGGCGCTCGGCGGGGTGTGGACGGGGGCGATGCTGGCCCGCGAGATCCACCGCGCCCAGGTGCGCCGCAGGCGACGCCGCACCGAACTGCTGGTGCGCGCCCCGCTGATGCCCGGCGAGGAGCCCGGCAACGGCCGGCTCGTCGTGCTGGAGAGCGAGCGCCCGGATGCCTGGTGGCTGCCGGGCACCACCCCTCAACTGGTCGTCACCACGGCCGCACTCGCGCGCCTGAAGGGCCGTCAGCTCGATGCGGTGCTGGCTCATGAGCAGGGACACGCGAAGGCCCGGCACGACTGGCTGCTGCACTGCTCCGGCGCGCTCGCCACCGGCTTCCCGCAGGTGCCAGTGTTCGCCGCCTTCCGTGACGAGATGCACCGGCTGGTCGAACTCGCCGCGGACGACGTGGCGTCGAGGCGCTTCGGCCGGCTGACGATCGCGCTGGCCCTGGTGGGACTGAACGAGGACCGTGGCGTGTTCGGCCCCGGCCCGGCCCCGGACGCCCAGCTGCCACTGCGGGTGAACCGGCTGCTGGCCCCGGTGGAGCGGCTCACCACGGGCCGTCGGCTCCGGCTCACCGCGGCGGCCACGCTGGTACCGGTGGTTCCGGTTCTGGTGGCCTTCCTTCCGGGACTCAGCGCACTGCAATAGCCCGGCGCGCGGATCGTCCGCGAAGATCACCCCATGCCGCCCTCGCCGCACGTCTCACCGGTCGACGCCCGCTCCCGTGTCCCGCACGCCCGTGTCTCGCCCTTCGGCGCCGCCGTGGTCTGCGCATCCGCAGCCCTGGTCCTGCTGATCCTGGTCGCCGTGCACTGGTCCCCGCTCATGACTCTGGACCGCACGGTCGCGGTCGCGCTGCACCGAAGCGCGCTCGCCGAACCCGGCCTCGTCCGGGCGAACCGGATCCTGACGGACTGGGTGTGGGATCCGTGGACCATGCGCGCCCTGATCGCGGGGGCCGTGGTCGTGCTGTGGTGGCGCGGGGCGCGGGCGCCGGCGGTATGGGTGGCGGTGACGACCGTGCTGTCGGCGCTCCTGCAACAGGGACTCAAGACCGCGGTCGGCCGGGAGCGCCCGCAGTGGCTGCACCCGGTGGATTCCGCTCATTACGCTGCGTTCCCATCCGGACACGCCATGTCGGCGACGGTGACCTGCGGCCTGCTGCTGTGGCTGCTGCGTCGGCACGGTGCGGGGCGTCGGGTGTGGTGGCCGGCGCTGGTGGCGGCATCGCTCTCGGTGGTCGGGGTGGGCCTCACTCGGCTCTATCTGGGAGTGCACTGGTTGAGCGACGTGCTGGGCGGGTGGCTGCTGGGGGCGGCTCTGGTCGGCTTCGCCATCGCCGGTTTCACCAGGTACGAGCGGGGCGGATCCGCGGCCTTGCCGCGGCGCTCCTGAACCGGGAAGGATCGTGTGCATGCAGATCAAGGGTGTGCTCTTCGACTTCTCCGGAACTCTCTTCCGTATCGAACCGGTGCGGTCGTGGTTGCGTGCGGTCCTCGCCGAGCAGGCGGTGACGGTGAGCGAGGCCGACGTCGAGCGGTATGCGCGTGAGCTCGAAGCCGCCGGTGCACTGCCGGGCGGTCCGGTTCCCCGGCACGTCCCTGCCCGGCTCGCCTCCGCGTGGGCCACCCGCGACGAGAACGCCGCTGTGCACCGGGAGGTGTACACCGGACTGGCTCGACAGGTGGCTCTGCCGGATCCGGGGCTGTACGACGCGCTGTACGAGCGGCACAAGTCGCCCGCGGCCTGGCAGCCCTACCCGGATGCGGCGCAGGTGCTGGGCGCCCTGCGCGACAACGGTATCCGCGTAGGCGTCGTCAGCAACATCGGCTGGGACCTGCGGCCGATCTTCCGGGCCCACGGCCTGGACGACCTCGTCGACGCCTACGTCCTGTCGTACGAGCACAGCATCCAGAAACCCGATCCGCGGCTCTTCCGCACGGCCTGCGCACTTCTCGCCCTGGATCCGGCGGATGTGGTGATGGTCGGGGACGACCGGCGTGCCGACGGCGGCGCGGCGGCGCTGGGGTGCGAGGTGCGTTTCGTGCAGCCGCTTCCGGTGGACGAGCGGCCTGACGGGCTGCGGATGCTGGGACTGGTGCCGGGCGATTTCTGAGAGACATGTGAGAGATGCCCCTGCCCCCCAATGGGCCTGATTGTCACATTGCAGCCTTAGCCTGTATCCATGTCCCGTTCTCCGTGCCCCTCCGATTCCGTGCGCAGTGCCGCCGTGGTCAACGAAGAGATTCGTGAACTGTGGCAGCGCTCCGGGGGCCGCCTGTCCCCGGAGGATGAGGAGCAGTACCAGCGGTTGCTGGTGGAGTGGGCGGCAGCGACCGACCCGGGCTCCAGGTCCGCTGCCTGACGCGCGGCGGGCGGCGTCCCGTCGGGCGGGGGTCCCCGCCCGACGAGACGCCGCACCCGGAAGGCCGTGCGGACGGTCCGGCCGGATCAGCGGTCGAAGTAGTCCGGCTGCGTCTGGACGTTGAGCCCGTCCAGACGCACCCGCTTCGCGGGGTCGGTCCGCCGGTCGTCGAGCCTGAGGACGTCGAAGCCCTTGGCGATGTCGTTGGAGTAGATGTAGCCGTTGTAGTAGTAGGCCGACCAGGGACCCGCGGTGGTGACGGCGTCCGTGGTGATGGGGCCCCGCTCGAAGTATCCGATCTCCTTGGGCTTGCTGGAATCGGTGAACTCCCACACCGAGACTCCGCCCTGGTACCAGGCCTGCACCATCACATCGCGGCCCTTGACCGGAATGATCGACCCGTTGTGGGCGACACAGACCTCGGTGTCGGCCTGCGGGCGGTCGATCTTGAAGTAGCTGCGGAGAACCAGCTTGCGGTGGTCGCCCCTGCCGACGATGTCGTAGATGCCGTCGGCGCCGCGCTTCGGCCCGGTCTCCTCGTTGCAGGTGGCGGCACCACCGCCGCCGAGTTCATCGGTGAAGACGACCTTGTCGGCCGTCTGGTTGAACGTCGCCGAGTGCCAGAAGGCGAAGTTCACGTTGTCCTGCACCCGGTCGATGATCTTCGGGTTCTCCGGGTCCTTGATGGAGAACAGCAGACCGTCGCCCATGCAGGCACCGGCGGCCAGGTCCTTCGAGGGCAGCACGGTGATGTCGTGGCAGCCGGTGGTCTTCGAGACGCCCGGGTTGGTGGGCGCCCCCGGGTTACCGCCGTCCGGGAAGAGCACGGGGAAGTTCACGACCGCGGCCTTCTCGGGCGCCTTGCGGTCCACCTTGATGACGGAGATCCCGTCGTGCGGCGGTTGGCAGTCGGGGAACGCCTCGTTCGGCCCGTACGAGGAGACGTACACATAGACGCTGCTGCGCTCGGGGACGAGTGTGTGGGTGTGCGAACCGCATGCGGTCTCGACGGCGGCGACGTACTTCGGGTTGTGCTTGTCGCTGATGTCGAAGATCTTCATGCCCTCCCAGGAGGACTTCTCGGAGGCGGGCTGGGTGGTGCTGGAGCAGGAGTTGTCGCTGCGCGAGGAGTCGGTGGACAGGAAGAGCAGGTTGCCCGAGACCGAGACGTCGTTCTGCGAGCCGGGGCAGAGGACCTGGGTGATCGTCTTCGGGGACTTCGGATCGCTGATGTCATAGATCCTGAAGCCGTCGTAGTTTCCCGCGAAGGCGTACGTGCCCTGGAAGGCCAGGTCCGTGTTCAGCCCCTTGAGCGCATCCTTCGGGACGTTGGCCAGATGGGTGATATTGCTGCTGTGGACGATCTCGTCCACGCCGGGTATCTCGCCGCTCCTGATCGCGGCCGCGGCTTCGGCCTCCTGGGCGGCGGAGACTTCGGCACGCGCGGTGGCCGCGTCACCGGGGTCGGGCGTCGCGGCCGCGGGACCTGCCGTCAGCAGCATGGCCAGCAGCCCGGCCGCCGCGGTGGCCGCGCCAAGGCATCTGCGCCGCGCCCGACTCGTGTGCAAGGAACTCACTTCGTCCTCCCATGCATCCGTACGTGGTTGAACGGTTCACGGTCTCCGGCAGTATGGTCCTCCCACGGATTTCCCAACAGATGGCAACGGAGTCGTAAGGGAGGTTTCCGATCACTGCCGCGCGGAAGCGTGTCAGGACGGCTCACCGCACCCCCTGAGCACGGGAGGCCCACTTGTTGATCCGCCGACGGACCAGTTGTGTACGCAGATCCGCTCTGGTAGCCGCAGCCGTGGCCACCGTTCTCACCCTGGGCGCTTGCGACGGGGAAGGCGGTGACCACCGTACGAAGGAGCGGGAGGACGGGGGGCCTTCGGTGGTGGCGCCCGGCCGGCCGGGCGAGCCCGCCCGGACCCTGTCGGCCGACGAAGCGGCGAAGGCCGTGAAGGACGCGGGGAACGACACCCCCAACTCGGCCGACCTCCGCTATGTGCAGATGATGATCCAACACCATTCCCAGGCACTGGAGTTGACTGCCCTCGCACCCTCCCGATCCGGCTCCACAGCAGTCAAGCGGCTCGCCGGGCGCATCGCCGCAGCGCAGAAGCCGGAGATCGGCGCCATGGAGGGGTGGCTCACGCACCACGGCAAGGAGAAGCATGGGAGCAGCCACGATCACGGGTCGATGCCCGGCATGGCGACCCCCGCGCAGCTGGCAGAGCTGCGGGCGGCAAAGGGTGCGGCCTTCGACGCGCTCTTCCTGAGGCTGATGACCGCCCACCACCGAGGAGCGATCACGATGGCGACCGAGGTCCTCTCCACGGGGAACAACGTGCAGGTCGAGGAGATGGCCACGGACGTCGTCGTCCAGCAGACGGCGGAGATCGACAGAATGCACGCGATATCGTCCTGACCCCGACCGCGCGCCTCTCCCATGCCGGGGCGACCGGTGCCATGCTGGAGGGATCCTGCGGGAAGAGGTGCACCGTGCTCCGTGTCGCCGTCGTCGGCTCCGGCCCCAGCGGGGTCTACACCGCCCAGGCCCTGGTCGAGCAGGACCCGGATGTCCGGGTTCATGTGCTGGACCGGCTCCCCTGCCCGTACGGTCTGGTGCGCTACGGCGTCGCCCCCGACCACGAGAAGATCAAGTCACTGCAGAACAGTCTGCGTACCGTACTGGAGCACGAGCGGATCACCTTTCTCGGCAACATCGAGGTGGGCGACGGCGGAATCCCTCCCGCACGGATCGGCGAGCTCTACCAGGCGGTCGTGTACTGCGTCGGGGCCGCCACCGATCGCGGCCTCGCCGTACCCGGCGAGGCCCTGCCCGGCAGCAGCTCGGCGACGGAGTTCGTCTCCTGGTACAGCGCACACCCGGACGCCTCCGCCAACGGCTTTGCGCTGCAGGCCCGTTCGGTCGTGGTGATCGGGGTCGGCAATGTGGCGGTGGACGTGGCACGGGTCCTCTCACGGAGCGCGGACGAGTTGCGCCCCACCGACGTGCCGCACGGGGCACTCGACGCACTGGCCAGGAGCCGGGTGCGCGAGGTCCACATCGCAGGCAGGCGCGGCCCCTCACAGGCCAGGTTCACCACCAAGGAACTGCGCGAACTGGGCACGCTGCCAGGCGCGCGCGTGGCGGTGGACGAGGCCGAGCTGGCCCTCGATCCCGCCTACGCCGACCCGTCCCCCCGGCCGGCACCAGCCCTGTCCTCGCCGCCGAACGTCCCGCCCCTGACGGCGGCGGCGCGGCGCAATGTCGAGGTGCTGCGCGGATGGGCCGCGGCAGGCGCCGCAGGGGTGGGCGCCGGGGAGGATCCGGTGCGCACCGTTCACCTGCGGTTCTTTCTGCGCCCCGTGGAGTTGCTGGAACGGGGCGGCCGGGTGGCCGGGGTGCGGTTCGCCCGTACCGTGCCGGACGGCAGCGGAGGTGTGCGTGACTCCGGCAGATACGAGGACATCGACGCCCAGCTCGTCCTGCGGGCCGTCGGCTACCGCGGACTGCCGCTCCCCGGCCTGCCGTTCGACCCGGTGCGCGGGACCGTACCGCATCGGGCGGGGCGGGTGCTGCGGGACGGGGTGCCCTCGCCCGGGGAGTACGTCGCGGGGTGGATCAAGCGGGGGCCCACCGGGGTGATCGGATCGAACCGGTCGTGCGCGAAGGAGACGGTGACGTCGTTGCTCGATGACGCACCGCTGCTCGCCGGGCGCCCGTCGGCGCCCGATCCGGTGGCCGCGCTGCGGGCGTGGGGGCTGCGCCCGGTGGAGTGGGACGGCTGGTTGTCGATCGAGCGGGCGGAAACGGCGCTGGGGCGGTCACTGGGCCGGGGGCAGGTGAAGATCCCGGACTGGACGGGGCTGCTGAGCGCCGCGGAACGGGCTCACCTGGGCTGAGCGGGACGCCGACGATTTCTCCCGGGGGCGGCGCGCCCGCCGGGTTTGGGCTTGCATCGCCACCTACAGCTCATGGCCGCCCCGACAGCGCGGAGGAATCCGCGAGTCCCGCCGCGTCCGCGCAACTGCCCACGCCACAGCCCTTTACGCGCCTGTCATGTCCAGGTAACTTCCTCCCGCAAGAACTTTCAGCAAACTCCTGACAGCTCTTGCTGACTGGAATGCACCACTCGCCCGAACCCCGAGGCGCGTCAGGGTTCTCCGGCGGGACCCCGCAGGTGGTCGACGAGCACCTGCGCCTGGCTGCCGAGGCCGCTCGGCCACGGCCCTCCCCTGGAGACATGCATGAGACGCACCTCGCACCGGCTGCTGAGACGCCCCCTGGCGACAGCCGTGGCAGCCGCCGGGCTGCTCGGACTCCTCACCGCGATGCCGCAGGACGGCCCGCCGTCCGCCGTTCCCGTCGCGGCGACGGAGAACACGGCGACGGTCTTCTACTACACGAAGACCAAGGCCTGGTCGACATACAACCTGCACTACGCACCGGACGGCGGCTCCTGGACGACCGTACCCGGTGTGCAGATGGAAGCGGCCTGCACCGACTGGGTCAAGAAGACCGTCAGCCTGGGCAGCGCATCCGGTCTCGCGGCGACGTTCAACAACGGTTCGGGGGTCTGGGACAACAACGGCGGGAACAACTACGCGCTGGGCACCGGCACCATCACGGTCAAGGACGGGGTCGTGGCGCACAGCGACCCGTGCGCCGGCACCGACCCGGACCCCTCCCCCTCCCCCTCCCCGACCGGCACGAACACCGCCTCCGTCTACTACTCGACGGCCACGGTCGGTTGGACCACGACCAACATCCACTACCAGCCGGCGGGCGGCTCGTGGACCACCGTGCCGGGAGTGGGCATGGAGGCGGCGTGCACGGGGTGGGTGAAGCGCTCCGTCGATCTCGGCAGCGCCACCTCCCTGAAGGCCGCGTTCAACAACGGCAACGGGGTCTGGGACAACAACAACGGCAGCGACTACACGATTCCGGCGGGTGTCTCCACGGTCAAGGACAGGACCGTCACGGCCGACGCAACGGATCCGTGCGTCGCCGAGCCCCCGGACACCGAGGCGCCGTCCGCGCCGACGAAGGTCGGTGCCGACGCGAACGGCGTCTCGGTGGTGCTGACATGGGATCCGTCCACCGACGACCGGGGCGTCACCAAGTACCAGGTGACCAGGACCGGCGGGACCAGAGGAACGATGGTCACCGATGTCGGCTCCACCGTCTACTCCGATACGAATCTGGAGGAGAAGACGGCCTACAGCTACACGGTGAAGGCGATCGACGCGGCCGGCAACGTCTCCGCCGCATCGGCCGCCGCCACCGTCACCACCGGCGAGAAGCCGTCCACCCCGGCCACCGGGCAACCGCTGGACACCGACCCGCGCAAGGACCCGATCTACTTCGTGCTCACCGCCCGGTTCAACGACGGCGACAGCTCCAACAACCGCGGCGGCAGCCAGCATGTGAAGTCCGGCAACGCGGCCAACGACGACCCCATGTTCCGCGGCGACTTCAAGGGCCTGGTCGAGAAGCTCGACTACATCAAGGGCCTCGGCTTCTCCGCGATCTGGATCACCCCGGTGGTGCTGAACCGGTCCGACTACGACTACCACGGCTATCACGGCTACGACTTCTACAAGGTCGACGGACGCCTGGAGTCCGCCGGTGCCTCGTACCAGGACCTGATCGACGCCGCCCATGCCAAGGGCATGAAGATCTATCAGGACGTCGTCTACAACCACTCCTCGCGCTGGGGTGCCAAGGGGCTCTTCACACCGACCGTCTACGGGGTCCGTGACGACCAGTGGAGCTGGTACTACGACGCGAAGAACGACGGCTTCGAGTACGACGGGGTGACCGTCGAGTCGAAGTCCGGGAAGTCGTACTACAACGGCGACCTCTGGTCCACCGCCGAACCCTCCGGAAACACCTGTCTGAACTGGGGCAAGCCCACCGGGGGCACTTCTTCCGAGGGCTACTCCCTCTACAACTGCCAGTGGCCGAACCCGACGTCCGGCATGTTCCCGAAGGCCTACTACCACAACTGCTGGATCGGGAACTGGGAAGGCGAGGACTCCCGCAGCTGCTGGCTGCACGAGGATCTCGCCGACTTCAACACCGAGAGCACACCCGTCCAGAACTACCTGATCGGCGCCTACAACAAGTACATCGACATGGGGGTCGACGGATTCCGCGTCGACACCGCCGTGCACATTCCCCGCACCACCTGGAACCGCCGCTTCCTGCCCGCGATCCAGGAACGCGTCACCACGCAGTTCGGCACCGAGGCCGCGAAGAACTTCTTCGTCTTCGGCGAGGTCGCCGCCTTCGTCAACGACAAGTGGAACCGCGGCTCGGTCAACCACTCGGCGCAGTTCTACACCTGGAAGGAGCGCAAGGAGTACGACGCCGACGACGCGAAGGCCGCCCTGGAGATGTACGACTACGAACAGCAGCAGGGCACCGGGGCCCAGCCGACCTCCACCAACGCCTTCCTGAACGGCAACACGTACCACACCCCGGACCACAGCCAGTTCTCCGGGATGAACGTCATCGACATGCGGATGCACATGAACTTCGGTGACGCGAACAACGCGTACAACAACGGCAAGGACTCCGACGACAGTTACAACGACGCGACCTACAACGTCGTGTACGTCGACAGTCATGACTACGGCCCCAACAAGAGCAATGAGCGGTACGCCGGCGGGACCGATGCCTGGGCCGAGAACATGTCGCTGATGTGGACGTTCCGCGGGATCCCGACCCTCTACTACGGGTCCGAGATCGAGTTCCAGGCGGGCAAGAAGATCGACTGCGGGCCCAGTTGCCCGCTGGCGACCACCGGGCGTGCCTACTACGGCGATCATCTCGCCGGAACGGTCGAGGCATCGGACTTCGGAAAGGTCGCCTCGGCCACCGGCGAGGTCGCCAACACGCTCAGCAAGCCGCTGGTCAAGCACCTGCAGCGGCTCAACCAGATCCGGCGGGCCGTACCCGCTCTCCAGATGGGCCAGTACTCCACCGAGGGCATCAGCGGCTCGATGGCGTACAAGCGCCGCTACACGGATGCCGCAAGCGGTGTGGACAGCTTCGCGCTGGTGACCGTCACCGACGGTGCCACGTACAACGGGATCCCCAACGGCACCTACCGGGACGCCGTCACCGGGGACACGAAGGTAGTGTCCGACGGCAAGCTCACGGTCGCGGCACCGGGCAAGGGAAACCTGCGGGTCTACGTCCTCGACCTGGGCGGCAGCAACGCCGCGCCGGGCAAGATCGGTGAGGCAGGGCCGTACCTCAAGTAGCGGGGCAGGCAGCCCGGTTCAAGGAAAGCGGCATCCGTGAACCGGGCCTGCTGCCGAGCGGACGGGCAGAGGGGGCCCGCCGTGAAATCACCGCGCTCCTTCGGGGCATGCTCTTCCGAGCCCGGCGGCAGTGACGGCCAAGTCCGCAGGGTGGCGGTTCGGACGCGTTCGTCCCCGGACCCGGGCTATCCGCGACGCCTCAGCGCGATGTCGGCGTCCGCGTCGTAGCCCTGGGTCCAGTTGCGTCCGGCGTCCGACTTCCAGGTGACATGCGCGGTGGCGCCGTCGATCCGGACGTCCGCCACCGTCATGGCCCGGTCGCCGTCCCGTACGTCCCCCCGGCGCAGTTCGCGCGCCTTGACGGTCACGGGATCCGCAGACAGCCTGCTCTCGACCTCGTCCGCCGCGCGGACAAGAGCCGCTGCCAGTTCGCGTGCCCTGGCAGGGGCACAGGTCACGGTGAGCCCGCCCGACGGTGCCGTGCCCCGGATCTCGACGCCCGCCCCGACGGGGGCCACCTCCAGCGTCGCGAGGTGGCCGTCGCGGTCCTCGATCGGATGCTCCATCGCTCTGTTCTCCCTTGCTCGGACGCCCTTCGGCTCGGCGCGGCCGGAGGTTCTCCGGCGGACCCGGGCGGCCGGCCCCGGGGCCGCCGGGGTCGACGGCCGGCTTCCGCAGCGCCACGGGCCGACCATCCAGATTTCAGCACACGGGCTCCGGACCGCCCGCTCCGGTGCACCGAACCGCTGTGGTGGACGTGGTCCGATGTGATGCGGGGCGACTGGCCAGGGACGGAGTGTCCCGGGCCGCCGTGCGGCTCACTGTCAGTGCCGGGGTGCAGACTGGCACCTGTCCGACACAACGGCGTTTCGGGAGGTTCGGTCATGACCGACGTACTGCTCACCGTGGGCACCCGCAAGGGACTCTTCCTCGGCCGCAGAAGCGGCGGTGTCTGGGAGTTCGAAGGCCCCCACTTCACATCCCAGGCGATCTACTCGATCGCCATCGACACCCGCCGGAAGGTCCCCCGGCTGCTGGTCGGCGGGGACAGTGCGCACTGGGGTCCGTCGGTCCTCCGCTCCGACGACCTGGGCAGGAGTTGGGCCGAGCCGAAGCAACCGGCCGTGCAGTTCCCGCAGTTCACCGGGGCATCGCTGGAGCGGGTCTGGCAGCTGCACCCGGCGGGACCCGAGGCCCCGGACGTCGTGTACGCGGGCACGGAGCCGGCCGCGCTGTTCCGCTCCGAGGACGGGGGTGTGTCCTTCGAACTGGTCCGCCCGCTGTGGGAACACCCGACGCGTGGGCAATGGGTACCGGGCGGGGGCGGTGAGGGTCTGCACACCATCCTCACGGACCCGAGAGATGCCCGGTCCGTGACGGTCGCGGTCTCGACCGCCGGGGTGTTCCGGACCAAGGACGGCGGCGCGAGCTGGGCTCCGTCGAACCACGGGGTGTCGGCGGTCTTCCTGCCCGACCCGAATCCGGAGTTCGGTCAGTGCGTCCACAAGGTGGCGCGGGACTCCGTCGAGCCCGACCGGCTCTATCTCCAGAACCACTGGGGGGTGTTCCGCAGCGACGACTGCGGGGACAACTGGACGGACATCGGCGCGGGGCTGCCTTCCGATTTCGGTTTCGCCGCAGCCACGCACCCGCACCGCGCCGACACGGCCTACGTCTTCCCGATCAATGCCGACGGCGACCGGGTGCCCGCCGACCATCGCTGCCGGGTCTTCCGCACCCCCGACGCCGGCGCCACCTGGGAGCCGTTGTCGGCAGGACTGCCCCAGGAGGCGCATTACGGCACGGTGCTCCGCGACGCGCTCTGCACGGACGACGCCGACCCGGCCGGCGTGTACTTCGGCAATCGCAACGGCGAGGTGTACGCGAGCGCGGACGACGGGGACAGCTGGCAGCAGCTCGCCTCGCATCTGCCGGACGTCCTCTGCGTCCGAGCGGCGGTCATCGGCCCGTGACCTCCGGCGAACGCCCGGCATCGCTCCGGACGAGAGACCCTAGGGCAGCTGCCAGTCCACCGGCTGCGCCCCCTGGCGGAGCAGGAGTTCGTTGGTACGGCTGAACGGGCGCGAGCCGAAGAAACCGCGGTCCGCCGACATGGGCGACGGATGCGCGGACTCGATCGCCGGGAAACCGTCGAGGAACGGCCGCAGATTACGGGCGTCGCGCCCCCACAGCACGGACACCAGCGGCTTGCCGCGCGCGGCCAGGGCACGGATGGCCTGCTCGGTCACTTCCTCCCAGCCCTTTCCACGGTGCGCGCCCGGTTTACGGGGGGCCGTGGTGAGCGCCCTGTTCAACAGCAGTACCCCCTGTCGCGTCCAGGGCGTCAGATCGCCGCTGGACGGTCGCGGAAGCCCCAGGTCCGTGTGCAGCTCCCGGAAGATGTTCTCCAGGCTGCCGGGCAGTTGGCGCACCTCGGGAGCCACGGAGAAGCTCAGCCCCACGGCCATCCCGGGCGTCGGGTAGGGATCCTGACCGACGATCAGTACCCGTACGTCGTCGAAGGGTTGCTGGAATGCGCGCAGTACGTTGGCGCCGGACGGCAGGTAGGTCCGGCCGGCGGCGACCTCCGCACGGAGGAAATCGCCCATCGCGGCGACGCGTCCGGCGACGGGTGCCAGTGCCTCGGCCCATCCGGGCTCGACTACTTCGTTCAAGGGTCGTGGTGCCACGGGGCGTCACTCTACCGGCGCAGTGGAGCTCGTTCCTCCGGCCGCGGTGCCGGCCTCCCCCACCCTGGCCCCGGGTCCGGTTCCCCGCCCCGGATCCCCGGTCCGCATTCGGGATAGGCTCACCAACTTCGTTAGTCAGCCCTAGCGTTGGTGATGCACAGTCGCGTGCATGGATTTGCTGCGTTTATCCAAGGCTGCGAAGTGTCTGGGTATTCGTCCGGTAACGCCTCGTCAGTGGGGTATCGATGGCAAGATCCCGTTTGTCCGGATCGGCCGTGAGCGCCGGTTCTCCTCGGTCGATGTGGAGCACATGAAGCGCGGCAGCGACTCGATGTTGCTCACGGAGACGCGCCTGTTGGGCCGTGGTGGGCGGTTCGCGTGAGGGGCAGGCTGCCATTGGGGGACGGCGAGACCTCCCGTACCGCGTGTGCGCGCGGCCTGTTGCGGACCGGGGTGGATGAGGAGACCGGTGAACTCCTGAGCGCTGCCGTGCTGGCCGAACGGGTGGGCTGGTGCGTGGACCTGGTCTCCGGCATGACCAACGCCCTGCTGGGCGAACACTGGAACACCGCCGACGTGGACCTCTTGGCGTCCGGTGAGGACGGCGGTGGGCGGAAGCTGCCGTCGAACGCGTGGATGGCGCTGCGCCGTCTGGGCTGGACCGTGACCGCCCCGGACGGGGTCAGGGTCAATGACCGGATCGTGCGGATGGTGCAGACGCAGGGCACCCTCCCCCACCAGCCCCCCGGGCCCGGCGGGCAAGCGTCCGGAGGGACACGCTCACACGGACCGGCACCGGCTGCCCCGCGCAGCCCACCGGCACCAGGGCGCGACAACGATCAGCACACCCACCGACCGGCACACGCCACGAGGGGCCGCACTGGGCGCAGGCTTCCACCTGCACGCCCACGCCACCCCACCACGATGGGCACCACCCGCACCAGACACCACGTCTGACATGCGATCACTAAGCTGATCAGAGACGCTGCGGTCGGCATTCCTCTTCATCACCTCTTCCTATTAGAGTCGGTCCATGAGGTCACGCAGTCGTTCGCCGGAAGGCAGCAGTGTTCGTCGCGTCCCATGGGGGCTCTCGTGACTGCGGGGACCGGGTCCGTTGCGGAGACGGACGCACCGGCCGGGGCGCCGCGTGTGCCGGGGCCGTTCGTGCTCGGTGTCGACTCGGGGGGCTCCGGACTGCGGGTGGCGCTCGGCACCGTCGGCGCGTCCGGCCCGGTGAACACCGCGGTCTGCGCCGAGCCGGTCCGCACCGGGCCTGCGGGGATCGACGCGGGGCACCTGCTGGAGCAACTGCTGCCCGCTGCCCACCGGTTGCTGGAGCAGCACGCCGGCCCGGACGCCGCCCGGATCGTGGCCGTGGCGATCGGTGCCGCCGGCATGGCGACGCTGGGCGGACAGCTGCGCGCCGAGCTGCCCTCGGCCCTGGAGCGTGCGCTCGGGGTGCGTCTGCTGGCTCTGGCCGCCGATGCGGTGACCGCCTACGCGGGCGCGCTCGGTCAGCACCCCGGAGCAGTCGTCGCGGGTGGTACGGGCCTGATCGCCCTGGGTACGGATCTGAAGAGCTGGCGGCGGGCCGACGGCTGGGGCCATCTGCTGGGCGACAGCGGTGGCGGCGCCTGGATCGGGCGGGCGGGTCTCGATGCGGCCATGCGCGCCCACGACGGGCGGCGCGGCGGATCCCGCGCACTGCTGGAGCGGCTGGAGGCGGTGTTCGGGTCGCCGCAGGAGCTGCCGGGACTGCTGTACCCGCGTACCGACCGGCCTGCCGTGCTGGCCTCCTTCGCGCCCGAGGTCGCCGCGTGCGCCGGAGATGATCCGGTCGCGGCGGGCATTCTGCGCGAGGCGGCCGGACACATCGCGGAGTCGGCCGCGGCGGTGTGCCCGAGAACCGGGCCCGCCGGACAGCCCTGCGAAGTGGCCCTGACGGGCGGTTTGTTCCGGATGGGCGATCCGCTCCTGGTGCCGCTGCGCGAGGAACTGTCCCGCCAGGTCCCGCAGGCGCGGACGGTACCCGTTTCGGGTGATCCGTTGACCGGTGCGCTGTCCATCGCCCGGGCGGTGGCCGCCGGTGACCTGCGGCTGCCCCTCCATCCGACTCTCCTCAGCGTGCCTGGCCGCAGCGTCGGAGAGAAGCCCGAACAGGCGGCACCGGAGCACGACGGTCAACCGTTGAGCCCCTGATCGGATAAATGCGGACAGATAACGCCCGACTGGGCCCTCCCCGAACGGAGGGGTACCCAAAACCAGTAGCATGCGGCGCCATGAGCACCCCCACTGGGCCCGCTTCCGGCCTGCCTGTACGAATGCCGCGACCTCGCCAGTCCGGACGGCACCGCCGCCCGGAGCCCGTGGTCGCACCCGAGGGCGCAGCTGCGCTCGTTCTCGCCGTTCCCGGTCCTCCCTCTTCGGCCACGCGCAGTCTGGCCGAAGAGGTGATCAGCATCGCCCGTTCCGAGCTGCCCGGTCTCCATGCCCGGATCGGCTATCTCGACGGCGACGACGACGAGTACCCCAAGCTCTCGTCCGTGCTCGCCCACAACGCCGCCGAGCGCATCGCGCACTTCGAGCAGGCGCGGGCGGCGGGACACGAGGTCGCCGGGCCCGAGGGACCGTCCGCTGTCGTGGTGCCGCTGCTCGCGGGACCGGACAGTTCCCTGATCCGGCAGATACGGCAGGCGGTGATGGACAGCGGGACCCAGGTCGAGCTGGCCGATGTGCTGGGCCCGCACCCGCTGCTCGCCGAGGCGCTGCACGTCCGCCTGTCCGAGGCCGGTCTGGCCCGCGCCGACCGTGCCAGGCTGTTCACGGTGGCGACGGCCGCCGACGGAATCGTGCTGGCCACCGTGGGCGGCGAGGAGGCCGTGCAGGCCGCCGGTATCACCGGCATGCTGCTGGCCGCTCGGCTCGCGGTACCGGTGATGGCCGCCGCGCTCGACATCGAGGGTTCCGTCGCATCGGTCGCCGAGCAGCTCACGGGATCCGGTTCGGCGCAGCTCGCGCTGGCACCGTACCTCGTCGGCCCCGAGGTGGCCGAGGGGCTGCTGGACGCGGCGGCGAAGGAGGCGGGCTGCGCGACGGCCGAGCCGCTCGGCGCGTATCCGGCGATCGGCAGGCTCGTGCTCTCGATGTACATGACGACGCTCGGAATCACGCCGACGGCTCCGCAGGGAGCCCAGGCACACTGACCCGTTGTCGGGCGCACCCGGCCGCAGGGGTGACACCGGTCGCCGGGCGGGCTGGACTTTTCCGGCTCCGCCCGGCGATCTCGGCTGTTCCGGACGTTCCGTCAGGCGAAGATCACGCAGGACGCGGCCGGAGCCTGGAGTGAGCCGGCCCGGCGCGGAATACCGGTCGCCGGGTCGACGGCGAACCAAGTCACGTCGCCGGACCGTTCGTTGGCCGCGTACAACCACCGGCCGGTGGGGTCGAGCGCGAGGTCGCGCGGCCAGTGGCCGCCGCAGTCCACGGTCGTGACCAGGACCGCCCTCCCGCCCGCGGCTTCGAGCGCGAGAACGGAGATGCTGTCGTGCCCCCGGTTGGCGGTCCAGAGGAACCGTCCGTCGTGCGAGACGACCACTTCGGAGGGATAGGTCGCCGGTTCCGCGTCGGCCGACGGCCCCCCGGGCAGCACCGCCGTCCCCCCGGTCGGCTCCAGGACACCTGTGGTGGCGTCCCATCGGCATACGGTGACGGTGGGTTCGAGTTCGTTGAGTACATAGGCGTGGCCGCCCGCGGGGTGGAATGCGAGATGGCGCGGTCCGGATCCCGGGGGCAGGGCCGTTTCACCGTGCAGTCGCAGGGCTCCGGTGGCCGTGTCGAGTGTGCAGATCCGCACGGAGTCGGTTCCGAGATCCACGCTGAGCACCCAGTTCCCGGACGGGTCCGGCAGCACCTGATGGGCGTGCGGGCCACGCTGACGGTCGGTGTCCGGACCGCTGCCCTCGTGCCGGAGCACGGAGGTGACGGGCCCCAGTGAACCGTCCTCCCGTACGGCCACGGCGGTGACGCTGCCGGAGCCGTAATTTGCGGTGAGCAGATGGCCTCCGGTGAGCGCGAGATGGGTCGGTGCGCTGCCTTCCACCGGCCGGAGTTCACCGATCGGCTGCGGCACGTCGCCGGTGATGTCGAATGCGGCGGTCGCACCGTGCTCGGTCTCGCTGACCGCGTAGAGTGCTCGGCCGCCCGGTCCCGGCCCCTGTCCGAGGACCAGGTACGAGGGGTCGGGAACAGCGTCCGTCGAACCGAGGACGGTCAGCGCCCCGGTTTCCCGTTCCACCGCGGCAGCGGTGATTCCCCGTCCGCCCGACGAGGTGAACGACCCGATGAACGCCCGTCCTGCGCCGCTTTCCCTACCGACTGCGCTGCTCGTCACGCACTGCCCCTCTCGCCGACCGGTCGTGGTCGGTCATGCGTCGCGATCTTCCGGGGTGACCGTAGCAGCCGGTCCGTCGCGGTCCGGGCCAAGGCCCCGGACGCCGGTCCGCCCTGCCGGGGCGCGGGCCGACGGGTCGCCGATCACCCCGCCGACCGGGCCGGAGCGCCGCGGGCGGCGCCTCAGGTACACGGCGCGGTCCTCATACCGGCCGGCCGGCTTGCGTGAACGACCTTGCTCCGGTCCGTCGGTCTGATCCTCGTCAACTCTGGTGTGAAACGCCGAAGTTGGGGAGCAGCTTTCTCGGCACGTCCGGAGGTCGGCGAGGGCGGCCCCGGCATCGTCGGTGTTGCGTATCCGAGCCAGGCGATGACGGCCGACCTCCGGCCCAGCGCGCCGTGGAGTGCGCGCGCACCGTCGAGAAGTCGCCCGTAGTGGTCGATGTCGATGCCCGCTCCGGGCACCAGTACGGCGATCCGTTCGGCATGGGCCAGGTCGCCGAAGACCTCGATGCCGCGGCCTCCGTCACGGCCGTCGAAGAAGAGGAAGCGACGTGCGGGGCCGGCCATGGTGTGCAGTGCGGCTGCCCGCTTCCGGTCGCCGTGACCGACGGCGGTGTGCTCGGCGGCGACGATGTCCGCACGGGTCGCGGCGTACCGCTCGGCAAGGGCTTCGGGCGCGGCGGTACGCAGCGGGCCCTGGAGGGGCGGTGCCGGAGCCGGGACGCCCGCGGGGCCGGCCGCTGCCGCCGTCGGCACGGCCACCGTGGCGGTCACCAGCGCGGCAAACAGGCCGCGGAACAGGCCGTTTCTGCGTGGGCGGGTCGACATGACGGGTCGTTTCTTCCGTACCGGATGGCTGTATCGCATCGGGTACAGAAGCTACGAAGGAGGTCGCGTGGTTGGCGTCCCACCGGGGTGTGAACCACTGCGTAGCTCTGCGGGACTACGGGTACGAGGCGGGAACCGCCGGGGCCGTGATCTGCCGGATTCGTCCGGCAGGGCTGCTGACGGAGTTCTCGACGGCAGTGGGGCCGTGCCGTTGGGGTCCGGGGGCCCGATATCCTGATCATGCCGCGCATTCCCCACCCCGCCTCGATCGAGGTCGGGGCGCCGCCGTGGCATTCGAAGCGGTCCACAGTTCGAGATTGGTGCACAGGTGCTGGTAGCTGGTCGGTACCGCTTGTTGTCCCCCATCGGCCGCGGCGGCATGGGTGAGGTGTGGCGCGCCTCCGACGAAGTGCTCGGCAGGGCCGTGGCCGTGAAGCTGCTGCTCGGTGGCCATGCGGACGATTCCGCCACCGCCCGGTTCCGTCTGGAGGCACAGACCGCTGCCCGCCTGAGCCACCCTCATCTGGTGGCCGTGTTCGACTTCGGGGCCTGGGAGGACCGCCTCTTTCTCGTGATGGAACTCGTCGAGGGCAGAAGTCTGGGCGATCTGCTCGCGGCGGAGGAACGGCTCGGCGCCGAGCAGGTTGCCCGGATCGCGGGGCAGGCGGCCGCGGGGCTCGCCGCCGCCCACCGGCAGGGCATCGTGCACCGCGACATCAAGCCGGGGAACCTGATGCTGGACGCCGAAGGGACCGTCAAGATAGGCGACTTCGGCATCGCCCAGTTCGTCGACGACCCTTCCGCCGCCCTGACCACGACGGGGCAGATCGTCGGCACCAGTCTCTATCTCGCCCCGGAGCGCGCCCTGGGCCGTACCGCAGGTGCGGCGTCCGACATCTACTCCCTCGGCTGCGTCATCTATCAACTCCTCCTGGGTGAACCGCCATTCCGCTCGGACACCGCGACGGCGACGCTCTATCAGCATGTCGACACGGCTCCCCTGCCCCTCGCGCAGCGGGGGGTCGACCTGTCCCCTGCCTTCGACTCCTATCTGCTGGGGCTGCTCGCGAAGCAGCCGGAGGAGCGGCCCAGCGCCCAGCAGGTCGCCGACTGGTTCCAGAGCGACGCGTGGCGGGGCCGGCCGGAGCCTCTGCCCCTGTACACCCCGGGATCCGCCCCGGCCGGGCCAGGCGCCCCTCCGACGCCGGCCCCCGCACCGACCCCTGCCCCGGTGGGCTCCGCCGCTCAGCAGGCCGAAGGCCTGACCACGTATCGGCTGCCCCAGGCCGGCGGCCGCCGTCGGCGTCCGGCCGAGCACTCCGGGACGGTGTCCAGCCGTCGGCGTCCGGCCGAGCGCTCCGGGACGGTGTCCGCCCGCCGGCGAACCGGCGCCCGTGAAGCGATCCGGCGTCGGCCCCGTGTGGCCAGCGCCATTGCCGGTACGGTCGTCTTCATCGCGGCCGTCTATGCGGGAATGAACCTGTTCTCCTCGGGCTCCAGCCCGGCCGGCACCCCGGACACCGGCTCCACCGCCAGCGTCGGGCCCGAGTCACCGGCCCCCGACCAGTCGGCTCAGGAACAGCCGACACAGAACCAGCCGGTACAGGACGGCGAGGGCGACGACGACGAGGACTGAGGCGCGCTCCGGTCCCCCGCCCACGGCCCTTTCCCGGAGCACGCCGTCCCCGAGGGCGGCCCGGGTTCACATCGGGTTCAGCCCCGCTGTGCGGAGGCGTACCGGCGCAGGAACAAGGCCTCGGCGTGAGCCATGTGCTGGATCTCGGCGGGATCGACGCTTTCGTTCGGTGCGTGGATGAGGCACTGCGGCTCCTCCACTCCCATCAGGATGATCTCGGCGTCGGGGAAGGCGCCGGTGAGCACATTGCACAGCGGGATGGAGCCGCCCTGCCCGAGGGCGGTCATCGGCTTCCCGTAGACCTCGGCCATCGCCGCGCCGAGGGCCGCATAGGCCGGACCATCGGTGGCGGCCCGGAAGGGCGAGCCGGTCCCTCCGGGTTCGACCGAGACATGTGCACCCCAGGGAACGGCGTTCTCCAGATGGGCCGTCAGCGCGCCCAGGGCGGCGTCCGCGTCCGTGCCCGGAGGTACGCGGAGGCTGACCCTGGCCCGTGCGGTGGCCTGAACGGCGGCGGAGGACCCGACGACCGGCGGGCAGTCGATGCCGAGGACGGTGACGGCGGGGCGGGCCCAGAGCCGGTCCGCGACCGTACCGGATCCGGTGAGCGCGACGCCGTCCAGCACCTCGGCGTCGCTCCGGAACTGCTCCTCGTCATAGGCCGCACCGGACCAGGTCCCGGTGGAGTCCAGCCCGTCGATGCGGGTGCCGCCGCCCGGGTCCCGCAGGGTGGACAGGAGCTGGATGAGGGCGGCGAGGGCGTCGGGCGCCGGTCCACCGAACATCCCCGAGTGCACCGCACCCTTGAGCGTCGACACGGTCACGACGACGTCGGCCAGACCCCGCAGGGACGTGGTCACGGTCGGCTGTCCCACGGCGGCGTTACCCGTGTCGCAGATCAACAGGGCGTCGGCCGCGAACTCTTCGTGGTGCTGGCCGACGTACGCCTCCAGACCTCCGGTGCCCTGCTCCTCCGACCCCTCCGCGACGAACCTCAGCCCCACCGGAAGGTCGTCGCCGAGGGCTCTCAGTGCGGTGAGGTGCATGACGATGTTGCCCTTGCAGTCCGCGGCGCCGCGCCCGTACCACCGGCCGTCCCGCTCGGTCAGGCTGAAGGGCGGCGAGGTCCAGGCGTCGTCGTCGAGCGGCGGTTGCACGTCGTAGTGGCAGTACAGCAGCACGGTCGGGGCTCCGGGCGGCGGCGGTCGGTGGCCGAGCACCGCGAGGCTGCCGTCCGGTGTGCCGACGAGGCGTACATCGCGCAGCCCCACTGCACTGAAGGCGTCGGCGACCCACTGGGCCGCCCTCCGGCACTCCTCGGGCGGGTACTGGCGAGGGTCGGCGACGGAGGGAATCGAGACCAGTTCGGTGAGATCCGCCTTGGCGCGCGGCATCAGGGCTGCGATCCGGTCCGCCAGGTCGTGCTCGCTCATCGTGCATGCCTCCAGTACGTCGGGGCTTCGGCGTTCGAGGGTGCCGGTGTGCGCGGACGGGCTTCCGGTCCCGGATTCGCCCCGGGTCCGCCTGGACGCTTCGGGTGGGCCGGGTTCATGCGCCGTCCGCCGCGGTCGTGCCGGTCCGGCCGGCGGCCGGGTCGTCGACCGAGGTGCGCCACTCCGGCTTGCGGAGCTTGAGGAACAGGTACGGGATGATCAGGCCGAGCAGGACGAGCCCGCCGCCGACCAGAGCGATGTAGGCCCAGACGCTGCCGCCACCGAACTGGGACGAGGGCACGAAGCCGATGCCCAGCGCGGCGAGAGAGGCGAGCAGACCCAGGACGCACAGGGGTACGAGCGCGGGGGCACGGTAGCCTCGCGGATGATCGGGCCGGGTCCTGCGCAGGCGGATCGCGGCGGCGAACATCAGCAGGTACACGATGAGATAGACCTGCGTGGTGATCACGGAGAAGATCCAGTAGGCGCTGGAGACATCGGGGATCAGCGCGTACAGGAGGGCGATGACGGTGGTCACGATGCCCTGGGTGACGAGGATGTTCTGCTGGATGCCGTTCTTGTTGAGCTTCTGGAGGAAGGGCGGCAGGTAGCCCTCCTCCCGGGAGATCATCAGCAGGCCCTTGGACGGCCCGGCCAGCCAGGTGATCATGCCGCCGAGCGCCGCCGCGACCAGAGCGATGGCCACGACCGGAGTGAGCCAGCCGATGTGGAAGTGCGAGAAGAACGCGTCGAATGCCTGCATCACACCTGCGGTGAGGCTGAGTTGACCGCTCGGGACGACCCAGCTGATGGCGAGGGCGGGCAGGATGAAGATCATCAGCACCAGTCCCATGGCGAGGAACATCGACCGCGGGTACTCCTTGGCCGGGTTCTTCAGCGACGAGACGTGAACGGCGTTCATCTCCATGCCGGAGTAGCTGAGGAAGTTGTTGACGATCAGGACGAGGCTGGCCAGCCCCGTCCACTGGGGAAGCAGATGACTGCCGGTCATGGGGGCGGCGGTGCTGTTGCCCTGGCCGAGGAAGACGAGTCCGAGGACCACCAGGATGGTGCCGGGAATCAGCGTCCCGATGATCAGCCCCGCGGACGAGAGCCCGGCGACGGCCTTCGTGCCGCGGGACGAGGCCCAGACCCCGGTCCAGTACAGCACCATGATCACGATCGCGGTGTAGAGGCCGTTGGAGGCCAGGCTCGGGTCGATGACATAGGCGATGGTGCTGGCGACGTACGCGAGCAGGCTCGGGTAGTAGAAGATCGTCATCGCGAACTGGCACCACACGGCGAGGAATCCGAGCGGTTTGGACAGCCCCTCGCTCACCCATCGGTAGACGCCGCCGCTCCATCCCGACGCCAGCTCGGCGGAAACGAGCGCCGTCGGCAACAGGAACACGATCGCCGGTATGAGGTAGAGGAAGACACAGGCCAGGCCGTACACGGCCATCGCCGGAGCGGCCCGCAGGCTCGCCACCGATGCGGTGGTCATCAGGGCAAGCGTGGCCCAGGTCATCCCCGGCACCGCCGCTTTCCTGGACCGTGGTTGCGGTGCGGAGGACTCCGACTGTGCGTCCGAGGGGACGTCCATGGTGCTCATACGGCGCTCCTTGCAGCGGCAGTACCGTGCCTGCCGGACTGAACTGTTGACGGGCCTCGGGTTGCGGAGCACGGGACGGGCCGGGCGGCGTTCCCGGCCCCGGTCCTCACGAGCCCCGGGCGGCTCCGCTCGCCTTCCTGGTCCGGCGTCGGCCCGGGCGAGCGCACCGCCGACCGCCCGGGAGAATCGGAGCCCAGGGGGTACGCATGCGACGCCGGACGACGGTCCATCAGAGTGTCCCTTCACCTGAGCGGCTGCCCAGCAAGGGTAAATTGTCATAGTTTCAGACGTTCCGCACGTCGAACTGTGGAGGTCCGGGATCACGGCCGCCCGCTGCCGCCCTGAAGCGCCGCCGCCGGTCCTCGGAAGTCCGTTCCTGCCTGTGATCCGTCGTCGGGCGGGGTGTTTCACGGCGCCGGATTCCGCGAAACGACCTCTTCACGACCGGATTGACGTGGCATCAGCCCGATGGACGACGGTCAGGCCGGGTTCCGCGGGCGGTGGTCCTGATCGATGATGAGGCGCAGGGCTGCCGTTCTCGGTACGGCACCGGCCGACCCAGGAGCAGGAAGGGGTTCTTGATGCGGGAGACGACGCCAGAGAGGGCCGAGCCGGACGACCGGTCCGGTCCCGGCGTGGACGAGGAAGCCCAGGTGATCGTGGTGGGGGCGGGTCCGGCGGGTTCGGCCGCTGCCTTCCATCTCGCCAGATCGGGCGTCGATGTCCTGCTCCTGGAGAAGTCCCGCTTCCCCCGGGAGAAGGTGTGCGGGGACGGCCTGACGCCACGCGCGGTGCATCAGCTCATCAGGATGGGCGTCGACATCAAGGCTCCGGGATGGACGCGTTCCCGCGGGATGCGCTGGGTGGCCGGGGACCGCCAGGTGCTCATCGACTGGCCCGCGCTCGGGCGGTACCCGGACTTCGGGCTCGCGCGCAGCCGGCACGACTTCGACGACATCCTGGCCCGGCATGCCGTCGCCGCCGGGGCCCGGCTGCGCAGCGGCGTGAAGGTGACCCGGCCCCTGACCGACCGTGTCGGCCGTATCACCGGAGTCGACGCCACGACCGACACGAAGGAGTCCCTGTCCTTCCACGCACCGATCGTGATCGCCGCCGACGGCGCCTCCGCCCGCCTGGCGCTCGCCATGGGCCTGCAACGGGACCGGAGCAGGCAGATCGCGACGGCCGCGCGCCGGTACTACCGCAGCCCGGAGCGTTCCCAGGAGGAGTACCTGGAGCTCTGGGCCGACCTCCGCTTCCCCGGGAGCAGGCATTACCTGCCGGGATACGGCTGGATCTTCCCGATGGGCGACGGCCGCGTCAACGTCGGTCTGGGTGCGCTGCCGCACCGCAGGCACGGCAAGGCGGACCTGCGGGCCGCGCTGGACGAGTGGCTGGCCCGCACCCCGCAGGCCTGGGGGCTGAGCGAGGAGAACGCGGAGGGCCCGGTGCGGAGCGCGGCCCTCCCTCTGGGCTTCAACCGTCACCCGCTGTACACCCGCGGGCTGCTCCTCGTCGGCGATTCCGGAGGCATGATCAGTCCCTGGAACGGCGAGGGCATCGGCGAGGCCATGGAAGCCGGCGAGGTCGCGGCCGAGACCGCCGCACTCGCGCTCGCACTGCCCCGCGGGCCCGGCAGGGAACGGGTGCTGCACGGCTACCCCGTCGAGATGAACCGCCGCTGGGGGCGGTACTACCGTCTCGGCAACACGGCGGCCGATCTCGTCTTCAGCCGTTCGGGCTTCCAGCCGATCCTCAACCGTTACGTCATGGGATCGCCGTTCCTGCTCAGGACGCTGGCCCGGTTGCTGACCGGCCTCACGGACAAGCCCTCGCACGACCTGATCGACCATCTGCTCAACGGCGTCGTGCGTCTGGTCCCGGATCCCGGGGCGCGGCGGCGCTGAACCCGAAACGGACCTCCAGCGCATCAGTGGGCGGGGGCGGCACGGGCCGGCCGGATCTACCGGTGCGGCTTCTTCCGCCTGCTGCCCCTGGCGCTGCCGGTACCGCCCCGCGGGCTCTTCCCGGTTGCGGTCCTGGGCGCGGGCTTGCGGCGCGCACCACCCGTCGCGGGGCGCTTCTCCTTCGGCTGGGCCGGGGTCTTGGGACGGCCCCGGGAACTGTTGACCGTCCGCCCGCGCACGATCCCGATGAAGTCCTCCACCAGGTCCGTCGTCGCGTCCTCCGGCCACGACAGGGCGACGCGTGACTGGGGGGCGTCCGACACCGGCCGGTACGTGAGGTCCTTGCGGTGGTGCAGGCGGGCGAGCGACTGCGGGACGACGAGGACACCCACGCCTGCCGCCACGAGCTCGATGGCGTCCGCCGTCGTGGCGGGGCGCTCGATCGCGGGCCGTCCCGGCAGCTGCTCCCAGGCGAGGGTGTCGTCGAGCGGGTGGAGCACGATCTCTTCCGCGAGATCCTCGGCCTGGACCTCCTCGACCGCGGCCACGGCATGGTCCTTCGGGACCACGACGACGGTCGTCTCGGTGTAGAGGGGGATCGCGCTGAGACCCGTCCGGTCCATGGGCAGCCGCACGAAACCCGCGTCGGCGTCCCGGTCGCGCAGCGCGCCGGGCGCCTCGGCGGCCGGCACCCCGACGAGGGTCAGCGGGACATCGGGCAGCCGCTCGTTCCAGATCCGCACCCACTTCGTGGGCATCACTCCCGGGACGTATGCGAGCCGGAACGAAGGGGTTTCTTCCGAGCTGGTCACGCCGCCAGGTTACCGGCCCTGGTCAGAGGTGGTGCACCCGCTCGATACCCTTGACCTCATGACGTCGCACAAGACCGCCCAGACCATGAAGCCCGCGACCGCGGCAAAGAAGCTGGGTGTGTACCTCCAGGCCACCCCCACCGAGTTCCAGGAGGGTGTCGTCTCGCGCACCGAGCTGGACGCGCTGCAGTCCGATCCGCCCGCGTGGCTGCAGGAGCTGCGGCGCAACGGCCCGCACCCCCGTCCGGTGGTCGCGGCGAAGCTCGGGATCTCCATCTCGGGTCTCGCCCGCGGCGGGATCACGGAGGCCCTCACCACCGAGCAGATCGAGGCGCTGAAGAAGGAGAGCCCCGACTGGCTCCGGCAGGAGCGCGCCACGCAGGCCGAGGTCCGGAAGGAAGCGGTGCGCATCAAGGAGAAGAAGGCGGCACGCGCCGATCAGGCCCGCGGCCCGCGTTCCTGACCTCTTTCTCGTCGGCTTCGTCCCGGCCGCGCGTCTCAGCGGCCGGCCAGGTCGCGCGCGGTCCGGGCGATGTGGCTCCGTGAGATGCCGGCTGCGTCGAGGAGTTCGGAGGAGGTTCCGGAGCCCGGCAGGTTGCGCACGGCGAGGTGGACGAATGCGGGGCCGAGTCGCTGCCGGGCCAGTGCGGACAGGACGGCCTCGCCGATGCCGCCTTCGGGGTGGTGGTCCTCGACGACGACCAGGGCTCCGGTCTCCTGGGCGGCGCGGGCGATCGTGTCGAGGTCCAGGGGTTTGACGGAGTACAGGTCCACGACCCGGACGGGGATGTCGTCCTTGGCCAACTCCTCGGCGGCGGCCAGGCATTCGTGCACGGTGACACCGGCCCCGAGGAGGGTGACCCGGTCGCTGCCGCTCGTACGCAGGGTCTTCGATCCACCGACGGGGAAGGTCTCGTCGGAGGCGTAGAGGACGGGGTAGGCGCCCCGGGTGGTGCGGAGGTAGGAGATGCCGTCCAGGTAGGCCATGGCGGCGGTCAGGGCGGCGGCGGAGGTGGCGTCGCTGGGGCAGAGCACGGTGGAGCCATGGACGGCACGCATCATGGCGAGGTCCTCCAGGCCCATCTGGGACGGGCCGTCCGCGCCGATCTCGACACCGCAGTGGGTGCCGCACAGGCTCATGGAGATCTGCGAGACGGCCGCCATGCGGATGAAGTCGTGGGCCCGGGTGAGGAAGGCGGCGAAGGTGGTGGCGTAGGGGCGGTAGCCTCGCGCGGCCATGCCGACCGCACTGGCGATCATCTGCTGTTCGGCGATGTACGTCTGGAAGTACCGCTCCGGGTGGGCCTTGCCGAAGTCCTCCGCGTGCGTGGAGTTGCCCACCTCTGCGTCCAGGGCCACGATGTCGGGCCGGGCGCCGATCGCGGCGAGCGCCTTGCCGAAGGCGACTCGGGTGGCGACGGCTTCACCGATCTCGAAACGCGGCAGCGACACCTCCACGGGGGCGGCGTGCGCGGCGGGGGTCGCAGCGGGCGGGCGGGGCCCTCGTACGGTGAGGTGGCGCACGCCGCCCAGTTCGGTGACGGCGCGTGCGGCGAGGTCGCCGGGCAACGGCTTGCCGTGCCAGCCCTCGGCGTCCGCGACCTCGGAGACGCCCTGCCCCTTGACGGTCTTCGCGATGACGACGGTGGGGGCCTGCCCGTCGCCCGCGGTGGCCAGGGCCCGGTTGCCTGGCCCGCCGGAACCGGCCGCGCCGACCGGACGGACGAGGTCCTCGGGCGAGCGGGGCGCGCCGCCGCGCC
>NZ_JBFAWU010000040.1:0-36517 GCF_040680455.1 Streptomyces sp. NPDC052052 | reverse complement strand
GCTGCGACACATGCTGAATGTGTCGCAGCCCGCGGCTCTGTCACGTGCGGTGATGCGGTCAGGCGGATTTCCGGCTGTCCCGCGGATGCACGGCGATGTTCATGGCTCCGGAGCGCAGGACCGCCAGTCTCTCGGCCAGCACCTCCTCCAGCTCCTCGCGTGTGCGCCGCTCCATGAGCATGTCCCAGTGCGTACGCGCGGGCTTGCCCTTCTTCTCCTCGGGGCCATCCCCGTCCACCAGGAGTGCCATGGCGCCGCACGCCTTGCACTCCCACTCCGGCGGAATTTCCGCCTCTACCGAGAACGGCATCTCGAATCGATGTCCGTTCTGGCATGCGTACTCCACCGCCTGGCGCGGGGCCAGATCGATGCCGCGGTCCGTCTCGTAGCTGGTAACCACGAGTCGCGTGCCGCGGAGAGCTCGCTCACTCATGAATCGTGCCTCCCGGGCTTGTCGCCCACAGGACAGGTGTCGCTGTCGTCGTCATCCGGTCAACGTCCGGTCGGCGGCAAAGATTCCCGTTGCCGGTCATGCGTCGCCCGTCGTGCCGCTGCTTTTTTCAGGGTTGGGGTACCCGCCAACGCCCGGTTTGTCACATCTGGCGGAAGTTGTCACCCAACGGTCTGTCTTCTTCCACTCGCAGTAACGGTCCTCCGGGCAGGCCAAAGGCGTACACTACCGGCCTTTTACTTCAACGTCTAAATCCGTTCCGGAACGGGATTCCCCGCAGCCGCCACCGCCTGCCGGATCGGCACCCTCGCGAGCAGTACGGAACCGATCACGAAGAAGATCGCCAACGAGATGATCGCATCCCGGTAGCTCCCGGTCAGCTGGTACGCGAGGCCGAACACCAGCGGCCCCAGCCAGCTCAGTCCGCGGTCGCTCATCTCGTACGCCGAGAAGTACTCGGCCTCCTTGCCGCGCGGCACCAGGTGGGAGAAGAGCGAGCGGGACAGTGCCTGGCTGCCGCCGAGCACCAGGCCGATCGCCGCGGCCAGCAGATAGAAGTAGGCCGGCGCGTGGGCAGGCAGAAGACAGCCGGCGACCAGGATCAGCGCCCACACGACGAGGGAGCCGAGAATCGTGTTCTTCGCGCCGTACGACCGTGCCAGCCGGCCCATCGCCAGCGCTCCGGCCACCGCGAGCACCTGCACCAGCAGCACGGCCGTGATCAGCGTCGTCTGGTCGAGACCCAGCTCCTCGGACCCGTACACGGAGGCCTGGGAGATCACCGTCTGCACACCGTCGTTGTAGACGAGGTAGGCCAGCAGGAAGGAGAGGGTCAGCGGATGGCGGCGCATGTCCCGCAGGGTGGCCGTCAACTGGCGCCACCCCGCACCGACCGCTCCCTCGCCGCCCGCCGGCATCCGCCGGTCGCGCAGCCGTCGCAGGGGTACGAGGGTGAAGGCGCCCCACCAGACACCGGCCGACGCGAGACAGATCCGCACGGCATCGGACTCGGAGAGGCCGAAGGAGTCGTGGCCCGTGTAGAGGACCAGATTCAGGACGAGGACGAACGCACCCGAGGTGTATCCGAATGCCCAGCCGCGTGAGGAGACCGCGTCCCGCTCCTCCGGTCCGGCGATCTGCGGAAGGTAGGCGTTGTAGACCACCATCGACACCGAGATCGCGGCATTCGCCACGATCAGCAGGAAGACGCCCAGCAGATACCGCCGGCCGTCCAGGAAGAACATGCCGGCGGTGGCGGCGGCCCCGGTATAGGCCGAGGCCGCGAGCAGAGGTTTCTTCCGGCCCGTGCGGTCCGCGGCGGCGCCCACGACCGGCATCAGGGCCACCGCGACCACGATGGACGCGGAGACCGCGTAGGCGAAGAGCGATCCTGCGCGCACCGGTATGCCGAGCGGGTGCACATAGCCGTCCGCATCGGCGGCGGCCTTGGCGATGGAGGTCAGATAGGGGCCGAGGAAGACCGTCACCACACTCGTCGAATAGACGGAGCAGGCGAAGTCGTAGAAGTACCAGCCCCGTTGTTCGCGTCTGCGGCTCGCGGCGTCGACAGCACCCGTCGTGGGTCCCGCCGGCTCTGTGATGTCCGCGGTCTCGGCGCTCAAGCCGCACCCCCTGGTCTCTCCCCGTGGAGACCTGGCACGGTCGGCGGTCAGGCCCAGGCCCCCCGCTCGCGGAGCACCGTACGCAGCGTCTCGATGTGATCGGTCATGATGCCATCGACGCCGAGATCGAGGAGCGCCGCCATCCGCGCGGCATCGTTCACCGTCCAGACGTGCACCTGGAGTCCGCGTGCGTGCGCGGTGCGCAGGAAGCGCCGGTCGACCACCCGGACTCCGTTCTGGCTCTCCGGCACCTGGGCGCACACCGCGCCGGCCCGCAGCGCCGCCGGAATGCCGTACGACCGCAGTCGCAGGCCCAGCACGCCGCGCACGCCGTAGGACGTGGCGAGCTGCGGCCCCGCGAGGCGGTGGGCCCGGGCGACCCGGCTCTCCGAGAACGAGCCGACGCACACCCGGTCCCAGGCGTTCGTCCGGCGGATCAGGTCGACCAGCGGCACCAGCGCGGACTCGGCCTTGATGTCGACGTTCCAGCGGGCCTCGGGGAAGGTCTCCAGCAGCTCCTCCATCAGCGGCAGCGGCTCCCGGCCCGCCACCCGGGCCTGCCGCACCGCACTCCACGGCAGCGCGGCTATCCGGCCCCCGGCGTCCGTCACACGGTCCAGGGTGGCGTCGTGGAAGGCCACCAGACGACCGTCCGCCGTGGTGTGCACATCGGTCTCGAAGTAGCGGTACCCGGCATCGGCGGCCCGGCGGAACGCCGCCGTGGTGTTCTCGATACCGTCCGCGGCGCCGCCCCGATGGGCGAAGGCCAGCGTCGCGGGATGGTCCAGATAGGGGTGGCGTACGGAGGTCACAACGGAAGTATGGCTCGCCCCGGGGACAGTCCGGTGACGGCGGCCCCCGCCGTCACCGGACGCGCGACACGACGGCGCCTTCGCCGGCGGACGTCGCTGCGGCCTCTGCTGTCGGCTCCGCACCGATGGCGAACAGCCGCAGAAAGGCCTGGGCGAGCGGCCCGATGGCCAGGGCGTAGAGCACCGTGCCCGCGCCGAGGGAGCCGCCGAGCGCGAAACCGGTCACCACGACGGCTGCTTCGATCAGGGTGCGGACGAGGCGGATGGAGCGACCGGTGCGCAGATGCAGACCGGTCATGAGCCCGTCGCGCGGTCCCGGGCCGAACCGTGCCGCGATGTACAGCCCCGTCGCCGCACCGTTGAGCACGACACCGGCGGTCAGCACGGCGATCTGTGTGGCGAGGTGGTGTACGTCGGGCACGAGCGCCAGGGTGCCGTCCATGGCGATGCCGACGGCGAAGACATTGGAGACGGTGCCGAGCCCGGGGCGCTGCCTGATCGGTATCCACAGCAGCAGGACCACGGCCCCGACGAGGATAGAGACCACTCCGATGGACAGTCCGGTGCGTCCGGCCAGTCCCTGATGCAGCACCCCCCAGGGTTCGAGGCCGAGACCGGCGCGGACCAGGAGTGCCGAACTCGCCCCGTAGAGGGCAAGGCCGACGTACAGCTGGATCAGCCTTCGAGTGAGATGCGTCCCGTGCGAGGCGGAGGTGATGGACAAGACGGTGCCCCCTGGAGTGGTGGTGGTGGACTGCTGCATGCCACTCTGTGGCAGGGGAATGGTCGCCAAATATGGCCAATCCGAGGAAGGTGGACTGAATTCCATGGCGCAGTGGACTTCTGTGGTCGGTGCGACTCAGCTGGCTCGGCAGCTCCGGGCCCAGCAGCACCGGCCCGTCGGACCGGGCGCCCGCAGACCGCCCGCCTACCGCGCGCTGGCCGACGGGATCAGGCTGCTCGTCCTGGAGGGGCGGGTGCCGGTCGCCGCCCGGCTGCCCGCCGAGCGCGAACTGGCGCTCGCCCTGTCCGTCAGCCGCACCACCGTCGCCGCCGCGTACGAGGCGCTGCGGACCGAGGGGTTCCTGGAGTCCCGCAGAGGAGCCGGCAGCTGGACCGCCGTCCCGGCGGGCAATCCGTTGCCCGCACGCGGCCTGGAGCCGCTTCCCCCGGAGTCGCTCGGGTCGGTGATCGACCTGGGATGCGCCTCGCTGCCCGCCCCCGAGCCGTGGCTGACCCGGGCGGTCCAGGGCGCCCTGGAGGAACTGCCGCCGTACGCCCACACCCACGGCGACTACCCGGCCGGTCTGCCCGCGCTGCGGCAGATGATCGCCGACCGCTACACCGGGCTCGGTGTCCCGACCATGCCCGAACAGATCATGGTCACCACCGGGGCGATGGGCGCCATGGACGCGATCTGCCACCTCTTCGCCGGCCGCGGTGAACGGATCGCGGTGGAGTCCCCGAGCTACGCCAACATCCTGCAGCTCATGCGGGAGACGGGCGCCCGCCTGGTGCCGGTGGCGATGGAGGAGGGGCTCGGCGGCTGGGACATGAACCGGTGGCGGCAGGTGCTGCGGGATGCGGCGCCACGGCTCGCCTACGTCGTCGCGGACTTCCACAACCCCACCGGCGCACTGGCCGACGAGGACCGGCGGCGCGACCTGGTGGAAGCGGCCCGCTCCGCCGGTACGGTCCTGGTCGTCGACGAGACCATGAACGAGCTGTACCTCGACGCCGACGTGCGGATGCCGCGCCGGGTCTGCGCCTTCGACCCCGCGGGCTCCACCGTGCTCACCGTCGGATCGGCGAGCAAGGCCTTCTGGGCCGGCATGCGGATCGGCTGGGTGCGCGCCGCCCCGGACGTGATCCGCAGCCTCGTGGCCGCTCGTGCCTACGCCGACATGGGGACGCCCGTGCTGGAGCAGCTCGCTGTCAACTGGCTGATGAGCACCGGTGGTTGGGAGGAGGCCGTGCAAATCCGCCGGGAACAGGCGCGGGCGAACCGGGACGCGCTCGTCGCCGCCGTCCGCCGGGAGCTGCCGGACTGGGAGTTCTCCGTTCCGCACGGCGGGCTGACCCTCTGGGTGCGGACCGGCGGCCTCTCCGGTTCCAGGCTCGCGGTGGCGGGGGAGCGGGTCGGTGTACGGGTGCCTTCCGGGCCCCGGTTCGGCGTCGACGGTGCCTTCGAGGGGTACGTACGGCTGCCGTTCACGGTCGGGGGGCCGGTGGCGGACGAAGCCGCCGTACGGCTCGCCGCGGCGGCGCGACTGGTGGGTTCGGGGGCGGGCGCGGGCATCGAGACGCCGCGGACCTTCGTCGCCTGAGCGACGGACGGCGGGGGCGACGCGCCGGCCGGTGCGTCACCCCCGCGGTCCGCGGGGCCCGTTCAGTCGGTGACCGCCATGCCTTCGACGGCCACGGCCGCCGTCACGGAGCGCGGCATCGCCGGGTCCGGGACGCTCGCCTCGACCGGTGCCGCCTCCACGGCAGGTGCGGCGGCCTCCTCGACCGGTGCCTGCCGTCCGGGGAGCAGGGCCAGGACGGCCTGCCGCTGCGCCTCGCTGGTCGCCTCGTCGTAGGGGTCCGGTGTGGCCGGGACCTGGAGCCGCAGGACCGGGCCGGTGCCGAGCCGCGCGTACCCGCGGCCGGGCGGTACGTCCGGTGTCGGTGTCGTGTGCGGCTCCGTGCCGAGCACCGACTCGACCTCCTCACGCGAACAGCGGCCGAGGACGACCCGGGCCCTGGTGTGGGTCCGTACGGTGTCGCCGAGGGTGTCCAGGCTCTCGAACTGATCGGTCATGACCACGGTGACGTTGGCCGCCCTGCCGTGCCGCAACGGCACCTGGAGCAGTTCCTGGGGGTCGGGTCTGCCGTCGACGGCCGCCAGATGGCCGAGGACGCTGGGCCGGTCCAGCAGGATCCAGAGAGGGCGCCTTATGTCGTCGGGGACGGGGTGGCCGGACTGCCGTGCCCGGTTCGCCGCGATGAGCCGGCGCTCCGTCTCATGGGCGGCCCACTCCAGGGTCGCCAGTGCGCCCGTCAGGCCGCACTCCACGGCCAGGACGCCGTCACGTCCGGTCAGGCAGGCGTACTCGCCCGTTCCGCTTCCTTCGACGATCAGGATGTCGCCGTGCTGAAGGGCCTGCAGGGCGATGGAGCGCAGCAGCGTGGTGGTGCCGCTGCCCGGCTGTCCGACGGCCAGCAGGTGGGGTTCGGTGGAGCGGGCGCCGGTCCGCCAGATGGCGGGAGGCGCGTCGCGGATCCCGTCGCCGTCGTTCACGGGGACGGTGCGCTGCACCGAGCCGCCGTCGGTGAAGCCCAGCACGGTCTCGCCGGGGGCGGTGACGAAGCGCTGGGCCCCGATCGAGGCGGGCAGGGCGTCGAGCACGCTCATGACGAGGCGGTTGCCCTCCTCGTTCCATGCGAAGTGGTACTCGCGACCGCGGCCGGACTTGGTGTGCAGCAGCTGCTCGATGCGGAGGCGGGAGGCGGGCTCGCTGTCGGTGAAGTAGGCGGGGTACGCCACCTTCAGGCGGGTCGGGCGCCCGTCGTCGTCGAACTCGTAGTCGCTGAAGACCTTGTCCCAGTCGCCGCCGTGGGCGTACAGCGGGCTGGGGTCGTCGGCCACGGAGAAGTACGGCACGAGCGCCTCGTACAGGGACCGCAACCGCCCCGTCTCCGCGTCGTCGGGGCCGGCTCCCACGGGGGTCCGGTCCCGCCCCTTCCACGCGGCCGCACCCATCAGCGTGATCAGGGCGAGCATGGGCCCGTACGGGACCAGCGCGATCCCCAGGACGCAGGCCGCGACGGAGAGCAGTGCCGGTCCGCGCTTGTCCTTGGGTGTCGCGACCCACTTGCGCCGCGCGGCTCCGGCCAGCAGCCGCAGCCCCCGAGCGATCACCAGCAGCGGATGCAGGACGTCGCCGGCGTGGTCGGCGGCGGTGCGCGTGAACTCGCGACCGCGAGTGATCGTGGCGCTGCCGGTGCGCAGAATGCGGGGGAGTGGTTGCCGGGCCACGTCGGTCTCCTGAAGGGGTGGGAGTGGTTGCGGAGGGTCAGAACTTGATTCCGCCCAGGAGACCGGCGAGGCTCGCGCCGCCCGCGGTGATGCTCGGTGCGATCGCGGTGCCTGCCAGGTAGAAGCCGAACAGCGCAGTGACGATGGCGTGCGATGCCTTGAGCCCGTCCTTCCTGAAGAACAGGAAGACGATGATGCCGAGGATGACGACGCCTGACATGGAAAGGATCATGAGGTGCTCCTGGTTGAGGGGGACAGTCACCATGAGTCCTTCCAGGTTCACCGGAAGTATCTATACGGTAAAAGTCGCATTCGGGTGAAAAGTCTGAATTTTCACTGGAATGGCCGATGGTGAAGTACCGCCGGCCGGAGAAACCGACGTCGCGCACTGCTGTGACGCATGTGTTTCCTTGTCGTCGGAGGGCAGGAGTGCGGGTGTGCCGGAGCAGTACCCTGTCGATTCGTCCGTGCGGCCCCGATGGAGTGTTCCCCGCACGTCAGCACCGATGAAGCCGGTCCATGGAAGGCGGTCCGTCCGATGAGCGAAACACCCGATCCCGAGGTGGTCGAGCTGGCGACGAAGGTCTTCGACCTCGCCCGCCGTGGCGAGACCGAGACCCTCGCCGCCTATGTCGACGCCGGCGTGCCCGTGAATCTCACCAACGACCGGGGGGATTCGCTGCTGATGCTCGCCGCCTATCACGGCCACGCCGAGGCGGTCACTGCTCTCGTCGGCCGTGGCGCCGATCCCGACCGGGCCAACGACCGCGGGCAGACACCGCTCGCCGGGGCCGTCTTCAAGGGCGAGACCGACGTGATCACTGCCCTGCTCGCCGCGGGGGCCGACCCGGCGGCCGGAACTCCCTCCGCGCTGGACACGGCGCGCATGTTCGGCAAGGCCGACCTGCTGGAACTCTTCGGCTCCCGCTGACCGGGGTGCGCCAGAAATGTGGTCGCGTTGGCGAAATGGCTGGGTCATCATGACGTCGCGGGCCCGTTCCGGGCCACCGACGAGAGGCAGAGGAAGATGGTCTACACCAAGCGGAAGACGGCGGTCGGCCGATCATGTTGCTGCGCGGCGTAGTGCCCCAGGCGGCACGTGGAACTGCACGGTCCCGGTTGCGTCGACAGCTTGATGTGAGGCTTTTTTCATGTTTGATCCGTTCATAGCGCCGAGCGGCACTCTGCTCGGGCTGCTGCAGAGGGGCCGTGGCGACGGCACGCTCCACGCGCTCGCCGCGCCACGCCCCGAGGCCCTGGCGGCTCTCAACCACTGCGTCCTCAGCGATCCGCGTCACGACTGGCAGGTCGAGAACCGCTCGCTCTACTACGCGCGCCTGTATCTCGACCTCGACGGCGGCATCGAAGAGATCGAGCGCCACCTCTGCGACCCCGAGGACCGCATCGACACCGGCGAGGCGCGCACCGGACTGGCCCTCGCCGTGCTCGGCCACCTCGCCTCGTACGGGCGGGACGACGCCCTGGCGCTGCTGCGGCGGTACGCCGCGACCGGGGCCAACTGGGCCTGGGCCCTCGACGAACTCGCCCTGCGCGACGACGACACGGGGCTCCGCGCCCTCGCCGTACCCGTGCTCGGCCGCTTCCCGGCCACCCCGGAAGGCGCCGCCGCCCTGGCCGCCGCCGTACGGGACGCCTACGAACCCCGCCCCTGGCGGCTCTGGGCGGACGACCCGCGCGACGAGGTCGGGGCCAGGATCAGAGCCGCCTCGGAACAGGGGTCCTTCGACCGCTGGCAGCGGCAGATGCGGCCCGGTGGCCCCCGCCCCGGCTGGAGCGTCCAGGCCGTCTTCGACTGGGCCCAGCAGGGCGTCGAACGCGGCAGTTCCCTCCACGTCCCGGCCGCGCGCTGCCTCGGCGCCGTCGCCGGGCCCGAGGACCGGCCCACGATCATCGCGGCCGCCCGCAGCGGGCCCGAGGGTGCCCGGTGTGCCGCCCTGCACTACCTGGCCGAGGCCAGGGACCCGGACGTACTCGATCTGATCGAGAGCGCCGCGACCGATTCCTCGCACGGCGTCGCCGACGCCGCCGTGGCCGCCTTCGAGCGGATGTGCGGCGACGCGGCGGTGGAGCGTGCCAGGCGATGGGCCCGGCGGCCCGACGCCCTCGGCGCGTCCGCGGCCGGAGTGCTCGCCTGCCGGGGCGGCGCCCAGGACGCGCCGCTGGTCCTCGCCGCGCTCCGCGAGGCGGTGCGGGGCGAAGGCCCGGACGCGCCGCGCCTGTGGACGCTCGTCGACGGCACCGGCCGGCTCGGTATCGCCTGCGCGGCTCCCGTACTCCGCCACATCTACCGGGAGACGTCCTCCTCGCAGCTGCGTGGCCGGGCGGCCCGCGCCCTGGCGGCGACCGACCCCTCCTTCGCCACCGGATTCGCGGTGGAATGCCTGTGGGACTGCGAGGAGACCACCCGCGAGGTCGCCGCGCTCCATGCGGAGACCGGCGACATCAGAGTCGCCGAGCGACTGCGCCGGCTCGCCGCGGATCCGGCCGAGGAGGCCGAGGTGCAGACCGCGGTACGCAGCCGGATCGGGCCCGACATCCCCTCGGTCTGACCGCGGCACGCACAGCGGCGGCCCTCCCGGGGCCCGGGGTACGTCCGGCTGGCCGGCGCCGGCCGGGACACCGGAACCGGCCGTGCCGTCGGCGGCCACCGGCCGTGCCCCGCGCCACCATGGAGGGATGACCGGACGCTGGGAGTTCTGGATCGACCGTGGCGGGACGTTCACCGATGTCGTGGGCCGGGACCCCGGGGGACGCCTGGTCACCCGCAAGCTGCTCTCCCACGATCCGGACCGCTACCGCGACGCCGCCGTGGCCGGAATCCGGGGACTGCTCGGCCTGAGCCCCGGCGACCCGGTCCCCGCCGACCGGGTCGCCGCGGTGAAGATGGGCACCACGGTCGCCACCAACGCCCTGCTGGAGCGGCGCGGCGAACCCACCGTTCTCGTCATCACCGAGGGCTTCCGGGACGCCCTGCGCATCGCGTACCAGAACAGGCCGAGACTCTTCGACCGCCGCATCCTGCTGCCCGAGGCCGTGTACGACCGGGTGATCGAGGTTCCCGAACGGATCGACGCCCGCGGTCGTGTCGTGACACCACTGGACCGTGACGCGGTCACCGAACGGTTGCGGGCCGCCCGGGCCGACGGTCTGCGCAGCGCCGCGGTCGTCCTGATGCACGGCTACCGTCACCCCGGGCACGAGCGCGCCGTGGCCGCCGCGGCACGCGAGGCGGGCTTCACCCAGGTCAGCTGCTCGCACGAGGTGAGCCCGCTGATCAAGCTCGTGCCCCGCGGCGACACCACCGTCGTCGACGCCTACCTCTCGCCGATCCTGCGCCGGTACGTCGACGAGGTCGCCCGCGAACTCCGCGACATCCGGCTGATGTTCATGCAGTCCAACGGAGGGCTGCGCGAGGCGTCCCACTTCCGGGGCAAGGACGCGGTGCTGTCCGGCCCCGCCGGTGGCGTGGTCGGCATGGCCCGTACCTCCGAGCAGGCCGGATTCGACCGGGTCATCGGCTTCGACATGGGCGGCACCTCCACCGACGTCTCGCACTACGCGGGGGAGTTCGAGCGCGAGCTGGGCACCCAGGTGGCCGGTGTACGGATGCGCGCCCCCATGATGACGATCCACACCGTCGCGGCCGGCGGCGGATCCGTCCTGCGCTTCGACGGCCGGCGCTACCGGGTCGGCCCCGACTCGGCGGGCGCCGCACCCGGTCCGGCCTGCTACCGCCGCAGCGGGCCGCTGACCGTCACCGATGCCAATGTGATGCTCGGCCGGGTGCAGCCCGCGTACTTCCCGGCCGTCTTCGGTCCGGACGGGGACCTCCCGCTGGACGCGGACACCGTCCGCGAACGCTTCGCCGCACTCGCCGACGAGGTGGCGCGCGCCACCGGAACGTCCCGGTCGCCGGCCGAGGTCGCCGCCGGATTCCTGGAGATCGCCGTGCTCAACATGGCGAACGCCGTCAAGAAGATCTCCGTCCAGCGCGGACGCGACGTCACCCGCTATGCCCTGACCGGCTTCGGCGGTGCCGGAGGCCAGCATGTCTGCGCCGTCGCCGACGCCCTGGGCATCGACACGGTCCTCGTGCCACCCCTGGCCGGGGTGCTGTCCGCGTACGGCATCGGCCTCGCCGACGCCACCGCGATGCGTGAACAGTCCGTCGAGGCGGAACTGAACGAGGAGACCCGCGCAGCGGTGGGCCGACTCTGCGACGAACTCGCCGCCCGCACCCGCGCCGAACTCCGTGCGGACGCCATCCCCGACAGCGCGATCCGCACCCACGCGCGGGTGCTGCTGCGCTACGCCGGTACGGACTCCAGCCTCCCCGTCGACCTGGACACCGCACCCGCCATGGCCGAGGCATTCACCGCGGAGCACCGCGCACGCTATGCGTTCACCATGGACAAACCCCTGGTCATCGAGGCGGTGTCGGTCGGGGCGGTCGGCTCGGCGGGAACATCCGCACAGCGTCCCGCAGCCCGCACGGCCCCCGGGAGCGCGAGGCCCCGGCCGTGCGACACCGTCACGTTGTTCGCCGGCGGCCGATGGCAGGAAGCACCGCTCCACCGGCGCGAGGAGCTGCACCCCGGTGACATCGTGACCGGCCCTGCCGTGATCGCCGAGCCGGACGCCACCACCGTGGTCGACCCCGGCTGGCAGGCCGTCCCCGCCGCTACCGGTCACCTGCTGCTGACCAGGGTCCGCCCCCGTCCGGACCGCAAGGCCGTCGGTACCCGGGTCGACCCGGTCATGCTGGAGGTCTTCAACAACCTCTTCATGTCGATCGCCGAACAGATGGGCGTACGCCTGGAGAACACGGCCCACTCCGTCAACATCAAGGAGCGACTCGACTTCTCCTGCGCCCTGTTCGACGCTCAAGGCAACCTGATCGCCAACGCGCCGCACATTCCCGTGCATCTCGGGTCGATGGGGGAGTCCATCAAGGAGGTGCTCCGGCGCAACGCGGGCACGATGCGGCCCGGCGACGTGTACGCCATCAACGACCCCTACCACGGAGGCACCCATCTGCCCGATGTGACCGTGGTGACCCCTGTGTTCGACGAGAGCGCCACCGGCAGACCGTACCTGCGCTTCCTCGTGGCCTCGCGCGGGCACCACGCCGAGATCGGCGGCATCACTCCCGGCTCCATGCCGGCCTTCAGCCGCACGATCCACGAGGAAGGAGTGCTCTTCGACAACTGGCTGCTGGTACGGGACGGCAGGCTCCGCGAGGGCGAGACACGCGAACTGCTCAGCACCGCTACTTATCCCTCCCGCGACCCGGAGACCAACCTCGCCGATCTCCGCGCCCAGATCGCCGCCAACGAGAAGGGCATCACCGAACTCCGGCACATGGTCGACGAGTTCGGGTCCGAGGTGGTGGCGGCCTACATGGGGCATGTGCAGGACAACGCCGAAGAGTCCGTCCGCCGGATCATCGCCGAACTGCACGACGGCTCCTACCGATACGAGACCGACAACGGCGCGGTCATCGAGGTCACCCTCACCGTGGACAGGGCCGCCCGCAGCGCGATCGTCGACTTCACCGGCACCTCACCGCAGCAGCCGGGCAACTTCAACGCGCCGAAATCCGTGGTGATGGCCGCCGTGCTCTACGTCTTCCGGACCCTGGTCGCCGACGACATCCCCCTCAACAGCGGCTGCCTCGAACCCCTGGACATCAGGGTTCCGGAAGGATCGATGCTGGCGCCCGTCCACCCCGCCGCCACCGTCGCGGGAAACGTCGAGACGTCCCAGGCCGTCACCGGCGCTCTGTACGCCGCGCTCGGCATCCAGGCCGAGGGGTCCGGCACCATGAACAACCTCACGTTCGGAAACGACCGCGTCCAGTACTACGAGACCATCGCGAGCGGCTCCGGAGCGGGCGACGGCTTCGACGGCGCCGACGCCGTACAGACCCATATGACGAACTCCCGCCTCACCGACCCCGAAGTCCTCGAATGGCGCTACCCGGTGCTGCTGGAGAGCTTCCGGGTCCGGGACGGCAGCGGGGGCCGGGGACGTTGGCACGGCGGCTGCGGCGTGGAGAGGCGCATCCGGTTCCTCGAACCGGTCACCGTGACGCTGCTCAGCGGCCATCGCCGGATCCGGCCGTACGGCATGGCCGGCGGCGAACCCGGCGCACTCGGCGAGCAGTACGTCGAGCGTGCGGACGGCCGGACGGTCACGCCCCTGCGGGGCTGCGACAGCGCGGACCTGGAACGAGGGGACGTACTGGTACTGCGCACTCCGGGCGGCGGTGGCTACGGGGCCCCGGAGCCGTCACCGGGCCGCCGGAAGGAAGGTGTCGGGGCGGGTGCGACATCGCCCGGCAACGGCGGATGACGCCAGGGGGCGGCCGCCTTCTGACAGGGGTGGCTTCTGCGCCGTTTCGACCGTTGTCGGTATGAGGACCTAATCTGTGCAACGTGACTTCGCCTGCCTACACGGACAACGCTGCGCCCCAGCTCAGCGCGGGGACGCGGCCCGCCCCGGGCCCGGCCGCCGACGAGGGGCTCTCGCGGCGGCTGCGCGCGCTCGCCTGCACGGCGCCGCTGCACGACCTCGATGCGCGCAAGGCGAATCTGGCGGGTGAGTACACCGTCTACGCGATGGCCGAGGTCGCCCTCGCCGCCATCGACCTCGTCACGCTCAACATGGACTTCGACACGGGCGCCGACCACGACAAGATAGTGGCCAGACTGCTTCCCCGCGTCGCCGCCCAGGCCCCCGACCGCCCGGCCTCCGAACACGAGAGGGTGGCCCGCTGGGTTCTGGAGAACCTGATCAATGTCGGCAGCGTCGACCGTGGATTCCGGGCGGTGTACGGCACTTTCGGTCCTGATGGGGTGTATGTCCGCCGCGATTACGACTTCAAGCTGATCGAAGAAGTACCGGGCCACGGCGGCACCGTCTACCTCCGGGCCACCGACGAAGCGGTCAACGTCCTGGTCGGCGCCCTCGACACGGACGTCACCAGCGCCCAGATCGCCGCCGAGGTGAAGCTGGAGATCCTCATCAGCCGAGGCCGCCTCGCGGACGCCCAGCTCGCCGCCGAACAGGCCCGCTACCGCACCGTCCAGTACGCCGAGACCCTCCGCAAGACGCTGGAGGCGACCCGGCGCAACGTCCGGGCCGTCGACTGGCTCAACACCGTGCCCGACATGATCGCCGAAGCCCTCGAGCACGTCGCCGACCGCTACCGCCACGAGAACGCGATCCTCACCAACATCCGCAAGGCACGGGACGAGGCCGAGGAACCCGAGCACAAGCGGCGCGCCGCCGAGCTCGTCGACATAGTGAAGGACTGCATCCGCCGTCACACCCAGCTGCAGTCCCGTCTGCTGGAAGCCGGACCGCTCTTCCGCGCCGAACAGGACCGGCAGGCCTTCGCCGCCCCCATGGCCCGCAGCGGCCTCGATCTCTACGGTCAGTTGGTCGCCCCGTTGCTGCCGCTCCCCGTCGAACAGGCCATCCGCGCCACGGACGCGTTCTTCGCGCACGGCACCGGGCTGCGTACCCCCACCGCGGTGCGGGTGGCCGACCTCGTCGAGATGCTGCTGACCCCGCCCCTGGAGCGGGAACACCTGGGCGCCGAGATGCCCGAGCCCGATCTGATCGCCACTCCGGACGACAGCAGGTTCAGCGAGGAACAGCTCGCGAGCGCGATGGAACTCCTCGACCTGGAGCACGACGCCCCGCGCCGGCTCTCCGGGCTGCTGGCGGAGGCCCGGCGCAGCGACCCAGAACTCCCCTACCTGGTCGCCCTGCTCGCGGTGCACGCCGCGAGTCCGCCGGTCGGTACCGCCTACCGGCAGGGCGAGCAGCGCCTGTTGTTCTCCGTCGACGACGGGACGCAGCTCGACGACCCGGAGTTCGGTGGTGCGGACCTGATAGTGGGCACCGCCCTGCTGGATGCGGCCGGGATGGCCGCGGACCGCTCGGAGGCGTCATGAACAGCGCCCTGCATGCCGTACGCCGGCCGACGTCCACCGGCCGACGGATTCCGTACACCCCCGGTCTCCGGAATCCGGGCGCGCGCCGGACCGCGCCGCCCGGGACCGGGCGAACCGGCGCCACCCGCCCCGAGTCGAAGAGTTCCGCAGTACCGAAGAGTTTCCGCATCAAGGAGCGACAGTCGTGAGCGACCACCGCGCACAGCACACCGAAGCGTGGAGCGAGCCGACCGCCGCGTACGCCACCGGGAGCACCGTCCCCGCCGACCCGGCCGGGCCCTCCGCCACCGCACCCCTCACCCCGGCCGACGCAGCCGACGCCGCCCGGCTCGTCGCCTTCGGGCTGCAGCCCAAACTGCTGCCCGCACGAGACGCCGAGTACACGGAACTGCTCCGCCGCTACCGCGAGGACCCCGCCTTCGCCCGGCTCGCCGACGCCGTGGCGACCGGCCTGGGACTGGTCGTCCTGGAGGTGTCCACCCGCGCCGGCATGGCCGTGACCGCCGGCGAGGACTCGGTCTTCGCCGTCCGCATGGGCGATTACGCCCGCCGGGCCTCGTCCGACTCCGCAGACCGCTTCCTGCACGGCCTCGCACACCTCGCCGTCGCGGCGATGGCCTTCCCCCGCCCCGAGGATCTCGCCGACGACGCGTACATCGGCCGGATCACCGTCAACGGCGTCGACTCGTTCGTGCGCCAGGCGTGCCACCGCCTGGAGGAACGGGCCGAGGAGCACGGCGACAACACCGACCCGGCCACCGACGCCCCCGGACTGGAGGCGGCCTGGCGGATCTACGCCCGGCGCAGCGCCACCGGAGCCACCAAGGACGCCCGACGGCTGGCCGGATCCACCACCGGCATCGTCGGCAAGGCCGTGGCCTTCCTCACCGATTCCGGCTTCCTCCAGCGCACCGGGGACGACGCCGGAGGCGCCTTCCGCACCACCGCCCGCTATCAGCTCCAGGTACGCGACATGGCGGGCACCGCCGCCATGGCCGAACTGCTGGAACTGGGCGTCGTCCCGGTCACCGACGGAACGGCGACGCTGCTGCCGCCGCCCGACCCCGCCGATCTGGAACTGGTCGCCGACGCGGGTCTGCCCTTCCACTCCTGACCCGCCCCCTCACCGCAGTCTCCGCTCCGCCTTCCCCCCGCTGTCCGAACGACGAGAGTCCGCCGCCATGTACGAGCTGTCCCGGGTCCGCCTCTACTCCATCGGGCCTGCCGGCGCGCGCTACGCCGACACCGTGCTCGACCTGCGCGGAGTGGGCGAGCCCGTGCCCAACCCCGCCCCGGCACAGGCGGAGTTCTTCGAGGAGGAGCCCGTCGGCCCGCCGCGCCGGCCCGCCCCCGCCGGGGTTCTCTTCCTGGAGAACGGCGGCGGCAAGTCGGTGCTGCTGAAGCTGATCTTCTCGGTGATGTTGCCCGGTCACCGCAACACCCTCGGCGGGGCCAGCTCCGGCGTGCTGCGCAAGTTCCTGCTCGCCGACGACTGCGGGCATGTCGCCCTGGAGTGGCAGCACACCCTCACCGGCGAGTGCGTGGTCGTCGGCAAGGTCAGCGAGTGGCGTGGACGGCAGGTGTCCAACGACCCGCGGAAGTTCGCCGAGGCCTGGTACTCCTTCCGCCCCGGGCCCGGGCTCAGCCTGGACTCCCTGCCGGTCGCCGAGGCCACGTCCGTGCACCGCCCGGTCGAAGGCGTCTCTGGCGCGCAGGGCCGACGGCGCACGATGAAGGGCTTCCGCGACGCCCTGACCGAGGCGGGCAAGTTCTACCAGCACCTCGATGTGCACTGGGAAGAGATCCACGACCGCTGGAACGAGCACCTCGGAGATCTCGGTCTCGACCCCGAACTCTTCCGCTACCAGCGCGAGATGAATGCCGACGAGGGCGAGGCGGCCGGTCTCTTCGCGGTCAAGAAGGACTCCGACTTCACCGACCTCCTGCTCCGCGCCGTCACGGACACCCGTGACACGGACGGCCTCGCCGACCTGGTGAGCGCCTTCGGCAACAAGCTGGGCCGCCGCGCCGAACTGACCGCGGAGCGAGACTTCACCGCGGGCTCGGTCGATCTGCTCGGCCGGATCGTGGAGGCCGCCGGCGTCCGGTCCCGCACCCGGGACATCCACGCGGGCGCCGAGCGCCGCACTCGCACGCTCGCCCACCGGCTCTCCGCCCGCGCCGCCCGGGAGCGGGGGCGGACCGCAGAACTGGCCGAGCAGGTGACGGCCGCCGCCCACACCGTCACCGCCGCCGAGGAGGCCCGCAGCCGCAGCGCCCTGATCGCCTCCGAACTCGCCTACCGGCACGCCTCGCTGGCGCTCGCCGCGGCGGAGAAGGGCGCGGCCGCCCAGCGCCGCGAACTGGGCGATGCCCGCACCCTGCACGCGGCCTGGCAGGCCGCCGAGGCCGTGCTGCGGCACCGCGCCGCCGCCGATCGCTCCGCACGTGTGGCCGTCGCCATCCGCGAAGCCGAACGGGACGCCGCGCCCGCGCTCGCCGCCCGCGCCGAGGCCGCCGCCGATCTCGTACGGGCGCTGCACAGCGCGGCGGAGGCCGGCGAGACCCTGGCCAACGAGGAGGAGGAGCGCTCCGACACCCTGCAGGCGGCCGGCGAGACCGCCCACCGCGACGCCACCACTGCGGCAACCGAGGCCCAGCGCGCCCGCAGCGAGGCCGGACATCTGCGCCAGCGTCTCGCCGAGGTCGAGCAGGAGACGGCCGACGCGGTACGGGCCGGCTGGCTCGACAACTCCGCGCCGGACGCCGATCCGGCGCGCGCCGCCCTTGCCGCGAGTGACGCCGAACAGTCCGCCGTCGCCGCCTGGGACACCGCCCGGGAGGCCGCGCGCTCGGCCGCCGACCTGGCCCGCGAGGCGGCAGCCGCAGAGGGCCGTGCCGAACTGGCCGCAGCACGCGCCGCCGATGCCGCTCAGGCCGCGGAGCAGGCGTACGAGGCCGAGCTGAGGGCCGCCGAGTCGATCGCGGCCGATCAGCGCCTGGCCGATCTGCTGGGCCTGCCGGGCACGCCCGGGACCGGCGTGCCCGGCACCGGCGTGCCCCGGCCCCGCAGCGCGGCGGCCGACCCGGAGGCGGGCAGCCCGGACCAGGCCGTCCGCGACACGCACGCCGCCACCGCCGAACAGCCCGCCGCCCCCGAACGACCGCTCACCGCCCAGGAGCTGGACCGCAGCGCCGACGAACTGCGGGAACTGCTCGACCAGGGCATCGCCTCCGCCGAACGCCGCCTGTTCGAACTGCGCACCGCGGCCGCCGACGACTCCCGCATCCTCGGTGCACTCGGTGACGGCGGACTGCTGCCGCCCGGCCCCGATGTGCTCGCCACCGTCGAGTACCTCGGCGAGCACGGCATCCCCGCCCTGCCCGGCTGGCGCTACCTCGCCCAGGCCGTGGACCCCGCCGACCACGCAGCCGTCCTCGCCGCCCGTCCGGAACTCGTCGACGGTGTCGTCATCACCGACCCCGACTCGCACGCCCGCGCCCGCGACGTCCTCAGCGGGGCCGCCCTCCTGCCGCGATCCGCCGTCGCCGTCGGCACGGCCGCCGCGCTGCTCGCCCCCGTCCCGGCCGCCAGCACGGGATCGGCCGCGGGTACGGAGGTGTTCCTCGTCCCGCCGAACCCCGCCATGCACGACGAACACGCGGCCGACGAGGAGCGACAGGCCCTCAGGAGCAGGGCCGCCGCCCGGGACGAGGACATCCGTGCCCTCGCGGCCCGTCTCGCCGGCGACCGCGCCCTCGCCGCCCGGATCGGCTCGTGGCGCGCCGACTGCCCGCCCGGCATGCTCGCCGAACTCGCCGAGGCCGCGCACGCGGCACGTGCGGCCGCCGAGGCCGCGGAGGCAGCCCTCGCCGAAGCCCGTACGGTGCGCGCCGAGGCCGACGAGGCCGCTGCCGACACCGCCCGGGTGCGCGACGAACGCCAGGAGACCGCCCAGCGCGCCCGCCGCGCCGCCGACGCCCTCGCGGGTCTCGCCCACCGGCTCCGCGAACGGGCCCGCTGGCAGGTGAAGCTACGCGAACTGGCCGACGAGGCAGCCGAGTCCGAGGCCCGGGCCACCGCCTGCCTGGAGCGGGCCCGCGCCGCCGACGAGGACCGCAGGGCCGCCCAGCGTGCCGCCGACGACGCCCGCCGCACGGCCCGCGCCCTGCGCGCCGAACGCGCCGAGATCGCGGGTGCCCCCGAACACCTCCCGGAAGCCGGGGAGGACACCCCGCGGACCTCGCTCCCGGCGCTGCGGGAGGCCTACCGGGCCGCGTCCCAGCTGTACGAGAAGGTGGGGGTCGGCGCCGACCTGCGCGCCGAACAGGCCCGCGCGGAGAGCGACGAGAGCGCCGCCCTCGCCGAACTGGACCGGCTCACCAACAAGGTCCGCACCCGGGCCGCGCAACTCCTCGAAGGCACCGACGGTGCCGACGGCCCCTCACGGCAGGCGGCCGCCGCCCGTGCCGAGTCCCTGGTGCAGCTCCTGGAGACCCGGGCCTCCACCGCGAGCGAGCAGCTGGGCCGGCTGCGAGGCGAGGCCGAGCGCCTGGCCCCGGTCGACGGCGAGACCCATCACACCGAACTCCCCGATGACCTGGTCCCGGCCGACGCCGAGCAGGCCCAGGCCCTGCTGCGTACCGCCACGGCCGAACGCACCTCGGCCACCGCGACCCTGGACGCCGCCCGCGCCGCTCACGCCGAGCTGTTGCACGCCCACCGCACCGCCGAGGACTCGGCGGGAGGCTTCGACGAGACCGCGGCGCTCCTGCGCGACCTCCTCAGGGACCAGGGCACGGACGACGACACCGAGGCCCCCGAGCCGTACCCGGGCAGCCTCGACGAGGCCAGGCAGTCCGCCGCGGAGGCCCGCCGTTCCCTGCGCGGCTGCGCCGGCGACCTGTCCGCCGCCGAGAGTGCCGTCCGGGAGGCGAGCGACGTCCTCGTCCGACACGCCAACTCCACCCGCTACGAACAGGTCCGCACCCCCGCCCGTCAGCAGATCCGCGAGCTGCCGGCCGCGGCGCTTCCCGAGCACGCCGAGAAGTGGGCCGCCGCGTTCGCGCCCCGGCTCCGTGTCCTCACCGACGAGCTGGCCCAGCTGGAACGCAACCGCGATTCCATCGTCGACCGGCTCCGCGGCCTCGTGGAGTCGGCGCTCGCCACCCTCCGCTCCGCCCAGCGGCTCTCCCGGCTCCCCGAAGGACTGGGGGAGTGGTCGGGGCAGGAGTTCCTCCGGATCCGCTTCGAGGAACCCGACCAGGCCGTACTCACCGAGCGGCTCGGTTACGTCATCGACGAGGCCACCCGTGCCGCCCTGAAGAAGAGCTCCGACCTGCGCCGGGACGGTGTGTCCCTCCTGCTGCGCGGTGTCCAGGCGGCCCTGGAGCCGAAGGGCGTCGCAGTGGAGATCCTCAAGCCGGACGCGGTGCTCCGCGCCGAACGCGTTCCGGTCGGACAGATGGGCGACGTCTTCTCCGGCGGCCAGCTTCTCACGGCGGCCATCGCCCTGTACTGCACGATGGCCGCACTGCGCAGCAACGACCGTGGCCATGACCGGCACCAGCACCGGCACGCCGGCACGCTCTTCCTGGACAACCCCATCGGCCGCGCCAACGCCACCTACCTGCTGGAGCTCCAGCGTGCGGTGTCGGACGCCCTCGGCGTGCAGCTGCTCTATACGACGGGACTGTTCGACACCACGGCGCTCGCTGAATTCCCGCTGGTCATCCGGTTGCGCAACGACGCGGACCTGCGAGCCGGGCTGAAGTACATCAGCGTGGAGGAGCATCTGCGCCCCGGGCTTCCGCACCAGGACCCGAACGGCGGGGCGGTCCACGGCGAGATCACCGCCACCCGCATGTTCAAGCGCTCCACGACACCGTCCGACACGGTCCAGGCCGCCTCTCCGGGCACGTCCGGCGGGTAAGGGCGAACAGGGGCGCCGCGAGCAGGGACCAGGAGTCCGGAGGCCGTCTCCACGAACGGGGACGGCAGGGAGGGATGCCGCGCGGCCTCACACCGTGCGCCCGGTTGTGGGGATCCGGCCCCTGAGGCGTGCCTGGCGTGTCGGGTGCGGGGGTGCGTCGGGGCGGCGCTCAGGCCCGCGAGAGCTTGCCCGTGCCCTCGCGGCGTATTCGGGTGCCGCCGCGCCGTACGGCCCGCGCCTCCCGCCGCGCACTGCGCCGCTCACGGCGCAACTCCCGCGCCGAACTGCTCGGTACGGACACGACACCGTTGCGCTGGTTCCAGACCTGTCGGGTGATCCAGACGTCCAGCACCGACCACGTCGCGATCACTGTGCTGCCCACGCTGCTCAGCACCATCGGAAAGGCCAGCCAGGACGTCGTCAGCGTGCACAGGAACGCCACCATGGCCTGCGTGATCGTCAGTGACACGATGAGGACGGCACGCACGGCGGCCGTACGGACCGGGTCCGGCATCCGTCGCCGGACCGCAGGCTCTTCCACCCAGAGCTGTCTGCGCTGCTGGCGCGGGATCTCCGCCCCGCCGACCGCCGCCGAAGCCGTCGCCGTCGGTGCCGACGGCACCGGGCTCCGACGCTCTTGTGCAACCAAGGACTCTCAACTCCCCACCCATGTCGGACTTCAGGGTTGCTGCCCGCACACGTCGTTCCCACACGGGCGAATCGGGCGGTTCCATCCCCAGCCCATCCCGTGTTCCCTCCGACTCGTACAGAGAGACGAGTGGCCGGCCGCGAAGATTCCCCCGGTTCGCTACTGAACGAAGAATTCCAGCCAACTGCCCTGCTGTACAAGATGATGCTCTGACAGGTCTCTTCTGTCACTTTCGCGAATTTCCGTGCCCAGATTACCGGGAGAACTCGTGATCGTCGCCGGATAGTGCGGCCGAAAATCGTCCGGGCATCCCTTCGGGTTGTCTCCTGGTCGGTAGTAGGCTCGCGCCGTTTGTTGACGGAACACGACCCCTGACCCGCGGGGTCGGGCTGGGGGAGGCCATGCGCTTTCGCGGAAGGTCCATCCGCAGGAAGATCGTGGCGCTTCTGATCGTGCCGCTCGTATCCCTCACCGGACTCTGGGGTTTCGCCACGTTCCTGACGGGGCGCGAGGCCGGACGGCTGCTGAGCGCGAGCACCATCGTGGAGAAGGTCGGGCACCCCTTGGAGGACACGGTCCGTGCCCTTCAGGACGAGCGGCGTCAGACCGCTGCCTTCCTCGCCGACCCCAGGGCTTCCAGCGCTCTGCCTCTGCTGGAACGCCGGCGCTCGGACACCGATCGTGTCCTGGCTGATGTCAGGGACAGCGCACAGCAGAAGGACATCCGCGATGCGTTGCGGCCCGAGGACGCAACGCAACTCAACGCCGTACTCGGTACGGTCGAGGGGCTCGGGGCGCTCCGCGATTCGGTCGGCGGACGCACCATCGACCGCTTCAAGGCGATGGAGTTCTACAACCGTCTCATAGATCCCTGCTACCGCTTTCTGACCGGTCTCCGCACGATGGAGAACGTATCGATGGACAAGCAGGTCAGAGCGCTGGCCGGAATCTCACGAGCCCGTGAAATGCTCTCCAGGGAAGACGCCCTGGTCGCCTCGTCCCTCATTGCCGGACGGCTCACCGCCCCCGAACTCCGCCAGACCTCCGACCTCGTGGCCAAACGCGAGTTGCTCTATGAGATCAACGGCGAGATGCTCCCCGCCTCGGAGCGCCGACACGTGGAACAGTACTGGGCGGGCCCGGACAGCGAGGGCCTGCGGACCGCGGAGAAGACGCTGATCAACCGTGGCCCCACCAGCGACCCGCAGCCGGTGGACGCCGAGCGCTGGCAGGAGGTGGCCCCTCCGGTCCTGGACCGACTGGCCGACGACTCCACCGAGATGAACAACCGCTTCCAGGACCGCGGCAAGCCCGCCGGTTACAGCGTGCTGGTCAAGGCAGGGATCGCGGGCGTCCTCGGATTCCTCGCCCTGCTCGCCTCGGTGTTCGTCTCCGTGCGCATCGGCCGCGAGCTCGTCCGTGACCTGTCCCGGCTCCGGAAGGACGCCCAGGAGGTCTCCGGCGTACGGCTGCCGAGCGTGATGCGCCGGCTGGCCGCAGGGGAACAGATCGACGTCGAGACCGAGGCACCGCGCCTCCAGTACCAGCAGGACGAGATCGGTCAGGTCGGCCAGGCCCTCAACACCCTGCAACGGGCCGCTGTCGAAGCCGCGGTCAAACAGGCGGACATGCGGCGGGGGGTGTCCGAGGTCTTCGTCAATCTCGCCCGCCGCAACCAGGTCCTGCTGCACCGGCAGTTGACACTCCTCGACACCATGGAACGCCGCACCGAGGACACCGACGGACTGGCCGACCTCTTCCGCCTCGATCATCTGACCACCCGCATGCGGCGCCACGCAGAGGGGCTGGTGATCCTCTCCGGCGCCGCTCCGTCCCGGCAGTGGCGCAAACCGGTCCAGCTGATGGACGTGGTCCGGGCGGCAGTTGCCGAGGTCGAGGACTACGAACGGATCGAGGTCCGTCGACTGCCCCGCATCGGCGTGGGCGGCTCCGCCGTCGCCGACCTCACCCATCTGATCGCCGAACTCCTGGAGAACGCCACCGTGTTCTCGCCGCCGCACACCGCGGTCCAGGTGCTCGGCGAGCGCGTCACCAACGGCTTCACCCTCGAGATCCACGACCGCGGCCTGGGGATGGCTCCCGACGTCCTGCTCGACGCGAACCTGAGACTCGCAGAGACCCCCGAGTTCGAACTCTCCGACACCGACCGGCTCGGTCTCTTCGTGGTCAGTCGCCTCGCTCAGCGGCAGAACGTCCGTGTCTCGCTGCAGACGTCTCCGTACGGCGGCACGACCGCCGTCGTCTTCATCCCGGGGGCGGTGCTCACCGAGGCCCCGGAGACGAACGGCTCCGGATTCCGCCTCGACCGAAGCCCGAAGAAGGCGATCGGCGGCGCGAGAGCGGCCGGAAACGGCGACGGCCGCGGGGACGGCGCGCGGGACCGCCGGGCCGCCGACAGCTCCGCAGGGCTGGCGCCGGTCCCCACCGGTCTCGTGGACCCAGCCGTCCTGGACGGCCCCGTCGAGCTCGAAGCGCCCGTCGGGGACGAGGACTTCGAGAGCGGCCCGGGGCCCGATCCCCTGCTCCGCCCTCTGCTGGGCGGCGCCACGGACACCGGCGAGAGCGAGCGCGAACCCGGCAGCATCCTCCGCGCCCGTGACCTGCGGCGCGACAGCGACCACGACCAGCACCCGCAGGTGTCCGACCGGACCGGGAATCTTGCGACCGGTGTCCGTGTGATGCGTCCCGGCGGCCGGGAGCCGCTGCCCCGCCGCAAACCGCCCACCCTGGTCGCCGACAACGGCCGCAGGGTCGACGGAGCATCCCGCGCCCCACGCACGACCGTCGCCCACGACGCATCTGCGGGTCGGGCGGGCGCCGACGCTCCCGCCACCGACAGCGGGACCAGGCCGACCGACAAGGGGAGGGGACCATCGGCGGCCGGCCCCGCCGCACCGGCCGAACCCGTGGTGCGGGAAGCGCCCGGTGCGCCGGCGCAGACGGTGGACGGTCTGCCGCGGCGCGTCCGGCAGGCCAGCCTCGTCCCACAGCTTCGCGAGGTCTCCGGCGACCGCGGCGCGGAACCGGCCGGAACGGAACCGGACCGGGACTTCGAGCGTGACGCGGACGAGGTACGCAGTCGAATGGCATCGCTCCAACGTGGCTGGGAGCGCGGCCGACGGCAGAACGCCGAGGACGTGACCGGTCCCGGTGAACCAGCACAAGGAACCACTCCGGGAGGGGACGGTCGATGACCGCACCGAACGCCGCAGCACCCGACGTCGCACGCCGGGGATCCGGCCGGCTCAACTGGCTCCTCGACGAATTCGTCGAGCGCGTGGCCAGTATCCGCAAGGCGCTGGTGCTCTCCAGCGACGGTCTTGCCACCGGCACGTCCAAGGAACTGACCCGGGAGGACAGTGAACATCTGGCGGCCGTCGCCTCCGGATTCCACAGCCTCGCCAAGGGCGTGGGACGCCACTTCGACGCAGGCCGGGTCCGTCAGACCGTGGTCGAACTCGACGAGGCGTTCCTCTTCGTCACGGCGGCCGGTGACGGCAGCTGTCTCGCCGTGCTGGCCGATGCGGACTCCGACGTCGGCCAGGTGGCGTACGAGATGACGCTGATGGTCAAGCGGGTCGGGGCCCACCTGGTCAACGCCCCTCGGACGACCGGTCCTTCCACCGGGGGGTGAGCCGACGGCATGAGCGCTGACTCCTCCAGTCCTCCGGCAACGCCCCCGGACCCGCAGCCACCGCATTGGTACGACGCCGAAGCGGGTCCTGTGGTCCGTCCGTACGCCATGACCCGGGGCCGCACCAGCAGCGCCACCCGTCATCGGCTCGACCTGATCGCGCTCGTCGTCCCGGAGCCCGCTGCCGACGACCCGGGTGGGGACGAGATGCTCTCCCCGGAGCACGTCGAGATCGTGGAACTCTGCAGCGACATGCCCCAGTCGATCGCCGAGCTCGCGGCCGGCCTGGATCTCCCCGTCGGAGTGGTCCGGGTGCTGGTCGGCGATCTCGTCGAGGACGAGCTGGTGCACGTGACCCGTCCCGTTCCGCCGGCCGAGCTGCCGGACGTGAGCATTCTTCGCGAGGTGATCAATGGCCTTCGGGCGCTCTAGCCGCACCAGGCGGCCCGTCGAGCCCGTCACCCTGAAACTCCTCGTTGCGGGGGGCTTCGGAGCCGGCAAGACGACTCTGGTGGGTGCGGTCAGCGAGATCAGGCCGCTGCGTACCGAGGAGGTGCTCAGCGAGGAGGGCCGTCCGGTGGACGACCTGGCCGGTGTGGAAGCGAAGACCACCACCACGGTGGCCATGGATTTCGGCCGGATCACCCTCCGCGAGGACCTGGTGCTGTACCTGTTCGGCACCCCCGGGCAGGAACGTTTCTGGTTCCTTTGGGACGAACTGGCCCAGGGCGCGCTGGGGGCGGTCGTGCTGGCGGACACGCGGAGGCTGGAGGACTGCTTCGCGGCGGTCGACTACTTCGAGCGCCGCGCGATTCCGTTCGTTGTCGCCGTCAACTGCTTCGAGGGAGCCGCCCGGTTCCCCGCCGGCACGGTGCGGGCGGCACTCGACCTCGACCCCGAGGTGCCGGTGCTGATGTGCGACGCACGCGACCGCTCCTGCGCACGGGACGTACTGGTGGCGGTCGTCGAGCATGCGGCGGCCCGTGCGGAACGTCCCCGCGAACCCGCGATCACCTAGTGCCGCGGCAGGCAACGTTTGCCCCGTCGCGCAAACGTTTCCTGCCGCGGCACTGGCGGACGCATTCCTGATGTTCCGTCCCGAGCGTCTCCCCGGTCAGCGGTGGTCGGCAAGCCACTTGGCGGCGGTCTCCGCCAGCTCCCGGTCGCGGCCGGCCAGCATCATCCGGATCATCCGTACGTCGCCGCGGAGCGACCAGGCGGGATGCCCGAAGGTGGCCGGGTTGTTCTTCTCGATCAGGAAATGCGCGGGCCACGCGGTCCCGTACCCGATCAGCGGCAGCGCCGCGGCGTACCTCTTGCGCCCCCGTGCCAGGCCGTACGCGGTGACCGCGAGACCGGTGAGGGTGCCCGTCAGATGGACCCAGCGGGTGGCGGCCCTGGCGTGCATGGCGACGTAGTACGGCCAGAACTCCTCGTAGGAACCGAACGTCTGCTGTGACATACCGGCACCGTACTGGCTGGACCGGCAACCGGCCATGGTCGATCCGTGTCCAGGCGGAACACGGGCGGAACACGGCCGGCCGGACCTCCGCGGCCGGACACCGCGGGAGGGGGTGAGGCCGCCCGTTTCTCCGTGGCCTCTGGCGCCGAAGGTCCGCGGTCAGCTCGGCCGGAAGCGGTTCAGTGGCCCGCGACGGACCTCTTGGCCACGGGGAAGTCGAAGTAGGTGTCGGGGAACAGTTCGGGCTTGAAGGTGTAGTGCCACCATTCCTCGGCCAGATTCACGAAGCCGACATCGGTGAGGGTTTTCTTGAGGAACTGCCGGTGGGCGCGCTGGGTTCCCTGGATACGCGGGTCATCGGTGTGCGAGAGCGTGTCGAAGCAGTCGAAACCGGTCCCCATGTCCACGGAGTTGTCCGGGAAGCGGTCGGCCTGGGGCGCGTAACAGGGCACCTGCTTCTGGCCCGGCAGGTACGGCCCGGTCGGTGCCGCGGGCAGTTTCACCAGTGTCAGGTCCACCGTGCTGCCTCGGCTGTGCCCGGACTTCTCCGCGATGTAACCGTCCGCGAACAGCCGGGTCTTGTCGACCCGTGGATAGAACTCGCCCTTCATGGTCTCGTCGTCGAGATCCTGCGCCCACCGTACGAAGTGGTCGACCGCGCGCTGCGGCCGGTAGCAGTCGTACACCTTCAGCGAGTAGCCCTGCTTCAACAGCCCGGCCTGCGCCCGGTGCAGGGCTTCGGCCGCGGGCCGGGTCAGGATGCAGAGCGACTGGCGGTAGCCGTCCACCGGTACGCCCATGAAGTTGTGCGCGGTGGGATAGCGCATCTCCTGGATGATCGTGGAATCCACCGAACGCAGCGCGACGAACTCCTCGGGAGCCTTCGGCTCGGGCTTCGCCTCCGCCACGGGGGCGGCGGCGGTGACGGCGAGCAGGGTGGCGGCAGTGGCTGCCAGGACACGGGATACGGAAGCGATTCCTGTCATGAGCACATAATCCAGGAGTGCGGGGCGTCCGGCAGGCGATCGGATACAGTCCGCGCGTGCCCACGCCCACGAGCCACCCCGACAAGCCGGTCAAGGACTCCCACTGCGGCAGCTGCGGAGCCGCCTACCCCGCCTCGATGGTGCCCGCCTCCTGGCCCCGTACCTGCGCCGTCTGCGGAGACACCGCCTACCGCAACCCGTTGCCGGTCGCGGTGGCCCTGCTCCCCGTCACCGACCGGGACGGTACCGGACTCGTCGTGATCACCCGCACCATCGCGCCCCACCCCGGTGGCGTGGCCCTGCCCGGTGGGTTCATCGAGCACGACGAGGACTGGAGACACGCAGTGGTGCGCGAACTGCGGGAGGAGACCGGCATCGAGGCGGACGAACGGGACGTCCGCCTCGCCGACGCCCTCAGCTCCCCGGACGGCCACCTGCTCCTCTTCGGTCTGCTCCCGGAGCGTCGTGCCGCAGACCTCCCGCCGCCGGCGCCGACCGATGAAACCCTCGGCCATCACCTGCTCCGCGCACCCGCGGAGCTCGCCTTCCCCCTGCACACCCGGGCCGCCCGCACCTGGTTCGAGGGCGGGTACCACTGACCGGGCCAGGCGCCCCTCGCAGCACCCCCGCCCACGACCGCGGTACCCCCGCCCCGACCGCGCACGGGTCCCGGTCGCCCCCGTGCGGACCCCGGCGACTACAACCCCCGTACCCGCACCCGAAGATCCAACGGCTTCTCCACGCCCTCCCGCTCCACCAGGACCTTCCCTCCCGCCAGCCGCGACGTGTACCGCTCGACCTCGGCCCGCTCCCAGCCGTCACCCGCATCCCGGACCATCAGTCCGCCCCCGCCGCGCCCGGGGGTCGGAGCCCACACCTCCAGCTCCACCGCTCCGTCCGCACCCCGCACCGGCACCACCGCACCCGCTCTCGCCAGCACCGGCACCCGTGACAGAGGGGCGTCGAGCAACACCTGACCCGGGCCCTCGTACACCTCGCCGGTGGCCGTGTCGTACCAACGCCCCCGCGGCAACGGCACCACCCGGCGGTCCGCACCGCTCTCCAGCACCGGCGCCACCAGCAACGCGTCACCCAGCAAGAACGCGTCCTCGCACGCACGCAACGCCCGCTCGCCGGGCGCATCCCACCACAGCGGCCGCACATACGGCGCACCGGTCAGCCGGGCCACATGCGCCAGCGTCACGAAGTACGGGCGGAGCCGCTCCCGTTCCTCCGACGCGGCCCGCGCATGGGCGAGCACCTCCGGTCCGAACTCCCACGGCTCCCGCCGCCCCGCGTCGATCGCCGCGTGGGTACGGAACAACGGCAGATACGCCCCCAGCTGGTACCACCGCAGATACAACTCCGGCGACGGCGACCCGTCGAAACCGCCCACGTCCGGCCCCGAATACGGAACACCGCACAGACCCAGCCCCAACACCAGCGCCAGCGAGGCCCGCAGCCCCGGCCAGCCGGTCTCCACATCACCGGACCAGGTGCCGCCGTACCGCTGCATCCCCGCCCAACCGGAACGCGAGAACAGAAAGGGACGGGTACCGGGCCGCAGCCGGCGAAGCCCCTCGTACCCGGCACGCGCCATCGCCAGCCCGTACACGTTGTGGGCCTCGCGGTGATCGCCCCCGCGGCCCTCGAGCGAGTGCCGCGCCGACCGGGGCAGCGTCGGATCCCCGAACGCCGCGAAGGAAACCGGCTCGTTCATGTCGTGCCAGACACCGGAGAACCCCAGCGCAAGCCGCTCCTGGTACAGACCGCCCCACCACTCCCGCACCTGCGGATCGGTGAAGTCCGGATACACGCACTCACCCGGCCACACCTCCCCGCGCACCGTCCGCCCCCGCGCGTCCCGGACGAACGCACCGTCGCCGCCGACCGCCGCACCCGAATCGAACACGGAGTACCCCGGCTCCGCCTTGACCGCGGGATCGACGATCGACACCAGCCGCACCCCCTCCTCCCGCAACTCCTCCGCCAGCCCCGGCAGATCCGGAAAGCGGGCACGGTCGACCGTGAACACCCGGTGCGCGTCGTAGTGATCGATGTCCAGGTGCACCGCCGACAGGGGAAGTCCCCGCTCCCGGTACCCGGCAACGATCCGCCGCACCTCCCGCTCGCTCCCGAACCCCCAACGGGCATGCTGGGGTCCCAGCGCCCAGGACGGCGGCAGCGCGGGTGCACCCGTGAGCGCCGTCCACCCCTGCAGCACCCGGGCCGGCGTACCGGCCAGCACCCAGCAGCGCAGCGGGCCTCCGTCCAACCGCACCTCACACGTCCCCGGACGGTCATGACCGGACCCGGCCCCCTCCTCGCCCTCACGCAGCCTCACCCGGCCCGACCAGGTGTTGTCGTGGAACACCAGATGCGTCCCCGCATCCGCGACCACCACCTGCACCGGCATCGTCAGATACAGCGGATCGTCCCCGGGTCCGAAGCGTCCACCCGGATCGGTGTTCCACAGCCCGTACACCCCGTCCCGCAGCCGCGGTCCCGACGCCCGTCCACCGAGCCCGAAGAAGCGGGCGTCCGCCGGCACCTCGGAACGCTGCACCCATCGAGGGGCGCCACCCGCCACCGGCTCCCACCAGAGCGGCGGCAACTCGCGTCGGAGCACCACCCCGCCGGGAGTACGCAGTTCCACGCCGCCGTGCCGTGACACCACAACGGTCAGCCGCTCCGAGACCACCTGCCAGCCACCGTCCTTGTCCGGTTCCAGCCGGGCCCGCGGATCCACCTCGGGCGCCGCCCCGTCCAGTGCGTACGACGGCAACGGCCCCGCCCCGTCCCAGCCCCAGAACACCGAACCGCCCACCGCCACCCGGATCAGCAGCTCCGAGCGCGCGAAGCGCACCACCCCACCGCCCGGCCCCGGCTCCGCCCCCACCACGAGTCCCGGCGCCCTCGCCCGCTCCGCACCGGGCCGCCGCAACGCCCGTGCGTCCGCGGCGCGACGCCGCAGCGAGGACCGCAGCACCCGCAGTCCCCGCACCGATCCGACCATCCTCACCGAGCGCACGAGGTCACGACCGTTCATGCAGCTCACCCTGCCACTCGGCAGGGCGTGCGCGGGCCCCGTTCAACATCCGTTCACCTGTGGCCCGACCACATACCGGGACACGCGACCATGGTGAGCGAACCCTGGTGCGAAGGGCGATCCCATGGCATCGTCCGTAAAGCCGCCCCGCGCACGCCCCCGCACGTGCGCGTGCCACCCACGCCCATCCCGCGTACCCGTACAGCCAGGGAGCCGACCCATGACCGCAGCAGCCGACGAATCCCCCCTCTGGCAGCCCGGCCCCGACCGCATCGCGGCCGCGGCCGTCACCCGCTTCCAGAACTGGGCGGCCGGAACGTACGGAGCCCCGGCCGACGGGGGATACCCGGCGCTGCACCGCTGGTCGGTCGAGCAGCTGGACACCTTCTGGCAGGCCGTCGCCGACTGGTTCGACGTACGGTTCTCCACCCCGTACGAGGCCGTCATCGGCGACCGCACCATGCCCGGTGCCCAGTGGTTCCCCGGCGCCACCCTCAACTACGCCGAACACGCCCTGCGCACCGCCGAGGACCCCCTGCGCGCAGACACCCCCGCCCTGGTTTACGTCGACGAGACCCACACCCAGGTCCCCCTCTCGTGGTCCGAACTCCGGCGCAGAGTCGGCTCCCTGGCCGCCGAGCTCCGCGCCCTCGGTGTCACACCGGGCGACCGCGTCAGCGCCTACCTCCCGAACATCCCCCAGGCCGTCGTCGCCTTCCTCGCAACCGCGGCCGTCGGCGCCGTCTGGACCTCCTGCGCCCCCGACTTCGGCGCCCGCAGCGTCCTCGACCGCTTCCAGCAGGTCGAACCGGTCGTCCTCTTCGCCGTCGACGGCTACCGCTACGGAGGCAAGGAACACGACCGCGCCGACACCGTCGCCGAACTCCGCCGCGAACTCCCCACTCTGCGCGCCGTGGTCCACATCCCGCTGCTGGGATCCGAGGCGCCGGAAGGCGCGCTCGACTGGTCCGCCCTCACCTCCGCGGACACCGACCCCGTCTTCGAACAGGTCCCCTTCGACCATCCGCTGTGGGTGCTCTACTCCTCGGGTACCACCGGCCTCCCCAAGGCGATCGTCCAGTCCCAGGGCGGCATCCTGCTGGAACACTTCAAGCAGATCGGTCTGCACTGCGACCTCGGTCCCGACGACCGGTTCTTCTGGTACACCTCCACCGGCTGGATGATGTGGAACTTCCTCGTCTCCGGCCTGCTCACCGGGACCACGCTCGTGCTGTACGACGGAAGCCCGGGCTTTCCGGACACCGGTGCCCAGTGGCGTGTCGTCGAACAGACCGGAGCGACGTTCTTCGGTACCTCCGCCGCCTACGTCATGGCCTGCCGCAAGGCGGAAGTCCACCCGGGCCGGGACTTCGACCTCTCCCGCGTGCAGTGCGTCGCCACCACCGGCTCCCCGCTCCCGCCCGACGGATTCCGCTGGCTCCACGACGAGGTGGACAACGACCTCTGGATCGCCTCCGTCAGCGGCGGCACGGACGTCTGCAGCTGCTTCGCGGGCGCGGTCCCCACCCTCCCCGTCCACATCGGCGAGCTCCAGGCCCCGTGCCTCGGCACGGACCTCCAGTCCTGGGATCCCGCGGGCAAGGCCCTCGTCGACGAGGTCGGCGAACTCGTCGTCACCGCACCCCTGCCCTCCATGCCGATCCGCTTCTGGAACGACCCCGACGGCCGCCGCTACCACGACAGTTACTTCGACATGTACCCCGGCGTCTGGCGCCACGGCGACTGGATCACGATCACCGGACGCGGCTCGGTGGTCATCCACGGCCGTTCCGACTCCACCCTCAACCGACAGGGTGTCCGGATGGGTTCCGCCGACATCTACGAAGCAGTGGAGCGGCTCCCCGAAATCCGTGAGTCCCTCGTCATCGGCATCGAGGAGCCCGACGGCGGGTACTGGATGCCCCTTTTCGTCCACCTCGCGGACGGCGCCGTGCTCGACGACGACCTGCGCAACAGCATCAAGCGGACCATCCGCGAGAACCTCTCCCCACGCCACGTCCCGGACGAGGTGATCGAAGTCCCCGGCATTCCGCACACCCTCACCGGCAAGCGGATCGAGGTTCCGGTCAAACGCCTCCTGCAAGGCACGGCCCTGGCCAAGGCGGTCAATCCCGGTTCGATCGACAATCTCGAACTCCTCCACTTCTACGAGGATCTCGCGCGCAAGCGTCACTGACCGTCCGCGTTGTCCGACCCCCTGCTTACTCTGAGTGAGCAATGATCGACAGCGCACTGGGGGAGTCATGACGCACCGCAGGAAGACCGAGCAGCCCGGACACGGCGGGACCGGCCAACACAGCCGGTCCCGCACATCCATGCGACGTTCGCTGCGCCGCGAAGCACCCAGCACCGTCGGCCTCCTGGCCGACGAGCAGGACTTCGCGGCGATGCAGTGCTATCGGACCTTCACCTTCGACGACCACACCGACTATCTGCAGCAGGTCGAGAGCCTGCTCAAGGCCTACGCCGCCCAGGGCATGCACGCCACGGTCGCCCTGTTCGACCCGGAGGAGTACGCGCTGTTCTGTGCCGAGTCGGGAATCGCACCCGACGCTCCTGCCAGCCGCAGCCGGTTCACCGCCGAGATCGCCTCGGCCGGAGCCACCGTCGCGTACACCGGGCAGTCCATCGACACCCTCATCCCGCTCCTGGTCGGCCGAGCCGTGCGTCAGGCCACCTGGGAGTACGCCACGATGACGCTGGCAGACCTCGGCGCATGCGCGGACTGCGGCCAGGACATCGGTCGCGCCGCCTTCGACCGGGCCTCCCACCTGCTGCTGCGCATGCTGGAAGCAGCGGGCTCGGGTACCCACCACCTCGTGTGCAGCACCCCCGCGGAGCATGAGCATCTGCTCGCCGTCCTGAACACCGAGCGCGGCACCACGGGACCCGTCCACCTCGAACCGACGGAGGGAACCGAGTTCGTCACGGTGCTCGCCGTCGGCATCGCACTCGACAAACCCGGGGGAGTCGTCCTGCGCACGAGCAACCCCGGTACGCGGGACCGGGTCCACGGCTGGCGACTGGCCCGCGGCAGTCTGGTCCCGCTCACCGCCGGTGAGGTGTTCAGCGCCTACTGCACCGACGCGGACACCGGCGAACCGGTGGCCCCCGAGTCGCGTGTGGAGTACTGCGCGGGCTTCGACCTCGGCGCGGACGAACCGGAGGAGCACCGCTGAGATGCCGAAGGGGCTCCCTGTGCCGGGAGCCCCTTCGCCACAGACACCGCAGGCCTACTCGCCCGACAGCACCGCCTGGGCCGCCACCCGCGCCTCTTCGGCGGAGTCCGCCGCACGCGCGGCGGAAGCGGCGCGCTCGCACTGAGCGAGGGTGTGCTTCGCCAGCGTGGCGCGGACATAGGGAATGGATGCGGCGCCCATCGACAACGACGTCACACCCAGCCCCGTCAGGACACAGGCGAGCAAGGGATCGGAGGCGGCTTCACCACAGACACCACAGCTCTTGCCCTCGGCCTTGGCCGCCTCCGCGGACAGTGCCACCAGGTCGAGCAGTGCAGGCTGCCAGGGATCCTGCAGCCGGGAGACCGCGCCCACCTGACGGTCGGCAGCAAAGGTGTACTGGGCCAGGTCGTTGGTGCCCAGCGAAAGGAACTCCACCTCCTGCAGGATCGAGCGCGCCCGCAACGCGGCGGACGGAATCTCCACCATCGCACCGAACTTCGCGTGCAACCCGGCCTCACGGCAGGCGTCGGCAAAGGCCTTCGCATCGGTACGGTCCGCCACCATCGGGGCCATGACCTCGAGGTAGACAGGCAGTCCTTCGGCCGCCTTCGCCAGCGAGGTCAGCTGGGTCTTCAACACCTCGGGGTGATCCAGCAGGCTCCGCAGCCCCCGCACACCCAGCGCCGGATTCGGCTCGTCCGCGGGCGTCAGGAAGTCCAGCGGCTTGTCGGCACCGGCATCCAGCACCCGCACCACGACACGCCCCTCGGGGAACGCCTCCAGCACCGCCCGGTACGCCGCGACCTGCTTCTCCTCGGACGGCGCCTGCTTGCTGTCGTCCAGGAACAGGAACTCCGTACGGAACAGGCCCACGCCCTCGGCACCGGCCTCGACCGCCGCCGGCACGTCGCCCGGCCCTCCGATGTTGGCGAGCAGCGGGACCTTGTGACCGTCGGAGGTGGCCCCGGGGCCGGTCGAAGCGGCCAGCGCGGCCTTGCGCGCGGCAGCCGCGCTCTCCATTTCCGCACGCTTCTCGGCGCTGGGCCGGACGAAGATCTCACCGGTGCTGCCGTCCACCGCGACGACCGTGCCCTCGGCCAGTTCACCGGCGCCGGGGAGCGCCACCACGGCAGGTACCCCGAGCGCCCGCGCAAGGATCGCGGTGTGACTGGTCGGACCGCCCTCCTCGGTGACGAAGCCGAGAACCAGAGCCGGGTCGAGCAGCGCGGTGTCGGCAGGCGCAAGATCCCGTGCGATCAGCACATAGGGCTCGTCGCTGTCCGGCACACCCGGCATCGGCACACCGAGCAGGCGGGCGACGATCCGGTTCCGCACGTCGTCGAGGTCGGCGACCCGGCCCGCCAGGTACTCACCGGCGTTGGCGAGCAGGGCCCGGTAGGCGGCGAACGCGTCGTAGACAGCGCGCTCGGCGGTGCTGCCGACGGCGATACGACGTTCCACATCGGCCATCAGTTCGGGGTCCTGCGCCATCATGGCCTGCGCCTCGAGCACGTGCTGTGCCTCGCCGCCGGCCAGATTGCCCCGCGCGATCAGGTCGGCCGCCACGGCTTCCACGGCCTGGCGAGCACGCCCCTGCTCGCGCTCCGCCTCCTCGGCCGGGATCTGCTTGGCCGGCGGTTCGAGCACGGCCGTACCCATGTGCCGGACCTCGCCGATCGCCACTCCGTGGCTCACACCGACGCCTCGCAGTGTTGTCTCCATGTCACCCGTCTCCGGTCGTGCGGAGGCCGGTGCCTCCGCGGTGGATATCCAGTCGGCGGTCATTGCGCCGAGTCCGTCACTGCCAGCCGAACAACGTGTCCCCGGTCTTCACGTCGCCGTCCTCGCGGACCTCGGAGAGCGAGTCGGCGGTGGCCTCCAGGGCCACGATCGGGCAGACCGGAGACTTGCCGGCCGCTTCCACGCCCGCAGGGTCCCACCGCACGATGCCCTGACCGCGCGTGACCGTGTCCCCCTTGTTCACGAGCAGCTCGAAACCTTCGCCATTGAGCTGCACGGTGTCGATGCCCAGGTGCACGAGAACACCGTGCCCGCCCTCGTCCACGACGACGAACGCGTGCGGGTGGAGGGAGACGACGATGCCGTCGACCGGTGAAACGGCCTCGGAAGGCTCGCGAACGGGATCGACGGCAGTTCCGGGACCCACCATCGAGCCGGAGAAGACCGGGTCCGGCACCGCGGCGAGCCCGATGGCACGTCCGGCAAGAGGGGACGTCACAGTGGTCATGGAGAACCTCCCAGTGGTCGAACTCGAGCGGCGCCGTCACAGCTTGTGGGTGACGGAGTACTGATCAGCAGCGTAAGTCATAAGAAGTTACGGTTCCGCCTGAGACCTTCCGGTTCGCGACCTCAGGAGGCACCGGAAACGATTTGCCTCGCCTCCCGGCAGCCTGTAGTCTCTTACATCTGCCTGGCCCCACCGTGACCTTGAGTCGGGGACGGCGGCGACTCACAAGCCCAGACCCAAACCCGGATCGGCACCTGCATGCCTGCAGGAGGTTGGTCAAGGGAAAAGGAAAAGCCTGATAGAGTCGGACTCGCGGAAAGGGAAATCGCGAAAGCGAGGAACCGGGAGGCGGAAAATGATTGACCCGCTTCGACCGGGAATCGGACACGAAAGAGTCTGATAGAGTCGGAAACGCAAGACCGAAGGGAAAAGCCCGGAGGA
>NZ_JBFAWU010000039.1:0-40261 GCF_040680455.1 Streptomyces sp. NPDC052052 | reverse complement strand
CACGAGGTCCGGCTCGCGCTCCAGGCGGGCGAGTGACTCCTCGGTGGCGGCGAGGATGTTCTTCGGCCTGCCACGCGTGCCGACCCGCCCGTGCCACGAGGGCGGCGGGCGGCGGCAGGGGGGCGATCAGCCCTCGGTCCAGCCGTGGTTCTTGGCGAACTGCAGCAACCCGCTCCGGATCTGCAGGATCTGAGTCCCTGTCAGTGACGGTGCCGACTCCAGCAGGACGTCGGTCACGTCCCTGGTGAACTCGGCCGCACTGAGCACATCGCACAGGGCGTCGTCGTCCGACGCCGCGGAAGTGCCGCCCGAGGCGTGCCGCGGAGGGGTCAGTGGCTTCCCGTCGGCCCCCTCGGCGAGCCGTACGGACGAGGCCTTCAGTCCGCGGTCACCGTCCTCGATCTCGAACTCGACCGCGGTACCCGTACGCACATACGACTCGGGAATCAGCATGTCGTTCACATGGAGAAAGACATCCTCACCGCCGTGATCGGGTGAGATGAAGCCGTATCCGCGTGCGCCGTCGAACCGCACCACACGACCAGTGACCACACCAACCCCCAAGAAGGAACCGGGCCCCTTGCCCGTCCGCCATCCATGGCTGGACCGGAGGATAGTCCCGCGGGGCCGTGCCGCGCGACCGTTCCGGGGCAACCGCCCGGAACGGTCGAGGAAGCCGACGTGGCGGGTCATCTGAGCTTGCGCTCGGGAGGCGGCGCGGTGCCCGAGGCGAGCGGGGACCGGGCCAGGTGGACGCACCCCAGGGCGATCAGGACGAGCGCCACCAGTTCGGGCAGCAGCCACCATCCGGTGCGTACCTTCTCGCCGAACAGCGTCACCCCGTACACCACGCTGATGAGGGCGTCGCCGAGGGTGAGCGGCGGTTGGACCGCGGCGAGCACGCCGGCCTGGAGGGCGTTCTGGAGGAGGAACAGCGAGCCCACTCCGGCCGCGGCCGTGGCGTACAGCTGCCAGGAGGTGAAGAGCGCCTCCGCTCCGCCGCCGGTGAGCCGACCCATGGCGTCCTTCATCAGCGCGGCCGTGAGCGAGTACCCGCAGGCGGCGGCGAGGCCGAGCAGGGCGCCCCGGAGGTTGCGGCGCGCGGACAGGGCCACGGCGATCACCACGGCCTCGAAGATGCCGGTCAGGACCAGGGCGGTGAACCAGGCCGCGCCGGTCACCGACGTGGTGCCGCCGCCCGGGGCCGCGGAGGCCATGCCGAGGGCCAGCCCCGCGGTGACGGCGATCACCGCGTACCAGACCGTCCGGGAGATCCGCACCCGCATGACGAACCCGGCCAGCAGCAGGGTGGCCGGCAGTTCGATCACGAAGATCGGCTGGACCAGGGAGATCGGCCCGGTGGCCAGCGCCGTGGCCTGGCACACGGCCGCCACGATCACCAGGCCGATCCCGGCCAGCCACAGCCGTCGGCGCAGCAGCTGCCCGATCAGCGACAGGTGCATCGCCTTGCTGTCGGGCACGGTCCGCGCGGCGCGGCGCTGGAGGACGGAGGCGGCACCGTTGCTGATCGCGGTCAGAATGGCGAACAGGACACTGATCACCCACCCATCATGCGGGCCGACGGCCTCCGATCCGGGGTGCTGCGCCGCCCGGGCATGGCGGAACCCGCGCCGCCCGTCGGGCGGCGCGTGGGTGGCCCCGGGCGCGGACCGGGTCGTCAGGGAGGTGTGCGCCGGTGGTCAGGTGCGCCGGTTTCCGCCATGTGGGCCGTTCCGGAGCGCGGCATCGAGATCGAAGTACCGGTACGCGGTGCTGCTGCGGGGCGCGTCCTACCGGAAAGGGTTCCCACTCCACGGTGATACGCTGCCGAAAATTTGTTCGAAGGTCAGGGTGGAGATCTGCTTCATGCGTTTTCCGTACGTGGGATCCGGTCCTTACTGTTACACCAACTCGCTGACGATGATGTGGGGTTCCGAAGCCCCTGGAACGCACATCGTGGAGTGCCTGACCGGCTCACCCTTCGGTGTGCAGCTCATCGGCGGAAGGGTTCCCTTCTTCGACCCCTATGGCTGGGATCCGGAAATCGGGCTGAACGCGGCGATCGGACTCCTGGGCTGGCGCTGCGAGCGCACCGACGGCGGTACGCCCGAGGAAGCCGCGCAGCGGCTGCGCGCGGCGTGTGAGGAGGGGCCGGTGCTCGTCGGCCCGCTGGACATGGGCCTGTTGCTGCACCAGCCCGGTTCCGGTACGGCCCAGGGTGCCGACCACTATGTCGTGGTCCTCGCGGTGGAGGAGGGCACGGTCGTCTTCCACGACCCGCACGGGCATCCGTACGCCTCGCTGCCGCTGGACGCGTTCCTGGAGTCGTGGCGGGGCGAGGAGGTCGCGTACATCACGACGCCGTACGTGATGCGCAGCCGTTTCGTACGCGAAACCCGGATCGAGCCGGGCGAGGCGCTGCGGGCCTCGCTCCCGGAGGCGGCCCGCTGGCTGGCCGGCCGCTACGACCTGCCCAACGCGCCCGGGTCGTCGGGTGGAGTCGACGCCCTCGCCGGCCTGGCCGGACAGCTGGAACGCGGACTCGCCCCCGAGACCCGCCAGATGCTGGAGAGTTTCGGCTTCCGGGCGGGCGCCCGCCGGCTCTGCGACGCGGCCACCTGCCTCGACCTGATCGGACGGAAAGACGCCGCGGACGCCGCGGCGGGACAGGCCCGGCGGCTCGGCGCCCTCCAGTACGAGCTGGTCGCGGGCAACGACGGGGCCGTCGCGGCCGGACTGCGCGCCCTCGCCCCGGGCTACGACAGGCTGCGGGAGCTGATCGAGGCCGCCTGACGGGCGGCCCCGCCGCCTGCCATCGTCCGGATGTCGGCGATGAGGCGGGGTCCGGCACCTCAACAACCATGTGAGCAGGGGCAGTTCACCGCCGCACCACCACATGCGTCATCGGCCGCCCGGACACTCCGGACCCCGTCCTCAGGGCAGCAGCCCCGCACGCCGTGCCGCCACCACCGCCTCCAGGCGGGTGTGTGCCCCCAGCCTGCGCATCGCCGCACGCAGATACCCCTTCACCGTCTCCGGCCGCAGCCCGAGCCGCTGCGCCGCCACCGCGTTCGTCGCCCCCGCGGCCACACACGCCAGCACGTCCACCTCACGCGGCGCCAGATGCACCCCGCCGGTCCGCGGCGCACGGGCACCGGCCGCCGACACGAGCCGTTCGCACACCGCGAGCAGATCCTCGCGCAACGCAGGATCGGTCACCTTCGGTACCAGGGCCCGCAGTTCACGGTGGGCTTCGCGGACGTCCTCCCACGCCTCCGGCGCCGCCATCGGATCCGCGATCCGGTCCCGGCTCACCGCCAGAAGCTGCTCCACCTCGTCCCGTACGACCAGGGCCTGCTCCACATCCCGGGCGGCGGCGACCGCCGCGTCGAAGGTGCGGTCCCCGAGCATGACCGGCTGGCGCAGTGCCCCGTACAGCACACCGCGTACGGTGCGCCGTACGACGACGGGCACCGCGACCACCGAACGCAGGCCCTCCGCCGCCACCGCGATGTCGTACTCGTGGCTGATGTGGCGTGAGGCGTGGTAGTCGGTCACCGCGCAGGGCCGGGACAGGGCGATCGCCTTGCCCCCGAGCCCGCTGCCGGCCGAGATGACGAGCCCGCGCAGAGCGGCGGTCTGTGCCCCGTTCAGCTCGGCGATCCGGGCATGACGTGCATCCGAGAGCAGCCCGCCGAAGACGACGGGAAGTCCGCTGGTCCGGCGCAGCCGCGACAGGGCCGCTCGCATCTCGACGACATCGACGGATTCCGGCATGCTGACGCCTCTCCGGCCGGTCCCTGCCCCGGCTCCGCGGGCTCGACAGCCCCTGATGCCGCGCACCCCCCGTTCGGGGGTGGTGAGATCTGGGTCACTGTTCACATCATGTTAATCGACCGGTCCGGTCCGCAATGAGGAGGGCACATGTCGGCAACCAGTGCGACGGAGACGTTCCGGGCTGCCCGGGACTTTCTGCTGCAGCACCGCGAGGACTACCAGGCGGCCTACGACGGCTTCCGCTGGCCCCGGACCGACCACTTCAACTGGGCACTGGACTGGTTCGACACGATCGCCCGGGACAACGACCGCACCGCCCTGCACATCGTGGAGGAGGACGGCAGCCGCACCGAGGTGTCCTTCGCCCGGATGTCCGCCCGCTCCCACCAGGCCGCGAACTGGCTCCGCGCCCAGGGGGTGCGTGCCGGGGACCGCATCCTCGTGATGCTCGGCAACCAGGTCGAACTGTGGGAGACGGCCCTCGCCGCGATGAAGCTGCGCGCCGTTGTCATCCCCGCCACCCCGCTGCTGGGACCGGTCGATCTGCGCGACCGGGTGGAGCGCGGTCGGGTCCGGCACGTCCTGGTGCGGGACACCGACACCGCCAAGTTCGACGAGGTGCCCGGCGACTACACCCGGATCGCGGTCGGCGCGGACGTTCCCGGCTGGCTTGCGTACACCGGTGCGGACGATCAGCCGGAGACCTTCTCCCCGGACCGCGAGACCGAGGCCGACGAGCCGCTGATGCTCTACTTCACCTCCGGGACGACCGCCAGCCCCAAGCTCGTCGAGCACACTCATGTGTCCTATCCGGTGGGCCACCTCGCGACGATGTACTGGATCGGCCTCAAGCCCGGGGACGTCCACCTCAACATCTCCTCGCCCGGCTGGGCCAAGCACGCCTGGTCGAACCTCTTCGCGCCCTGGAGCGCCGAGGCAACCGTCTTCATCTTCAACTACACCCGCTTCGACGCGGGCCGGCTGATGGCGGAGATGGACCGCTCGGGCGTCACCAGCTTCTGCGCCCCGCCCACGGTCTGGCGGATGCTGATCCAGGCCGACCTCTCGCAGCTGAGGACCCCGCCGCGTGAGGTCGTCGCGGCCGGCGAGCCGCTGAACCCGGAGGTCATCGAGACGGTGCGGCGCACCTGGGGGGTCACCATCCGGGACGGCTTCGGCCAGACCGAGACCGCCGTCCAGGTCGCCAACACTCCGGGGCAGCTGCTGAAGGCCGGATCGATGGGCCGGCCCAGCCCCGGCTTCAAGGTCGAGCTCCTGGACGCGGTCACCGGGGAGCCGGGCGCGGTCGAGGGCGAGATCTCCCTCGACCTGTCGGACCGTCCGGTGGGGTTGATGACCGGTTACCACGGCGACCCGGACCGGACCGCCGAGGCCATGGCGGGCGGCTACTACCGCACCGGTGACATCGGCTCCCGGGACGATGACGGCTACATCACGTACGTGGGCCGCGCCGACGACGTCTTCAAGGCCTCCGACTACAAGATCTCGCCGTTCGAGCTGGAGAGCGCCCTGCTGGAGCACGAGGCGGTCGCCGAGGCGGCCGTCGTCCCGGCCCCCGACCCGGTACGGCTCGCCGTCCCGAAGGCGTACATCGTGCTCGCCGAGGGCTGGGAGCCCGGTCCGGACACGGCGAAGGTGCTGTTCGAGCACTCCCGGACGGTCCTCGCTCCGTACAAGCGGGTCCGCCGACTGGAGTTCGCCGACCTTCCCAAGACCGTCTCCGGCAAGATCCGCCGCATCGAACTGCGCGAGCGCACGGCCCAGGGCACCGGCACCGAGTACGACGAGGGGGATCTGCGATGAGCGGGCTGTCCTACGCGCACGGCACCGGGACCACCGCGCTGCTGGGCGACACCATCGGCCGCAATCTGGACCGCGCGATCGAGGCGTTCGGTGAGCGCGAGGCGCTCGTCGACGTCGCGTCGGGGCGGCGCTGGACCTATGCCGAGTTCGGCGCGGACGTCGAAGAGCTGGCCCGTGCGCTGATGGCATCGGGTGTGGCCAAGGGGGACCGGGTCGGGATCTGGGCGATCAACTGCCCCGAGTGGGTGCTCGTGCAGTACGCCACCGCCCGCATCGGCGCCGTGATGGTCACCATCAACCCGGCCTACCGGGCGCACGAGCTGGCGTACGTGCTCCAGCAGGCCGGGATATCGCTCCTGGTCTCCTCCCTCGCGCACCGCACCAGCGACTACCACACACTGGTCGAGCAGGTCCGCGCCGACTGCCCCGCCCTGCGCGCCGTGCACTACATCGGCGACCCGTCCTGGGGCGAACTGCTCGACCGGTCGGGCGCTGTGACGTCCGGACAACTCTCGGCCCGCGAAGCCGAGTTGTCCTGCGACGACCCGATCAACATCCAGTACACCTCGGGCACCACCGGCTTCCCCAAGGGGGCCACCCTCTCCCACCACAACATCCTGAACAACGGCTACTTCGTGGGGGAGATGATCGCCTACACCGAAGAGGACCGGGTCTGTCTGCCCGTCCCCTTCTATCACTGCTTCGGCATGGTCATGGGCAATCTCGGCATCACCTCGCACGGTGCCTGCATCGTGATCCCGGCCCCCGCCTTCGAACCGGCCGCCGTGCTGGCCGCCGTCCAACAGGAGCGGTGCACCTCGCTCTACGGCGTCCCCACCATGTTCATCGCGGAGCTGAACCTCCCCGGGTTCGCCTCGTACGACCTCTCCTCGCTGCGCACCGGCATCATGGCCGGATCGCCGTGCCCGGTCGAGGTGATGAAGCGGGTCGTCGCCGAGATGCACATGGACGAGGTGTCCATCTGTTACGGCATGACGGAGACCTCACCGGTCTCCACCCAGACCCGCCGCGACGACGACCTGGAGCGCCGGACCGGCACCGTGGGCCGCGTCCTGCCGCACATCGAGGTCAAGATCGTGGACCCGGCGACCGGCGTGACCCTGGAGCGCGGCGAGGCGGGTGAACTCTGCACCCGCGGCTACAGCGTGATGCTCGGCTACTGGGAACAGCCCGAGCGCACGGCCGAAGTGATCGACGCGGGCCGCTGGATGCACACCGGGGACCTCGCGGTGATGCGGGAGGACGGCTACGTACAGATCGTCGGCAGGATCAAGGACATGATCATCCGCGGTGGCGAGAACGTGTACCCCCGGGAGATCGAGGAGTTCCTCCACGGCCACCCGAAGATCGCGGACGTGCAGGTGGTGGGTGTACCGGACGACACCTACGGTGAGGAGATCCTGGCCTGTGTCATCCCGAGGGACCCGGCGGACCCGCCGAGCCTGGACGAGGTGGCGGGATACTGCCGCGAACAACTGGCGCACTACAAGATCCCGCGACTTCTGCAGATCCTGGACGCCTTCCCGATGACGGTCAGCGGGAAGGTGCGCAAGATCGAACTGCGGGAGGGCTACGTCCGGTAGGACCCGAGGGCCCGGGGTGTGGTCAGGCGGCCTCGATGATGTCGTCGGCGAAGCCCCGGGTCGCGGCCGCCCATTCGATCAGCAGCACCTCATAGGCGGCGGACTCCACGGAGGACCAGCCCTGCCCCGCTCGCGCGTCGACCAGGGCCCGGATCGCCTCGTTCGCCGCGACGGCGGACGGGGACGTGGGTCGGGTCGCGTGCGAAGAGTGAAGGCGGTGTGTGCGTCGTGGAGTTAATGCCATGCGCCCACCTTAAGGCCCGCCACTGACAACGAGCCGAACATTTGTGTCCGGGAGCTCGAACGTGACCGAATCCACTCAGTGGTGTCGCCCGGTTCCACGGGGGCGCGGATCGTGGCCGGCGCCCGGGATGTCGCGCCGCATGCAGACCCTCGGCCAGCGGTCCAGGCCGTGTTCGGCCTCGTTCGCCCTGATCTTCCTCAGCCCGTCGGTGAGTTCCGCCTCGTCCAGCGTACGGAAGCCGAGGCGGGTGTAGTACGGGGCGTTCCACGGGACGTGGGAGAAGGTCGTCAGGGTCAGCGCGCCCAGGCCTCGTTCGTGCGCCCATCCGGCGAGATGGCCGATGAGCGCGGCACCGAGGCCGCGCCGCGCGGCGGACGGATGGACGGAGACCTGTTCGATGTGGGCCGCGCCGTCGACCGGATCGGCGATCAGATAGCCGACCGGGCGGTCGTCGGGGCCGGTGACCACCCAGGCGCGGCCGGCCCGGCGGTAGCCGTCCAGCAGGTCGAGCGGCGGAGGGTCGTCGTCCGCGACGGTCGGCATGCCGAGCGCGCGGAACGGTTCGCCCGCGGCACGCTCGATGTCCTGAAGGAGGGGGAGATCGGAGCGGCGGGCGGTCCGGATGCGCATACGGCCCAGTATGACCGTTCGGGCGGGAGGCATGGGAGGGGCGGGAAGTATGGCCGGCGGATGCGCGCTCAGGCGCCGGTGCTGATGAGCTCGTCCGCCGGGCCGTTGACCGGTTGCGGCATTCCCGTGAGGTCCATCCGGAAGAGCGGGATGCCGAGACCCTCCGCGCGCGCTTCGGCGGCAGCCGCGTACCCCGCCAGGGAGAAGAGGACACCGGTGGTCGACGCGTTCAGCGCGTTCAGCCAGAGGCACTCGACGTCGCGCAGCGTCGTCGGGCGAGGAGCCGTCTCGACCTGGGCGATCAGTCCGGCGGCCCGCAGGTCGATCCGTGCGGGGGTGCGCTCCACCGGCCGGACGACTTCGCGGTAGCCCAGCCACCGCAGATAGAGCGCGGCACTAGCGACCGCGTCGCGCCTGGTGCGCACGGGCAGCGGCTGGAAGACCGGCCGGGACGGCGGCGCCGTGCGCGGCAGCGGCCGGTTGGCCTCGGCCCCGGGTCCCCGTGCGGGAGCACGGCCGGTTTCCGCCTCTGCCACCGGCCGGACCGGTATCCGCAGTACGACGCCGCACGGGCAGCAGAGTTCCGGCTGAGGCCAGTGGTCGTGGCGCCCGCAGGCGCGACAGCGCACTGTCACCCAGTCGTCGTTCCAGGTGCGGTGCGTGAGGGGGACGACCGGGGCGTCGCGGAGCACCGGCGGGGCGGTCGGCGCACCGCACGGGCAGGGATAGGCCGGCGTGCTGTACGTGTGCTCCCGGCGACAGGCCGGACAGCGTACCGGCACCGACTCCACCATGGACTCCCTCCGGCCCGGATGCGCGCCTCGGCGGCGGGCGACTGCCCCGGCGCACCGCAACACAACGGCGCCGACCGGCACGGGCCGGCCTCGCCTCCGCGCCCCCATGGTCCACCAGGAGGAGGGTTCCGGGCGGGGAGTTGGCGTACTTCGTGGCGCTCGTGCCGGTAGTACTCGCGCCCATTCCCGGGCATGCGGTGCTGCTCGGTAGCGCCCAGGGCGCGACGCTCGTTGCCGGGATGTTCCGCCCGGCCGGCTACTGACGTACCCGAGGGCCGCTTGCGTGGACGGTTCGCCTACCTCGCCACCCCGGGCCACAACAGCGTGAGCGCGACGGCGCTCCGGATGATCCGCACCCGACCCGGCCCCGCACAACCCACCGCGACGATCTACTCGCGCGGGGCCCGGACCAGGCCGGACCGGTAGGCCCGTACCACCAGCTGGGCCCGGTCCCGCACGTCGAGCTTGGTCATGGCGCGCTGGACGTGGCTGCGGACGGTCAGCGGGCTGACGTACAGCTTCTCCGCGATCTCGTCATTGGACAGGCCGCCGGCGACCTCGGCGACCACCTCCCGCTCGCGCGCGGTGAGTTCGGGCAGGGCCTCCTCTGCGACGCCCACGGGTTCGCCTGCGGGAGCGGCGAGGAACCGGGAGATCAGGGTCCGCGTGGCGGCGGGCGACAGGAGCGCGTCCCCGCCCGCCACGGTCCTGATCCCCGCGAGAAGTTCCTCCGGGCCGATGCCCTTGCCGAGGAAGCCGGATGCGCCTGCGCGGATGGCCTCTGCGACGTACTCGTCGGTCTCGAACGTGGTCAGCACGAGCACCTTCGTCGCGCGCAACGCCTCGTCCGCAGTGATCTCGGCCGTCGCCGCGAGCCCGTCGAGGACCGGCATGCGGATGTCCATCACGACGACATCGGGGCGGCCGGCGCGGGCCAGATCGACGGCCTCCCGGCCGTTGGCCGCGACCCCCACGACCTCCAGGTCCTCGCTCAGATCGATCAGGATGCGGAACGTCCCGGCGACGAGGGCCTGGTCGTCGGCGAGCAGTACGCGAACGGTCACGGGTGCGGCACCTCCTGGTGGGGCGGATGCTGTGCGGTCCTGTGCATCGGCAGTCCGAGCGAGACAGCGAACCCGCCCTCCGCCCTGGGCCCGGCCTGCAGTCGGCCGCCGACGGACTGGGCCCGTTCCCGCATGCCGATCAGCCCGTAGCCGGACACCCGACCGGGAAGGGGCACGCGGGCCTCGGGGCGGCCGTCGTCGACGACGGTGATCGTCACCCAGTCTCTGGTGTAGGCGAGGTGCACCCGGGCGTCACCGGTGTCCGCGTGCTTGGTGACGTTGGTCAGCGCTTCCTGGATGATCCGGTAGGCCGTCAGGTCCACGCCGGGCGACAGCGGCCGCGCGTCTCCCTCCGTGGTGACATCCACATCCAGGCCGGCGCGCTCGAACGATGTCAGCAGGTCCGGTAGCCGGGCGAGTCCGGGGGCGGGGTCGCGCGGGGAGTCGGTGTCATCGCTCTGGCGCAGCAGGCCGACGGTCGCCCTGAGCTCTCGCAGCGCCTCGTCGGTGGAGTCGCACAGGTTCTCCATGACCTCCGGCGCGCGCTCCGGGTGGTGGCGCATGAGGTACACGGCGGTGTGGGCCTGTGTGGCGGCGAGCGAGATGTGATGGGCGACCACGTCGTGCAGTTCACGCGCCATCCGCATGCGTTCCTCGCCGACGCGGCGCAGGGCCTCTTCCTCGCGTGTGCGCTCGGCGAGTTCGGCCCGGGCCTCGGCGGCGGCGAGGTACTCGGTGTTGCTGCGCACCGCGTCCCCGACGGCGCCGGGCAGCAGGGTCCACGAGACCATACCGAGGATGACGAACCCCCCGGGGAATCCGAGGTCCTGGGTCAGCACGGCCGCGAGCAGAGCCGTGACGGCCCCGACCGTCGCGACACGGGCCGTACGCCGGTCCGTGCGGACGGCGAGGAGGAAGAGCGACATCAGACACGGTGCCTGAAGCACGGGGTTGAGCTGGACGCCCGCCAGGGTCTGGGCCAGCGCACACCCGGTGGTGAACGCCGTCGTCAGCCGTGGACGGGCGCGGTGCAGGAGCAGGGCCGCCGACCCCGCGGCGCCGACCGCCACCACGAACGGGTCGGGCATGGAGAGTTGCGTCGGGCTCGCGGGGTAAGAGGCGCTCCCGATGACACTCAGGACGAAAGCGACCAGGGCCAGGGCACAGTCAGCCGCACGCGGGCGCCGACGGTAGACGTTCCGCAACTCGCTGATCACCCTGTGTCCCTCCGCCTCGGCCCTTGAGTGTGCCCTTGCCTCACCAGCATCCCCGATGCGCGTCGTGATCCGGACCGGGTCGGTGGGCCACCCCATGCCGGGGTGGCCCACCGACGCGTAGGGGAGCAGCCGGTCAGACGTGGCTCGGCTCGTGCTCGGCCGGACCGGTCCCGGAGACCTGAGCGGGCTCGAGGGTCCGGTTCAGCTTCTCGCCCTCGACGTCCACGTTCGGCAGGACCTTGTGCAGCCATCGCGGCAGCCACCAGGCCTTGTGCCCGAGGAGCGCGAGCAGGGCCGGGACGATGGCCATACGGACGATGAAGGCGTCGAGGAAGACGGCCGACGCGAGGCCGAGCCCCATCATCTTGATCATCGATTCGCTCATCCCGATGAACCCGGCGAAGACCGAGATCATGATCACGGCGGCGGCCGCGACGACCTTGCCGCTGTGCCGGAATCCGGTGATGATCGCCTGTCCGGGCCGCTCCCCATGGACGTACGCCTCGCGCATGCGTGTGACGAGGAACACCTCGTAGTCCATGGCCAGGCCGAACACCACACCGATCAGGAAGATCGGCATCATGCTGGAGATCGGCCCCACCGTCTCGATGCCGAACAGATCGGCCAGCCAGCCCCACTGGAAGACCGCCACGATCACGCCGAACGAAGCGCACACCGAGAGGAGGAATCCGAGCGCGGCCTTCAGCGGTACGAGGATCGAGCGGAACACCACCATCAGCAGCAGGAAGGCCAGACCGACGACGAGCGCGAGGTAGGGCAGGAGCGCGCTGGTGACCTTGTCGGACAGGTCGATGTTCACCGCGGTGCTGCCGGTGACCAGCATCTCCGCGCCGGTGTCGGCCTCGATGCCGTCGGCCTTGTCCCGAAGGGTGTGAACAAGATCCTTGGTCTCGGTGGTGGCGGGACCCGTCGACGGGGTGACCGTGACGATGGCGGTGTCACCGGCCTTGTTGAACATGGCCGGGGTCACGCCGGCGACGCCGTCCGTCCTCTTGAGGTCGTCGACGACGGTCGCGGCCGCGGCCTCGGGATCGTCGGCCCCCTTGCCGTCCACGACGACGGTCAGCGGACCGTTGAAACCGGGCCCGAAGGCGTCGGACAGGGCGTCGTAGGCCCGGCGCTCGGTGGTCGACGTGGACTTCGACTCGGCGCCCGGCATCCCCAGTTCGAGATCGAGCGCCGGCACCGCGCAGGTACCCAGAACCACCACACCGAACAGAAGCACCAGCAGCGGTCGCCGGATCACGAAGCGCGCCCAGCGTGCGCCCAGGCCCTCCTTCGCGGGCGTGTCGGCTGCGGGCGCGGGAGTCTCATCCGACCCGCGCTTCTTCCCCTTCTCCTTCTTGCGCAGGGCCCGGGGCAGCACGGCCTTCGGGAAGAAGCCGATCAGCGCCGGCAGCAGCGTCAGGGCGATCAGCACTGCGATCAGGACCGTGAACACCGCGGCCAGACCCATCTTCGTGAGCATCGACAGGCCGACCACGGACAGGCCGGCGAGCGCGATGATCACGGTGAGGCCGGCAAAGACCACGGCCGAGCCTGCCGTGCCCACGGCCCGCCCGACCGCTTCCTCGGGATCCCGGCCCTCCTCACGTTCGGACCGGTACCGGGACACGATGAAGAGGGCGTAGTCGATACCGACCGCGAGCCCCAGCATCATCGCCAGCGTGGTGGTCGTGGACGAGAAGCCGATGGTGCTGGCGAGCGCCGTGATGATGGCGACGCCCGTACCGATGCCGAGCAGCGCGGTGACCAGCGGCAGGCCCGCGGCCACGACGGACCCGAAGGTGATCAGCAGCACGACCGCCGCGGCGACGACACCGATCATCTCGGTGGCGGGGGACATCTCCATCGTCTGAAGCGCGTCGCCGCCGATCTCCACGGTCAGCCCTGTGTCGCGGGCGTCCTGCGCCGCGTCCTTGAGCGCGGAGGTCGTGGAGTCGGTGAGGTTGTTGCTCGACTCCTCGTAGGTGATGGTGGCGTACGCGGTGGTGCCGTCCTTGCTCACGGCGTGCGTCGTGAAGGGATCAAGGGCAGTGCTCACCTGGTCGCCGTCGGCGAGCTCGTTCACCGTGTGCTCGATGGCGGCCTTGTTGGCGCTCGCGGTGACCTTCTGTCCGTCGGGGGCGACGAAGACGAGCCGGGCGGTGGACCCCTGGGAGCTGCCGCTGTCGGGGAAACGCTCGTCCAGGAGGTCGAAGGCCTTCTGGGTCTCCGTCCCCGGAATGGACATCGAGTCCTCGGGTGCGGCTGGAGCCTTCCCCGCGCCGAACATGGCGGCGGCGAGGATCGCCACCCAGAGCAACACGAACCAGCGTCGTTTACGGAACGACAGCCGGCCCAGTCGGTAGAGGAACGTGGCCACGAAGAAGGCTCTCCAGTCTGGTTCTCGGCAGGGGCTGCCTGCCGAGCACGCAGCCCGGCTTGCCATAGGAGCAGAGGGGAAGCAGCGCCACCGCCTGAGCGGAGCGTATGTATGCCGCCATCCTTCGTGGAGTGGTGCCTCATCGGCATCGTCGCCTGGCACGCATTCGCGCCTGGTGCCGTGGCATGAGATTCGGTCGTGGCCGGCGAGGCTCACGTACTGCCACAGGAGGAGAAGGCCCTCCAGGAGTACGCCGGAGAGTGGCCGTAAGGGGGTGACCTTGCCCCGGACAGCGTGCGGGGTTGCGGGAGCAAGGTCAATACCCGGGACAGGCCGGGGTGCCGACGAGGGCTACGGGGGTTACGCATCACTGCTGATCGCCGCGGGGGAGTCCGTTAAGGTCGTGCCGGAGCGTTCGGTGCCGTGGCCGGGGATGTGCCCCAGAAGCGCCCCCTCAACCGAAGGGTTGAGGAAACACACAGGCCAGAGCGATGCCTTGGGGGAGTAGTGCGCTTGAGAGTGGAGTTCACCACCGAGCCTTTCGATCTCGACGAGGCGCCCGCCCACGCGGTCGTGGCCCGTGAGGTCCTCCAGACAGCCGACCTGGACGCCGTCGACGTCGGCCCCTTCGGCAACACGGCGGAAGGCGGCGCGGACGAGGTGCTCGCCGCCATGGAGTCCCTGCTGCGCAGAACGCTGGCGTCAGGGGCCACCCGGGTGTCGCTCCAGGTCAACGTGATCGGGGAGGGCCCGAAGTGACGGGGCCGACGGACCACCCCTTCGTCACCGCCGTCAAGCCGCTCGCCGACGCCCTGGGCGCCGAACTGATCGGGACCGAGCAGGCGCGGGCCGACGACATCGTGCTCGCCTGGGAGGGCGAGGACGTCATAGCGGTCCGGCTGCCCCAGATCTCGGAATCGCTCGACCACATCCTGGCCGCCCTGGAACGCCGGCACGGCATGCCGCTCGCCGAGCTCGACCGCAGGACCAAGCAGTCGGTGGTGCGGACCCTGGAAGCGCGCGGTGCGTTCTCCGTACGCCACGGAGTGGAGACGGTGGCGGCTGCGCTGGGGGTCAGCCGATTCACCGTCTACAACTACCTCAACAGGGAAACCGCAGCCAGAGGTGAGTAGTTGGGCGAGTCGGGCCCGTAGGTGAGCGAATGCCGCAGGAGCTTGAGGCAGGCCCTCGTCCGGGGCAATGAGCGACGACTTTTTACCTGCGCGTCACTTCAACAAACTGTTGACGTGGTGGAGTGGAGGGCGTTAGCTGTCCGCAGCCCGACCGACGCGATGTGACGCACGGCGAACACAGCCACGGAGGCTCCCGTGACTTCGAGCTCCACACCGGGCCTGGCCCGGTTCAACACGCTGGCGGACGATCAGGCCACCGCGGCGTTGCACGAGGTGTGCGCCAGCGCGGCCTGGGGGACGGCGATCGTCTCCCGGCGCCCGTACACCACCGTGGACGACCTTCTCTCCGCAAGTGACGCCGCCACCGCGGCGCTGACCACTCAGGACCTGGCCGACGCGATGGCCGGACACCCGCCGATCGGGCGCCCGAAGCCCGGAGACCCGTCCTCCGCCCGCGAACAGCGCGGGATGTCCGACGCCACCGACGAGCTCAGGGCCGAGATGCTCGAACTGAACCTGGCCTACCAGGAACGGTTCGGGCATGTCTTCCTGATCTGCGCCACCGGAGCCACCGGTGAGCAGATGCGCGACGCGCTGAAGTCCCGGATCGGGAACTCGCCCGAGCAGGAGCGCGGACACGTCCGCACCGAACTGGGCAGGATCAACCGCATCCGGCTCACCCGTCTCGTCACCGAAGACGCGTCACAGCAAGGAGCGTGAAGGACGTGAGCACCCCCGCCACCGCATCGGTGTCCACCCACATCCTGGACACCAGCATCGGCCGCCCGGCCGCAGCCGTCACCGTCCGTCTCGCGGCCCGCAGCGGACGCGACGCCCCCTGGACGGCGCTCGGCGGTTCCGCGACCGACGCGGACGGGCGCTGCAAGGACCTGCCGGCACTGCCGGCGGGCACCACCCATGTACGGCTCGACTTCGAGACCGAGGCGTACTTCGACGGCCGGAAGCAAGCCGAGGCACAGCCGGACGCCCCTCGTGCGGGTGGCGGCGGTGCCTTCTTCCCCGAGGTGGTCATCACCTTCGCCGTCACGCCGGGCGAGCACTACCACGTACCCCTGCTGCTCAACCCATTCGGCTACTCCGTCTACCGAGGGAGTTAGGACACCGACATGACCGCCGATTCGCCCCGCCCCCGCCCCGTGATGCTCGGTCAGAACCAGTACGGCAAAGCGGAGAACCGCGTCGTCAGGATCACCCGCGACGGCGACACCCACCACATCAAGGACCTGAACGTCTCCGTCTCCCTCTCCGGCGACATGGACGACGTCCACTACTCCGGCTCCAACGCCCATGTCCTGCCGACCGACACCACCAAGAACACGGTGTACGCGTTCGCCAAGGAACACGGAATCGAGTCGGCCGAGCAGTTCGGCATCCACCTCGCCCGCCACTTCGTCTCCTCGCAGGAGCCGATCAGGACCGCCAGGATCCGGATCGAGGAGTACGCCTGGGAGCGCATCGCCACCGCGGACGCCCCGGCGCGGTTCCCCGGCGCCGACGAGTCCAAGCACTCCTTCGTGCGCAAGGGCCAGGAGACGCGCACCACCCAGATCACCTTCGACGGCGAGACCTGGCAGATCGTCTCGGGGCTCAAGGACCTCGTGGTGATGAACTCCACCGACTCGGAGTTCTGGGGCTACGCCAACGACCGCTACACCACACTCCAGGAGGCGTACGACCGCATCCTGGCGACCGAGGTGTCCGCGAAGTGGCGGTACAACTGGACCGGTGACGAGGCCCGGATGCCGAACTGGGAGAAGTCCTACGAGCTGACCCGCGGACACCTGCTCCAGGCCTTTGCCGACACCTACTCCCTCTCCCTCCAACAGACCCTGTACCAGATGGGTTTGCGCGTCATCGAAAACCGCGACGACATCGACGAGATCCGTTTCTCGCTGCCCAACAAGCATCACTTCCTGGTGGACCTCGAACCGTTCGGGCTCACGAACGACAACGAGGTCTACTTCGCGGCGGACCGCCCGTACGGCCTGATCGAGGCCACCGTGCTGCGGGACGGGTCCGAGCAGCAGATCCCGGCCGACATGACCAACCTCTGACGCCCGTCGCGGTCCCGTTCCCTCCATCCTCGGGCGCCGCCGCCCCCATTCGCCGGACAGGAAAAGGAAGCGCCACATGGCAGCATCGGCCGCCTCTGAGCACCCCGAACGCATCGTCATCGAGAACTGCGCGATCGCGACCGTCGACGCGGAGGACACCGAGTACGCCTCGGGCCATGTCGTCGTCGCGGGCCACCGCATCGAAGCCGTCGGCGCGGGCCGGGCCCCCGAGGGCCTGGAGAACGTCGTCCGCCGCATCGACGGCACCGGTCATCTGGCAACCCCCGGCCTGGTCAACACGCACCACCACTTCTACCAGTGGATCACTCGCGGACTGGCCACCGACCACAACCTGTTCGACTGGCTGGTCGCGCTGTACCCGACCTGGGCACGCATCGACGAGCAGATGGTCCGGGCCGCCGCGCAGGGGTCGCTCGCCATGATGGCGCGCGGCGGCGTCACCACCGCCATGGACCACCACTACGTCTACCCGCAGGGATCGGGCGATCTGTCCGGCGCCATCATCGGGGCCGCCCAAGACATGGGCGTACGGTTCACCCTCGCCCGCGGCTCCATGGACCGCAGTGCGAAGGACGGCGGACTGCCGCCGGACTTCGCCGTGGAGACCCTTGACGGTGCGCTCGCCGCAACCGAGGCGACCGTCGACCTGCACCACGACCCCTCGTTCGACTCGATGACCCAGATCGCCGTCGCACCCTGCTCCCCGTTCTCCATCTCCACCGAACTCCTCAAGGAGGGAGCCGAGCTGGCCCGCCGCAAGGGAGTGCGCATGCACACCCACGGCTCGGAGACCGTGGAAGAGGAGAAGTTCTGCCACGAACTCTTCGGCATGGGGCCCACCGACTACTTCGAGTCGACCGGCTGGCTCGGCGACGACGTGTGGATGGCCCACTGCGTCCACATGAACGACTCCGACATCGCCGCCTTCGCCCGCACCGGGACAGGCGTCGCGCACTGCCCCTCGTCCAACGCCCGGCTCGCCGCGGGCATCGCCCGGGTGCCGGACATGCTCGCCGCGGGCGTCCCGATCGGCCTCGGCGTCGACGGCACCGCATCCAACGAGTCCGGCGAACTCCACACCGAACTGCGCAACGCCCTCCTCGTCAACCGCCTCGGCGCCCACCGCGAGAAGGCCCTGAATGCCCGTCAGGCCCTGCGCCTGGGCACATACGGCGGGGCCAGAGTGCTCGGCCGCGCTGACCAGATCGGCTCCTTGGAGCCCGGCAAACTCGCCGACCTGGTGCTCTGGAAACTGGACACCCTCGCCCACGCCTCCATCGCCGACCCGGTGACCGCACTCATCCTCGGCGCGGCCGCCCCCGTCACCCTCTCCCTCGTCAACGGCAAACCGGTCGTCGAGGACAACCACCTGATCACCGCGGACGAGGACGCCATCGCCCGCGCCAGCCGCGACGAGGCCCGCCGCCTCGCGCAGACCGTCGCCGGAGCCTGAGTTGAGCGAGCAACTGCCCGGCTGCGGCGTCGAGCTGACCCCCGACGAGATCGAAGACCTCGACGCAAGGTGGTCATCCTGCTGGACCCCGAGGGAGGTCGCGCAGCAGTTGGCCGGGATCGGCACGCCCTGGTATGTGGCCGGGGGCTGGGCGCTGGACCTGTTCCGCGGCAGGCGGACTCGTGCGCACGGGGACATCGAGATCGCGATTCCGGCCGCGAGCTTTCCCGAGGTCCTCCACCGCTTCCCCGGATACGTCTTCGACGCGGTAGGCAGTGGCCGGATCTGGGAGAACGCCACACCGGAGGTGCTGGCTGCCGTACATCAGACATGGCTGCGCGATCCGGCCACCGGCACCTACCTGCTCGACGTGTTCCGCGAACCGCACGACGGCGACACCTGGATCTGCCGACGTGATGAAAGGATCCGGCTTCCCTACAGCGACATCGTCCACCACACCCAGGACGGCATCCCCTATCTGGCACCCGAACTGGTCCTGCTGTTCAAGGCCAAGCACGCCCGCCGAAAGGATCAGACCGACTTCGACGCGACCTTCCCGCACATGACTTCGGCTCAGCGCGAGACCCTGGCCGAGCTACTCGCCCGCGTACACCCGGGGCACCCCTGGATTGTGGACCTGTAGCCAGCCCGCCTGGCTCTCCGAACGGGGCCTGTGGACCGGCTGTCAGCGGCACAAGCCCCGCTCCACCGCCTACCGGATTGAGGGAACCGACGACAGCTGACTGGCGGGTCCCACGCGTGGGCCGCCGCCAAGTCCCCTTCAGGCGAGTGGCCGGGACGGACCGGACCAACGTCCCGGTGTCCGCTCACTTTGCGAGGGCCGGCTCCCCGGTCGCAGGCGACGAACAAGGCCGAGGCATGCAACGGGTGCACGAAGCGGATGCACTTCGGCGAGGACGGCTACCTGCGCTCCCGCGATCCCGAACTCCAGGAGAGCCCAAGGCTTTTGACATTCTTCTCAGATCACCGGTTGATTCAACACGCCTGGTGCCGGGCTGCCACCTGTTTCGGCACGGCTGCCTGAGCCGGCCGCAAGCGAGTCGGCATGATGAAGTCCACGGTGAACGATCTCGATATTCCCATGCTGCTCTACCGAACGAATGACACAGTGCCAGGCATGGTGACATCCCCACTTCTGCGACAGCTCGCCCGCACCCGCCGCTTCACCCTCGGCGCACCCGCTCGCTTCACCGTGGCGCCGGACGGCAGCGGTGTCCTGTTCCTGCGGAGCCGGGCCGGGGACGATCCGGTCGGGTGCCTGTGGACGCTCGACCTGGCAACCGGCGCGGAGCGACTGCTGGCTGACCCAGCCGGGCTGCTCGGCGACGAGACCGATGAGGTGCCGGAGGAGGAGCGCATCCGGCGCGAACGCGCCCGGCAGCAGACAGCCGGGATCACCGACTACGCCACCGACACGGCCGCCCAGGTGGCCGCGTTCGCTCTCTCCGGGCAGCTGTGGGTGGTGGATACCGGCTCCGGCGCCGTCCGGCAACTGCCCGCCCAGCAGCCGGTGGTGGACCCCCGCCCGTCCCCGGACGGCCGCAACATCGCCTACGTCTCCGGCGGCGCGCTATGGGTGATCAGCGCCGACGGCAGTGGCGACCGAACGGTGGCCGCCCCCGAGCCGGCGGAAGGTCCGGACGTCTTCTTCGGCCTGCCGGAGCATGTGGCGAGCGAGTCGATGGGCCGCTACCGGGCGTACTGGTGGGCACCGGACGGGGAGCGGCTGCTGACCACCCGGGTGGACAACCGGAAGGTCGGGCTGTGGTACATCACCGATCCGGCCGACCCCGCCAAGCCGCCGCGCACGATGCGCTACCCGCGGGTCGGCACCGCCAACGCCGAAGTCACGCTCTGGATCGCCGATCTGGCGGGCAACCTCACCGAGGTCTGCTGGGACCGGACCGGCTTCGAGTACCTGCCCGCGGCCGGCTGGGACGGGCACGGTCCGTTCGCCGCCGTACTCAGCCGCGACCAACGCACGCTCCAGGTACTGGCCGTCGACCCGGCAGGCGGCACGACCAGCCTCCTGGCCGAGCGGCACGATGAGCACTGGGTGGAGCTGCTGGTTCCCGGAGTGCCCGCGCGGACAGCTTCCGGCCTGCTCGTCGACTACCTCGACCGGGACGAGACCCGGCACCTGAGCATCGACGACACGCCGGTCACGCCGGACGGCCTGCAGCTGTACGAGGTGCTCGCGGTGGACGGAGAGACGGTGCTCTTCACGGCGGCCGCAGAACCCACCGAGCGCCATGTGTGGAGGTACCGTCCGGGCCAGGGCATACACCGGTTGACCGAGCAGCCGGGGGTGCACTCCGGCGCATTCTGCGGCGGCACGTTCGTACACACCACGCGCACGCTGGATCGGCCGGGCTCGCACACCGCCGTGCACCGCCTGACCGGGGACGGCCGACCGGAACCGGATGGCCCCGCGCCCGTCGAAATCAACTCGCACGCACAACGACCGCTGCTGCAACTGCGAGTCGAATCCGCCGCCGTCGGGCCGCGTGAACTGCGCACACACCTCTTCCTGCCGTCCTGGCACAAGGCCGGTGATGCCCAGCTGCCGGTACTGGTCGACCCCTACGGCGGCCCCGCAATGCAGAAGGTGATGGCCGAACAGACCTCTCACGCCTTCGTCTCGCAGTGGTTCGCCGAACAGGGCTTCGCGGTGCTGGTGACGGACGGCGCCGGCACGCCCGGACGCGGGCCGCGCTGGGAGAAGGAGATCTTCGGTGACCCGATCGGCCCGACCCTGGACGACCAGGTTGCCGCCCTGTACGCGACCGCCGAGCGCCACTCGGAGCTGGACCTCGACCGGGTCGGCATCCGCGGCTGGTCGTTCAGCGGGATGCTGGCCGCCGCCGCGGTGCTGCGCCGACCCGACACTTTCCACGCCGCAGTGGCCGGCGCCCCGCTCACCGACCAGCATCTCTACGACGCCTGCTGGAAAGAGCGCTTCCTCGGTCTGCCGGACCAATACCCGGAACATTATGAGCGGTCTTCGCTTCTTGTCGACGCTCCCAAGCTCAGCCGTCCGCTGCTGCTGGTGCACGGACTGGCAGACGACAACGTCTTCGCGGCCAGTACGCTGCAACTCTCCAGCGCACTACTGGCCGCCGGGAAGCCGCACGAGGTGCTGCCGCTGAGCGGGATGACACATGCCGCACCGACCAACGACACGTTTGCCCGGCTACTGGGGCACCAACTGGAATTCCTTCAGCGGCACCTGGTCGGCCGCCCCGCCTCGGTGCCCTGCTAGGCCCGATCCTCCCCAAGCTACGGGCAGGTGCCCATGGGCACCTGCCCCCACGGTCTCCCTGGCTGCCATCACCCTGTGTATGCGCCAGGCGGGGGACACCCCCAACAACACAGACCAACCATCGCCGAGGCATTCGCCGACCAAGAACGAACGTCACTCCCTGGGGCCGATGGTCGCTGTAACCCAGGGAGTTCGTGTGATCGTCAGTAGTCTGTGGAGCAAGCGATCCATAGACTCCCCGGATGGTCGGCGATCTTCTCCGTCTCACTGTCCTGGGGTCCGCGACGCCCTATGCGAGCGTGGACAACCCATGCTCCGGCTACCTGGTGTCCAGCGGTGGCACCCGGGTCTGGGTGGACGCGGGCAGCGGGACGCTGGCACAACTCCAGCGCCATGTCCGGCTCGACGCGCTCGACGCGATCTGGATCTCGCACCTGCACGCCGATCACAGCGCGGACCTGCTCACCGCCTACTACGCGGCGCTCTACGCGGACATTCAACTTGCCGCGCCCATTCCCCTGTACGGACCGTCGGGCATCGCTGACCGGCTGGCCCACTTCCTCACCAACACCTCGAAGCGCAGCCCGGTCGAGTCCGCCTTCGCCGTCCACGAGTTGGATGACGGGCATCAGATGCGCGTCGGCGCACTCACCATGACCAGTCGGGTGGTGGCGCACGGCATGCCGGCCTTCGCTGTGCGTATCGAGGCCCAGGGGCGATCCCTGGCCTACTCCGGGGACACCGCACCGTGCGCGAACCTCACGGCGCTGGCCGAGGGATGCGATGTGCTGCTGTGCGAGGCCGAGAGCACCCAAGCGCCGGCCGAGGGTGAACAGGTGCACCACACGCCCGAAGACGCCGGCGACACGGCCGAAGCTGCCCGGGCGGGCCGGTTGATCGTCACCCACGTCGGCCGGTTCCTCGCCCCGCACCAGGCGGTGGCACGTGCCTCGGCCCGGTTCGACGGCCCCGTCGACTATGCCACACCGGGGGCCACCTTCTCGATCTAGCGCGACGTCAGCCACGGTTCGCCCTCAAGGACTGGCGTCGTGCGACGGGCTGGTGTCCTCCCGGGAACACCGAGACAATCCACGGATGCGTGAACGAATGTGATTGCCGATGGGCCTGTGTCTGCGTCCGTGGGAGGCGTCTGATGTCCCCATGGTGCTCGAGGCCTTCACGGAACCGGTCATGGCACGGCAAGCCGACGCACCCATCACCACCGTCGAAGGTGCCGAGCAATGGATTCAGCGGCGGCGGAAGCAGTGGTACCAACAGGTGGCCTACAGCGTTGCGGTCACCGACCATGCCGACGTGGCACTGGGCGGTGTCGCCGTCGGCAACCTCAACGACCGGCACGGTACGGGGTGGATTTCCTACTGGACCATCTCCGTTGCCCGCGGCAAGGGCGTGGCAAGCCACGGCTGCCGGGTGCTGGCCGAATGCTGCTTCGCCGACCTGGGACTCTTCCGGCTGGAACTGGGACACCGCACCGACAACCCTGCTTCGTGCCGGGTAGCCCTGGCCGCGGGTTTCACGGCCGAGGGCCTGCAACGAGGGAAACTCGTCTACGAGGGGGTGCGTCATGACGTCGAGACGCACGCACGGCTCGCAACGGACCCCTCACCGCAGTAGCCAGCATGTCGCGTCCATGAGATCGAGGAGCCCTGGCCGACGGGCGGGCATGTGAGGCTTGGACCGGAGGAAGGGTGTGATCAAGCTGCGTCGAGAATGCCGACGTAACGATCCGTACGACGACGGTCCAGCTGTCATGGGCCGTCGAGGCAAAGGCGCGGTCCCAGCCGGACGTGCGGCGTCTTTTGACGGGGGAGCGGCCTTCCTGTGCCCCGAAACGCACCCCGGGGCACAGGAAGACCCCGCGTCCCGCACATCGCGCGACGCGGGGCCGATGGGCGCTCCGGCCTCAGCAGTTCAGGTATGCCACGTGGATCCAGACGCCCGTGGGACCGCCCCACAGATCGCCCATGACCCAGTTGCCCTGTGCCCCACGGTAGTTGAGGTTCTGACCCCGGTTCACCTGTCCCAGGACCGGGTAATCGGTGCCCGGTCCGCCGCGGAAGTTCACCCCGTTGTCGTTGACGGTGCAGACCGCGGCCGGTGCCTGCGCCGTCTGCACGGCGGCGGGGCTCTGTACGGCCTGGGCGGCGGGGCTGAGGGCCAGGCCCAGACCGGCGGCCATGACCGTGGCGGCCAGCATCATCTTCTTCAGCATGCGCTTCTCTCCTCCGACTCCCGAATCCCGGCTCACGTCCTCGTGTGCCGTTCATCAGCCTCAACGGAGCCGTCGACGGTCGGGTCACGGCTCGGGGCCAGCCTTCACGGAGGAGCGAAAGCACAGGTCATACGGCACATGCACCGGCGTACGCATGCGACGCGGCGGAAGCTTCCCGCGCCTGTCGATCACGGGTTTATCGGGCGTCGATCCGGTAACTGTCGCCGTACACCCGCCACCGCAGAGGCGGCTCCAGCCCGAGGTTGCCGTCGTTCAGGAACACCCGCTGGGCCGTGTCCACCCGGCTCGTGTCGGAGTGACCGGGCTCCGTGCGCATGGCGGCGACGCGGGCGTCGAGGAAGGCGTTCAGATAGGTGGTCTCGTCGCCGCCGCGCGAGGGTGGTGCGGCCGCTGTGAGCGCCTCGCGCCGGATCGTGCGGAAGCCGACGGTGCCGTCCGCGTCCTCGTACCCGTGCATCACATAGGCGTCGTAGTAGATGAACTGGCCCAGCACACCGAGTCCGTCCGCCTTGCCCCGTCGGACCGCCGGATCGAAGTACGAGCCGTCGCGCTCGGCATCCTGCGCCGAACGGAAGGCGGGGTCGCCGGCCGCCTCGGCCCACGCCTCGGTGAACGGTTGGCCGAGCCCGTCGTGCGCATCGGTGCCCAGCACCGCGCGCAGGGCGGGAAGGAACCGTTCCAGCGCATTGCCGGGCCGCGCCGCCGCGTACCGCTCGACCACCTTCAGCATGTCTCCGGTGCCGGAGCAGAAGCCGATGATGCCCGCGGTGTAGCCGCGGCCGTCGTCGATGTCCTCGATGTACCCGTACTGGCCCTTCCAGTCGAGCGTGGAGTTCTCCGCGCTGGAGACGAGTTGTATGGCGATCTCCTTCTTCGCAGGATCGTCCAGCCCGGTCGCGGCGGCGGCCCGGTTGTCCGACCCGGACCCCGAGCAGGCGGAGAGCACACAGAGGGACAGGACGGCGGCGAGCAGCGACCTGGGAGCAACGTTCACCCCTCAACCCTGCCAGGCCACCTGGACCCGCGAGTGATCGGCCCCGGCCGTTCGGCTGTACCGTCTCGGGCATGAACGATCACTCTGTTGTCGACGTCGGCGACGTACGGCTGGCCTACCGCACCTGGGGCGACCCCTTCGGCTCGCCCGTGGTCCTGCTGCACGGCCTCGGCGGCTCCGCCGCGAACTGGCAGGCAGTCGGCAGCCTGCTCGGCGAGGAGTGGCGGGTGTACGCCATCGATCTGCGCGGTCACGGCGAGAGCGACTGGCCCGACGAGTACTCCTTCGAGCTGATGCGGGACGACGTCCTCGGCTTCCTCGACGAGTGCGAACTCGACCGGGTGGGCCTGGTCGGTCACTCGATGGGCGGGGTCGTCGCCCATCTGCTCGCCCAGGAGCACCCGGACCGGGTGGAGCGGCTGGTGCTGGTGGAGACCCCGCCGCCGTTCCCGAGCGAGCTGAGACCGGCCGCCGAGCCGGACGGCCTGGTGGACTACGACTGGGCGGCTGTCGCTCCGATCCGGGCCGAGACCGCCGACCCCGACCCGGGATGGGCGGCCGGTCTCGGTGAGATCGTCGCACCGACCCTGCTGATCACCGGCGGTCCGGAGTCCACGATGCCGCAACGGCGTCTTCCGGACATGGCCTCGCTGATCCCGGACTGCCGGCTGGTCACCCTCGGAGGTGGGCACCGGGTGCACGAGGTCCACCCCGACCAGGTCGCCCAGCAGATCACGGAGTTCTTCACCGGCTGAGCGCGGGGCCCGGTCGCCGCGGGGATCCGCTCATGGGATCCCCGCCCGGCGCCGCTCGGCAACCTGATGCCGCCCTACGACGCGGGCGGCGAGGCCGCCTGCCGGCAGATCGGTTCGGTCACCTCCTCCAGGGTCCGTGCGGAGGCGGCACCCTCCCGCTCCAGGCCGTGGCGGCGCACCAGCCAGTCCGCCGTGTTGTAGGTCAGCCGGACGGCGTCCTGCCCGTCCTCCTTGTCCTGCCACACCAGGATCTTGGACGGAAGGTCGAGGCCCGCGGTGCGGCGTTCCGCGATCAGGTCGGTCCCGACGGTCGGCTCGCCGAAGAGCACCACCGTGGTCGGGGGCAGTTCCCTGCCGACCCGTACCGCGTTCTCCCTGTGGTCCACCCGCGCGAACACGTGGTACCCCGCCGCGGTCACCGCCGCGCACACGTCGTCCACCGTCTTGTCGAAGGCTTGGTGACCGGTGATCGTCACCAGGCCGGATTCGTCGCTCATTGCGCCACCGTAGGCACGACTCGGCCGGTGCACGGCACAGCGTCGGCAACACGCCCGTCGTCCACCGAGGCGGCCCAGCGTCGCCGGCGCAGGGGACCCGCTGCGTCCAGGCCGATCTCCGCCTGGACGCACTTGCCCGGGGCCCCCTCGCGCGGCACCACGCACCAGCGGTCCGCGAGCCGGGACACCAGGAGCAGGCCGCGCCCGTACTCCTCGCCGTCCGCCGGGCACGGGGGCATCCCGGCCGGAGGGACCCGCTCGGTCCGGGTGTCGGCCACCTCGACCCGCAGGACGCGCCCCTCCGTCTCCGTGAGCCGCAGGTGGAAGTCGCGCCCCGGCACCCGGCCGTGGCGCACCGCGTTCGCGCCGAGTTCGGCCGCGATGAGGGTCATGGTCTCGTTCGGCTCCGAGGCATAGGGGTGTCCCCACTCGTCCAGCCGGAGCGAGACGAGCCTGCGGGCCAGCCGTGCACCACGCGGCGTGGCGCTGAAGGACATCGCGAACTCCCTTGCTCTGGAGGCTGCTTTCGCACATCGCACGGAAGAGTCAATTGCTTCGCTCATGAGGGAAACCCTGGCGGCGCGTGCGTAGCGTTGCCCAGGACGGACGCGCGGACGGCGACCGGCTGTACGTGCGCGGGGCGTGCGCTGTACCCGGTACGCGGCGTTGTCCGAGTACAGCGATCGGTTGTACGCGCGCACGGCGTGCGCTGTACCTGGTACGCGGCGTTGGTCCGGGTACAGCACTGCGGGGCACACGCGAGGAGTGGAACATGCCGGAGCAGGAACCACGGGACCAGGAACACGAGCCGGCGGCGGGCGTACTGTCCTGCTTCGGACGGCAGTTGAAGCTCTTCCGGGTGGCGGCCGGGCTGGAGCGGGCGGAGTTCGGGAACATGACCGGCTACTCCGCCTCGACCATCGCCTCCTTCGAGCAGGGGCGCCGGATTCCGCCACCGAAGTTCATCGACCGGGCGGACGAACTGCTGAAGGCACACGGGGTGCTGGCGACAGCCAAGAAGGAGGTCGGCCGCGCCCAGTACCCGGCGTTCTTCCGCGACGCGGCACGACTGGAGGCGGAGGCGTCGGAGCTGTGCGCCTACGACTCCCTGGTCGTCAACGGGCTGCTCCAGACCGAGGAGTACACCCGCTCCCTGCTGGTCGCACGGCGTCCGTTGCTGGACGAGGCGACCATCGAGCAGCGGATCGCGGCCCGGCAGGCCCGGCAGGAGATCTTCGACCGCTGGCCGGCCCCGCTGCTCAGCTTCGTGATGGAGGAGTGGGTCCTCACGCGCGGGCTCGGTGGCCGTGCGGTGCGTCGAGGACAGCTCGAACAGCTTCTGCTGATCGGCCAGAAGCGCAATGTGGAACTTCAGGTCATGCCGGCCGACCGCAGGGAAAACGCGGGAGTCGACGGGCCGTTCACCGTCATCACCCGGCAGAACAGCGACCAGATCGGCTATCTGGAAGTACAGGGAAGGAGCACACTGGTGACGGATCAGGAGGAGGTCCGCGCGCTGGCGGCCCGCTATGGGATCATCCGCTCGCAGGCTCTCACACCGCGCGAGTCTCTGGCCTTCATCGAAAAGTTGCTGGGAGAGGTATGAACGTCGAAGTGACCACCGATACCGCCGCTGCGGCACTGCACTGGTTCAAGAGCAGCTACAGCGGCGCCGAAGGTGGCGACTGCCTTGAAGTCGCCACCCGGCCCGGTCTCGTCCATGTCCGCGACTCCAAGGACCTCACGGGACCGGTCCTCACACTGACCGCGCGGGGCTGGTCCGCCTTCGTCGAGTTCGCCGCCCGCGGCTGACCCGTACGCGCGACCATCACCACTGCGGGCTGGGGCCCTCCGTCCGGCTCCGCCCGCGGCGGTCGCTCCTCGACTCCGCGCGAGTCTCTGGCCTTCATCGAAAAGTTGCTGGGAGAGGTATGAACGTCGAAGCGACCACCGATACCGCCACCGCGCCACTGCACTGGTTCAAGAGCAGCTACAGCGGCGCCGAGGGCGGCCAGTGCCTTGAAGTCGCCGCCCGGCCCGGTCTCGTCCATGTCCGCGACTCCAAGGACCTCACGGGACCGGTCCTCACACTGACCGCGCGGGGCTGGTGCGCCTTCGTCGAGTTCGCCGCACGCGGCTGACCCGTACGCTCGGTCGTCACCAGCCCCGTGGCGCTGCGGTCAGGACTGCTGATCCGGTGCCAACGAGAGGTAGAGGCGGGTGCCTTGCCGCTGGTAGCCGACACGCTCGTAGACGCGGCGGGAGCCCTCGCCGGAGTACTCCAGCCACACCGAGCCGACCCCCTGGGCGAACATCGCCCCGGTCAGTGCCGCGGTCACCGCGGCGGCGATGCCACGGCCGCGGTGCGCCGGGCGGGTGCCGACGCCGGACAGTTCGGCGGTGTCCTCGGCCGGCGGGGAGCAGGATGCCCCGCCGGCACAACTGCCCTCCGGGGCGCCGACGAAGCGCACTGCTCCGCCGCCCTGCTGGGTGCGCCGCAACCGGGCGACACCCTGCGGGGAGGAGGCGAAGGCTCCGCCGAACGCCTCGTTGAGCGCGGCGTCGAGCGCGGCGTACTCCTCGTCGTTGACCGGGGTCTCCACACGCGGGGCGTCGGCGAAGTGAGGGGCCGTCAGCGTGTGCGGCGTGCAGACGAGGTACTCGTGTACGGCCTCGGTACCGAAGCCCGCCGCCCGTAGCGCGGGCGCCACTCCGGGCGCGGCCTGGGGTGCGAACTCCAGTCGCGGCAAGAGGCCGCGCTCCCGGAAGGCCTTGATCAGGGCGGCCACGTCCCGCTCGGTCGGTGTGATGCCGGGCAGCGGGGTCGCGTAGTTGAGGTACGGGCTGTCGGTGTCGGGGTTGAAGCCCGCGACGAAGCCGCCGATTTCGACGACTACGGGGCGGCGGCGGAGGTTGGCGACGGCAAAACTCTGGACCTGGATGTCCATGGTGGGTGTTGACCTCACGAAGTCTCAGGGTGAGCCCAGGGCACACTCGGGTGAGCCCTGGCAGAGGCAAGTGGCGGTGCTTCCGGCACCGCATCGTGGGGCCGCCGTATGGAAGGGCGTGGCAGGCTGAGGCCGCTGACCGCTGGGGAGCGGGCTGCTCAGTGCCGACGGCGGCCGCTGGGGGACGCCGGGATCAAGGGCTGTCGTTCCTCACCGTGAGTGGAGGTCTGCAAGGTCGCAGATCACGGGCCACGGTTCCACGGTCGGCGTCGGCAGGCAAGCGGTTTTCGCTGGACTTCCGGTCGAACCCATGGCCGCGGAGCCCTGGCTCGGACAGCAACCGCACAGCAGTGGTGATCACGTACTCAGCCGCTGTGGCGGGGCCCTTCCGGCATCGGCTACCGCTGATCGAACCGGCGCCGGGTCTCGTCGTCGGCCGGCAGGAAAGTCTCCAGACGCAGCCCTTCCAAGGCGGCGTCGGTGGCGGTGCTGAGGATGGCGGAGGTGCTGAAGAATCGGAGCAGGTTGCCGTCGACGTCGATCTCGAGGGTGATCACCGGCCCCGTGAGGGGGGTGGAGGTATCGGGTTTGCCAAGGTATCCGGTGATCTCCGCGGCAAGCTCGTGGTGGCGCTGGTCATGAGTGCGTTCGGCACGGTGACTCACCTGCTGCAGCAGATGACTGCCCCACTCCGCGAGATTGCCGATCCGGCGGGCGAGCCCGTCCGGATGGAGACAGACCCGGACCACATTGATCGGCGGCTCCAACAACTCCGGCGCGCAACCGGTCAACAACTGATCAACGGCAGTGTTGGCGTCCACGATGTCCCAGTGTTCGTCCAACAGCAGGGCCGGGTACGGCAGATGGGCGTCGAGGAGTCGGCGAAGGCCGTCCATCACCACCGCAATCGACGCGTCGTCCCATCGGTGATCCTGATAGCGCGGTGCGTAGCCGGCGGCCAACAGGAGTCGGTTGCGATCCCGCAGGGGCACATCCAGGTTGTCGGAGAGATGCATGAGCATCTCCGGGGTCGGGTGCGCCTTGCCGGTCTCCACCCGGCTGAGGTGTCGGGTGGAGACCCGCGATCGGTTGGACAACTCCTGCTGACTGAACCGACGCCGTTCGCGCCAGGTACGCAACAGTGCACCGACCGAAGGGGATTCGACTGCAACGCTCATACCCGTGAGCCTAAGGGCTGTCCCGTCATCCCGGCGGGCGCCCGACGGCAGCTACGGAACCTCGCAGCGTTGTCGGGCTCGTCCGCATACGACCTGGTATGAGGATGACCCTCCGCCTTGCGATGCACCGCATCTGACGCCGCGCGCTCATCCACCGGGGATTACGGGACAGCCCTTGGATGAATGAGCCGGACCGCTGATCAGCCGGGCGATCGAGGCCCTGGCCCGGCAGGTTCCCTGATCGCCTGCGACCACTGAGAACATCGGACTCATTCATTTAGGCGGGACCGGCGCGCCTGAGTTCCGCCAGATAGGTGTACACCTCGGGGAGTTTGGGATGCTGCGGGCCGCCGACGCGCACCAGGTCCGTGATCAGCCGTTCGGTCGCCGCGATCGCCTCGGCGAGCCGCCCGGCCTGGTCGTAGCCGGAGATGAGGGAGATCAGGGCGTCCAGGGTCCCCGGGTCGTCGAGGCCCCGGCTGTGTTCGCGCGCGGCGAGGGACGCCTTCAGGTACGGCAGGGCCACCTCCGGGCGGCCGGCTTCCAGGTGGGCGATCGCGAGGTTGTGGTAGCGGTAGGAGATCGCGTCGCTGTCGGCTCCGTGGATCTGCTCGAAGCCGCGGACGACCCGTTCGTAGCAGGCGATGGCCCCGTCGAGGTCACGGGCGTCGTGGAGGAGGTGGGCCAGGTTGTCCACCCAGATGTAGGTGCTGAGGTGGTCCGGGCCGTAGAAGTGCTCCTTGTCGGCCAGGATCTCCCGGCACAGCGCCGTGGCCTCGGGCAGCCGGCCCGCCTTGTGGTAGGCGGAGAACAGTTTCTGCTTGCGGGCGTCCAGCCGTTCGCCGCCCGGCGGCAGGAGGCGCCTACTGCCGGCCACGGTCTCCTCCAGCAGGGCGGTCGCCCGGTCGGTGTCGCCCACCGCCGCGTAGGCGTCCGACAGCTTCTCGCGGCGGTCGAGGATCCGCTCCTCGTCGCGGTCGGGGCCGAGTTCGCTGCCTTCCAGGGCCCGTTGCAGGTGCGGGAGGGCCTCGGTCGGGCGGCCCGCCGAGAGGTGAGCGCTTCCGATCCCGTCCAGGGTCAGCAGGGTGTCGCGGGCGTACGGGCCCAGGGTCGCCGTCTGGTGGTCCAGGTTGACCAGGAACAGGGGGATCGCCCGGTCCTGCATGTACGTGTCTCCGGGCGAGGCGGCGGCCGACCAGGCGCACAGGAAGAAGGCGTAGTTGTGGCGCAGCCCCAGGACGTCGGGGTGGCCCGGGCCCAGCCTCCGTTCCGCGTCGAGCAGGTTGTCGCGCATGCGCAGGGTGGTGTCCATGCTGAGGTGCGTCGGCCCCTCGTCGTGCTCGCTCAGCCGGAGGTCGAGGGGGTCTTCCGGCCTGCCGGACTCCGGCGGCGGGTTCAGTGGCCGCTCCGAGGGGTCGGGGTGCTCGGGGTGCGTCGGTCTTCCGGGGTCCGGCGGGGTGCCCTTGGCGCGTTTCCTGCGGAACATTCGCGGTCACTCTCCCTGCCTCGGTGGCGGTCACATGGGGGACCCGAGGTCCCGTACGAGCTCCAGCAGTTCTCGGATCGCGGCCGACGGCGCCCTCCCCCGGTCGAGGTAGGCGCCGAGGAGCTCCCGGTCTGCCGGGGTGAGCGAGGCGAGCGGCCTGCCCGCGAAGGAGAGCGGGTCGCCGAGGTCGTGCACGGCCGAGCCGTGGACCACGTGGCGGCCTCCGGGCGAGGCGGCCAGCAGACGCGGCGGGTCCTCGGGCGACGCCCCCGCGAGCAGGCGCGGCGCCGGTACCGGGGCAAGGGTGCCCGAGTCGTGGAAGCGTGTTCTTGTCCCGCCGCGGGACCGGCCGCCGACGACGCGCCATCCGGGGACGGCGATCAGGTCCTCCAGCGGCGGCCCGACGTGCCAGGCGGTCACCGCGGTCCAGTCGGACTCCTGCTGGAACAGGTAGACGCCGCCGGTCGACGCGGCGGTGACGAACTCCTCGGGGGACAGGAACACCGCGGACTCGACCGTGCCGTGCTGCTCGGGCACCCCCCACCAGCCGTCGGCCGACAACGGCTCCAGGGCGGCGTCGGTGAGGAGCACACGGCGCCGGTCCGCCAACAGGAGCCGCTCGCCGGAGGGGTCGACGGCGTGGACGGTGACATGCTGCAGACCGAGGCCGTCGTACAGGTCGACCTGCTCCAGCCGACCGTCGTGCGTGCCGATCAGGGCAGCCGTCGTGCCCCACAGCAGGACGACGAAAACGCGCGAAGTGGCGAAGATCCGGGCCCCGTCGAGGGCCCGGCCGTGCGCGAGAACCTCCGCCCCGCATGGCCCGTAGAGGACGAGTTCCGGTTCCGCCCGGTACGGCTGCGTGCGCAGGGCGACGACCGCGTCGGCGCCGAGGCAGGTCACGGCGGCGGAGCCGGTCCTGCGGTGGTCGGCGGACCAGAGCACGGAGCGGGAGCGGAGGTCGTACACGTCGATGCGCGTGGCGAACACGCCGTCGGGGTGGGCCCCACCGGGCAGGTACGCCTCCCGGACCATGACCGGCGCCCGCCCCGGACCTCCGGGGGCGAAGGAGAGCAGGCCGGCCCCCGTCGGACCGGCCGTCCCCAGGCCCCCGCGGTCGGGCAGCCGCCACATGGCCAGCTCGGCGGCGGCTCGGGCCGTGCGCTCGGCGGCCCGCAGCCGGGGGCGCCGTGAGGTGAGCCGGGCGACCAGACTACGGGGATCCTCGGGCGGGGCCCAGTGCTCGGGCGGGTGGCGGTGGGCGATCCGTAGGGCGTCGGTGACGGGGACCGCTTGCATGAGGCTCCAGAGCCCCGCCGGGTCGGCGGCCCGTACGAGCCGTTCGGCCACCGCGTCGATCTCGGTCGGCGTTCCCCAGGCCAGGCGGTCGGCGCCGCGCCGCTCCCGTAGGTAGAGCAGCGCGGTGCCGATGGCACGGCGTTCGGCTTCGGCGGCGTCCCGGCCGTCGGCGGTGTCCGGAAGGCGGGCGAGGCGCTCCCGGTGCAGGGCGAGGCTCTCCTCGACGATCGCGGTGGCCTCGGCGTGCCGCTCCAGGGAGATGAGCTTGGCCGCGGCGTCGTCGAGACGGGCGGCGAGGAGGTCCTGGAAGCGGGGGCCCACCTCGGCGAGTTGGCGGCAGAGGCGGATGGATTTCAGGAGCGCGTCGACGGATTCGGCGTGCCGCCCGGCGTCCCACAGGTGCAGGCTCTGGGTGTACAGGCCGCCCGCGAGTTCCTCCCCGTAGCCGGCCGGGTGGAGGCCCGCCATCTGGGTCAGGAACTCCACCATCTGGCCGGCGCCCTCGGCGGCCTCCGCCGAGCGCCCGGACTTGGCCAGCAGGTAGCCGTTCACCATCTCCAGGCGGTTCATGTCCGTGGCCAGGGCCAGATACAGCCCGGGGTCGCGGTCCAGGATCTCCTCGAAGAGCCGCTGTGCCTCGGCCACGGACGCGTGGGCGGCCGCCGCGGCCCCGGTCTGCCAGAGCGCGAAGGCGAGCTGGGTGTGCGCCTGGGCCAGGGAGCCCAGGACCTCGTCGTCCGCCGTGTCCTGTTCCAGCAGCTCGATGGCCTCGCGGAGGAGTTCGACCTGGCGCTCGGAGCCGATTTCCCCGATGAAGAGGCCGCCCAGGTTGAGGAGGGCTTCGGCGTAGTCGGGCTGGTGTACCGGATCCTGTCGGGCGGCCTCCCGGGTGAGCCGTACGACCTCCTCCATGAGCGCCAGCGCGTTGCTCCTGCGGTCCGCCTTGAGGTGGGCGGCGACCAAATCCCTTAAGAGCCGGGCCCGTTCCGTGGGGTCGGTGGCCCCTTCGAGGCGGTGGGTGGCGAGGCGCGAGGCCAGGACCGCGGCGCCGGTCTCCACCCGTACGTCGCGCGAGGACACCAGCGGCTCGACGGCCTCCAGGACGTCGAGGTCCACGGAGTCGAGGGCGGCGAGCGCGGCCAGGACGGCGCCGCCGCCCCGGACGGCGAGGGCGGGGTCGCGGCGCAGCAGCGGGAAGAGGACGCCGGGGCCGACGTGCGGCCAGCGTTCGGCGGCGGCGATGAGGAAGGTGAGGGCGCGGGGGGTCCAGGGGGGTGCGGCTCCTCCGTCGCGCTGGAGGATGCGGGTGGTGCCCGTGACCGACCACAGGTCGGTCGGGTATCCGGTGACGGGGCTCCCGGGGAGGGTGAGGGCGAGGTAGTCCTCGGCGAGCCGGTCGGGGAGCAGCGGTTCGAGTACGTGGGCGGCCGCCGGGTCGGTGGGCGGGTAGTGCACGGCGTGGGCGGTCAGCGCGTGGTCGGCCGGAGTCCGTAACAGGAGGCGGTCCAGCAGGGGGCGGGCGGCGTCGCGGCGCATCGGGCCGGTGAGGACGGCGGTGAAGACGGTACGGGCGAGGTCAAGGCCGCCGCGGTCGTCGGCGGCGGCGTCCGCGACCGGAGCGCCCGGGACGCGCGCGTCGGGGCGGCGCCAGTTCTCGTGCTCACGGTCGAGGAGGTAGGCGGTCATCCCGGCGAGGTCCTCGGGTGGTTCCCGGCCGGCGGCGTGGGCGTCGACGGCGGTGAGCGCGGCCATGTGGACGGCGAGGGTCAGCCCGAAGTCGGGGCGGGCGAGGTCCTCGTGGGGCGGGCGGAGGGCTTCGAGGGCGGCGGGGTCCGGGTAGTGGGCGGCGAAGCCCCGGCGGGCGGCCTCGAACATCCGGGCGCGCTCCCCCTGGCGGCCGGCGTCGGCCAGCGGGTCCAGCGGCTGGTCGGAGAGGTCGGTGGGGCGCCGCCGGCGGCCGAGCTGGGCGCGCAGGGCCGGCCAGGGCCGCACGGAGCGGGCGATGAGCAGGACCCGCGCGGGGAGTTCACCGCGCAGGAGGCCGTTGTGGAAGAGCCAGGCGAGGTGGACGTCCGGCCAGCGGTCGGCGTAGTCGACGAGGATCAGCACCCCGGCGCGGTGGTCGGTGCGCAGGTCCTGGCTGCCCTCGGCGGGCGGGTGGTTGTCGGTGCCGTGCACGGCGTCGACGACGAGCCAGCCGGCGTCGGCGCATTCGGCGGCGAAGCGGGCCGCGAGGCGGGACTTCCCGGCACCACCGGGTCCGTGCAGCCACCGCACGGCCGTCCGCGCGGGCTGATCGCGCCACGCGCGGAGCCGGCCCAGCTCCGCCTCGCGGCCGGTGAACTCCACGATCTCGCTTCGGGCGTCGAGCATCCTGCTGGGCTGGGCGCGCAGCCAGGCGGAGTCCCGCCTCAGGCCGTCGGCGGCGCCGTGGGGGTCGCGGGCGTACAGCAGGTAGACGGGGGTGCCGTCGCCGAAGACGTGGATGTCGGCGCCGACCGCGCCGTAGGCGAAGCCGGCGACGGCACGGACCTGCTGGTGGACCTCGTCGGGGAGGTCCACGGTCAGCCGGTCCCGTCCGCGCCGTCTTCGTCGGCGGGCGGTGGCACCTGCCCCTCGGCCGCCTGGTGGTAGTGCAGGCTGCCGCCCTGCACGGCGAAGAGGGTGCCGTGGTCGCGGGCGGTGTTCGACTGCGTCCACACCTGGCGTCCGGCAGGCAGGCCGTCCTGTACGCGGGCGACGAGTTCGCGCAACTCGCCCTCGGAGTCGGGGTGTTCCTCCAGCAATAGGAGCAGCCGCCGACGCCATACGGGCAGCAGCTCGGCCCGGATCTCGTCCGCGCCGGCCGGCTCGGCACGGACGACGAGGACGGCGTCCTCGTCGAGCTGCGCGCCGATCGCCTCCCCGCGGTCCTCGCCGCCCCGCCCGAAGAGTCGGACGACCCCGCCGCGGGCGCCCTGCCACAGGTCGGTGGTCATGGCTCCGATCAGCGCGCTGGCCCCCGCGCCGGCGAGCGCCGTCAGTGACTCGGTCAACATCCGTCCTCCCGACTCCGATGTGGCGGGCGGCCCCGGGAGACCCAACTCCGCCCGTCCCTAACCAGATTAGCCCGGGCCGCGCCGGTCCCGCCTGGCTTAGGGGGTCGTGTCCAGGTGGCCATGACCTCTGAGGTCATGGCTCGGCCGGCCGGACCCGGGTCAGGATGCTGGACATCAGCCGATCGAGACGAACGGGAGAAAATGATGACGAAGACCGTCGTTCAGCAGTACCTGGCCACGTGGAACGCGACCGGCGACGAGCGGGCGACGTTGCTCTCCACGCACTGGTCGCCCGAGGCGACGTACACCGACCCGATGGCCGAGGTCGCCGGCCATGAGGGGATCACGGCGGTCGTCGACGGTGTCCAGGCACAGTTCCCCGGGTTCGTGTTCACCCAGGTCGGCGAGGCCGACGCCCACCATCGCCAGGTCCGTTTTCGCTGGGGCCTGGGCCCGGAGGGGGCCGAGCCGCTGGTGATCGGATTCGACGTCCTGGTACTGGACGAGTCGGGCCGAATCCAGGACGTCCACGGCTTCCTGGACAAGGTGCCGGCATGACGGCACCTTGCGCGTACGTGATCGGTTACTGGAGATGTGCACGTCCGCCAGTACGAGGGGCGGGTGCGTACACTCCCGCGCATGGAGGGGTGGACGTTCTGGTGGGGCATCGCAGCCTTCTTTCTCGGGGGCTTGGCGACGCAACTCAACGGGTGGCTCGCGTACCGGCGGCAGCGGAAGGACAAGGCCGGCGACGCCGCAGACGCGCTCAGGCTGCGGAGCGAGGAGTTCGAGATGCAGCATCTGGTGGAGTTCAACCAGTTGCTGCGTGAGGCTGCGGAAAAACTGATCGACTACTCAAGTGCCGTTCGCAACCACGTGCACCTGAGAGACACGAACTGCCTTGACACGTCGGCGGAAGAGCGGCGGGAGCAAGCCGGAGAGGCTTCTCAAACGGCCCTCGCGAATGTGGCTGCCCAGGTCGGCCTCATCCTGGCCGACAGCGTCAGGGGGGCAGCAGATGCGGCGGTGGATCACATGGCCGGCGCCAACGCGCTGCTCCATGGCAACGGCTGTCTGGATGCGATGGCCTTGTCGCGTGTCGCCGACCCCGTACATGGAGGAATCGGGGCTCGGGTCCGCGAGATCCACGCCGGCCGCACGGGGGCGCAGCAGCGGCGATGATCCGGCCTGCGGTGAAGTCCTGACGACCTTGGGAGCGATTGCCGGTGACGGGGGAGGGGGGAGAGGCTGGTCGCTCAGGGCCGCACTGCGTCGAACGGCAGACTGCGATGAAGGACGACCATGGCTTGGCCGGGGCCGTTGTAGTCATCGACGGTCCTCGCGTCGAAGCCGAGGCGGCGATGGAATGCGATCGAGCCGGTGTTTCCGAGAGACGTGATCGCCTTCAGGCTCAGCGCCCCGTGGCGACGGGCGGCGTCGGCGAATGCCGCATACAGGCGGCGCCCGAGACCGGCGCCGCGGGCGTCGTCCCGGGTAGCGATCAGGTGTACGTAACCGATGCCGGCCGGGGTGACGAACCCGATGACGTACCCGTGGATTCCGTCCTCGGCTCGGGCGACCAGACACGTTTCACGGAACTCCTGCACCAGGGCCAGAAGGTGCAGGGACCTGAGGTCGCGGTCTCTCCAGTATCGGTGGTGATCAGCGAGAACCTGGTGGATGTCGGCCACTCCGGCCGGTGTGATCTGTGTGCGCATGACGGGATCATGGCAGGCGTCGCGCCCTACGGCGGGGCGAAGTGCCGGATGTGTGGCTGGTGCGGGAGTGGGGTCCCAGCGCCGGGCGTGGCGGATCTTCCCTCACCCGAATCCCATGGCCCCGGAGATCCGGGTCTTCGGCCGCCGGGGCGGGAGTGCCGCGGGGCGCGCCCCCCAGACGGCCGGAACTCATCGCTCAGCGCACGACGCGTCCGCGGAGCACGATCCGGCTCGGGCGGCCGAGCGCGCCCGGGTCCAGGGTCGGGTCAGTGGTGTAGGCGACGAGGTCGGCGGGGGCGCCGTCCACGAGGCCCGGCAGGCCCAGCCAGGACCTCGCCGTCCAGGACGCCGCACCCAGTGCCACCTCGGCCGGAATCCCGGCCCGCACCAGCCAGTCCATCTCACCGCCGACCGTCCCGCACGGGAAGGAGTCCGTCCCCGCCAGCACCGACACCCCCGCCTCGTGGGCGGCGCGCACGGTGCCGGGCATCGCGTCCCAGCCGGCCAGCCAAAGATCACGTCGCACGCTCGGCTCCCGCGCGCGCATTGCGTCCGCGTTCGCACCGAAGGCGCTCAGCGTCGGGACGAACGCCGTTCCCTGTGCGGCCATCCGGTCCAGCAGCGCCGGATCCAGATGCATGCCGTGCTCCAGGCTGTCGACCCCCGCCAGGACGGCATGACGCGCACCTTCGGCGGTCTGGCAGTGCACCGCGACCTTGCCGCCGACCGCGTGCACCGCCTCCGCCACCGCGGTCAACAGCGGCAAGGGCACGGCGGGTTCGTCCAGACGCCAGTCACCGATGACCTTGCACCACCCCGACGAGGCGCGCGCTTCCTCGACGGCCGCGCGCACCAACTCGGCCTCGCTGACGTCCCGTCCGGCCCCGGGGAAGAACCGGCCGGGCGTGGCCAGCCACCGTCCCGCCGAGACGACGTGCGGCAGGTCGGGGTCCTTCTCCACCCACGCGGGCATCCGCTGCGCCGTACCGGGGGTGCGCACCGCGAGCACTCCGGCGTTCCGGTGCTCGCCCAGTTGCCTGCGCAGAAGCTCCTCGTCGAACGGGGTACCCGGCTCCAGCGCCCCGGGATGCGTGTGTACGTCGACGAGGCCGGGCAGCAGCCAGCCGCCGTCGACGATCGTCTCCGCCTCCCGGCCCGCGCGTCCGCCCGGCGGTCTTCCGGCGCGCAGCACCTGGCCGTCGATCCAGAACTCGCGCTCCTCGCGCTCCGGCAGCACCACCCCACGCATGCACAGCATCAGCCGACCGTACGTCACCTCCGTCACCGTCGACGAACCGCCTGCGCACACCGGCATATTGCGGAACGTTCCGATCCCTCCTCTTGCCGGTGCCCGCCGCGCCATGCGATACAGGTCTGGACCATTGACCGTCCAAGGGAAGGCGCAACCGTGCAACGCCCCCACGCAACCGCCGCGTTGGCCTGTTACACCGTTCTTCTTCTTGCCGCACTCACCGCCTGTTCGTCCGCCCCCGAAGCCGACACCCGCAGCCCCACGATGCCGCGCCATGTGACTGCACAGGCGGGCAGCGCCACCTCCGTGCACGTGATGTGGGAGCCCGCTATCGACAACAAGGCGGTCACCGGATACGAGGTCTACCGAAAGGGTGAGAAGGTGAAGTCCGTTGCGGCGACCACGGTCATGACGGACATCGATGGGCTGACCGCCTCGACCTCCTACAGCTTCACCGTTCGCGCCCGCGACGCCGCCGGTAACCTCTCCGCGCCAAGTGCCGCCGCCACCGTCACCACACCGGCCCCGACCCCTGCCGACCACGGGCCGCCGACTCGTCCGGCGAAACTGCGCGGCTCAGCGGACGGCAGCCGGGCGGCGAACCTCTCCTGGGGGCGATCGACGGACGACGTCGGCGTCACCGCGTACGACATCTACCAGGAGGACACCCGCATCCACAGCGTCCCCGGCACACAGACCACCGCGCACCTGACCGGACTGCGCCCCGGCACCGTCTACACCTTCACCGTCCGCGCCCGCGACGCCGCCGACACCTCCTCGCCGGACAGCAACGTCCTCGATCTCACCACCGCCTCGGCACCGGGCGCGCCGGCCAGTACCGCCCCCACCGACCTGCGGATCACCAACCGCGTCCAGGGCAAGGAGTACGCCATCCACCTGGACTGGGAACAGCCCGATACGGGCGGGGCGATCCCCGCGTACCAGCTCTTCATGAACGGCCGCCTGACCACCACGATCGTGTGGGGTTCCACGCCGCCCCAAGGGCGGGCGAGCTACCGGCTCACCGTCGGCGACCCGCGCGGCACCCGCTACTCGATGAAGATCCGCGCCAAGCTGCCGGACGGGAAGTGGGGCGACTTCTCGGCGCAGCGCACTGTTGTTCTCGGCGAGTGAGCATTCCTGGACACTGGTTGGGCGGGGTCACAGTGAGCCTTTCCCGGTAACCGGTCGTTGCTTGCTGTGATCGCTGGGCTGCTGTGCCCCTGCCGCCTCCAAGTACGTGCAGCTGTAAGGCCGCTGGTAGGAACGATCTTGCGACAGAAAGATCCGACCGAGGGGCCTCACGTGCCGACCAGTGTCACATACACCGCGGTGCT